>NZ_LTAB01000005.1:0-185210 GCF_001580035.1 Sphingobium sp. 22B | reverse complement strand
CTAGGGGTTGTGGGGATTTAGGATTCCCATTTGTTGGGAGATGTGATTCACGCTCTGGATGGACCGTTTCGTACTGACCGACG
Source organism: Sphingobium sp. 22B (assembly GCF_001580035.1). Classification (NCBI taxonomy): domain Bacteria; kingdom Pseudomonadati; phylum Pseudomonadota; class Alphaproteobacteria; order Sphingomonadales; family Sphingobiaceae; genus Sphingobium; species Sphingobium sp. 22B. The sequence continues at coordinate 185,127 of NZ_LTAB01000005.1, read as the reverse complement.
CCCAATGGGCAAAGATGGAGCCACATTGTCTGGGTAAGCCGACTGACCCTGGGCGGAGCGGAAGGGACAACCGGCTATTCATGGAGGCGGTGCTGTGGATTGTTCGCACGGGCAGTCCATGGCGTGATCTGCCCGCCATGTTCGGCAACTGGAGTACGGCGTTCAGGCGGTTTCGCGATTGGCGGGAAGCCGATATTTTCAAGCGTATTTTCGATGTGCTGTCGGAGGAACCCGACATGGAATACGCCATGGTCGATGCGACCATCGTCAAGGTTCACCGGCATGGCCAGGGCGCAAAAGGGGGACTCAGGGCCAGGCCATTGGTCGCTCAAAAGGCGGCATGACGACCAAGATTCTGGCGCTGACCGATGCCTTGGGCAATCTGGTGCGCTTCGAGTTGCTGCCGGGCAACCGCTACGACACCATAGGCGTCGCACCGTTGATCGACGGTATYGAGTTCGGTGCCCTGCTRGGCGACAAGGCCTTCGATTCCAACTGGATTGTACAGGATCTTGATCAGCGTGGGGCGAAGGTTGTCATTTCACAACATCCCGGCCGCGCCCAAAAGCTCAAGATCGACGTCGAGATGTACAAATGGCGTCACCTGATCGAAAACTTCTTCTCCAAACTTAAGGAATTCAAACGCATCGCTATGCGTGCCTGCAAAACCGACCAGAGCTTCTCTGCAATGATCTATCTCGCCGCAGCCATCATCAACTCACGATGAATCCCCACAAACCCTAGAGGCTATGCGTGCCTGCAAAACCGACCAGAGCTTCTCTGCAATGATCTATCTCGCCGCAGCCATCATCAACTCACGATGAATCCCCACAAACCCTAGAGCGCGCAACCTGCGATTTGGCGCAGCGCGCTTCAGGCTGGTGTTCAGTCCGAAAGCTGCAGGCGCGACCAGTCTGTGCGCCGGCTAAAGCGTCGCCAGTTTCACCGCCCTCTCGAACACCGCTTCGAACATCCCGGCGGTGAGCCGGCCGGTGTTCTGATTGTAGCGCGAGCAGTGATAGCTATCGATGACGATCTGGCCGCTGGGCATGCGATGCTCCGCCAGATGGGCGAAGCGCGCCTTGGGAAGCTTGCCGCCCAGCACCTTCACCGCCGACTGATGCGCGATCTGGCCCAGCGCGACGAAGACCTGCGCATGGGGCAAGGCGGCGACCGCAGGCTTCAGGAAGGCGCGGCAATTGTGGATCTCCTCAGGCAGCGGCTTGTTCTGCGGCGGCAGGCATTTGACCGCGTTGAGGATGATGACGTTGCGCAGCATGAGCCCGTCGTCGGGCCGCGCCTCATAGACGCCCTGGGTCAGGCCGAATTTGGCGAGCGTGGCGAACAGCAGATCGCCCGCATAATCCCCGGTGAAGGGCCGGCCCGTGCGGTTCGCCCCCGTCTTGCCCGGCGCAAGGCCGACGATCGCGATTCGGCCCAGCGGATCACCGAAAACCGGAACCGGCGCATTCCACCAGCCGGGATGTTCCGCGCGATTCTGCTCACGAAAAGCGGCCAGACGCGGGCAGAGCGGACAATCATGCGGCGCTTCGCCGTGCGGGATAGGACTTTGCAGCGTCATGGCGACCGGATAGGCGCTGTCCGATGGTCAAGACAAGCACCCGTCATGTTTACGCCCTTGCCCTGGGATCGAACCGGCCGCTGTCGGCGCGGATGACCCCGGCATGCCTGTTGAGCGGCGCGGTTCGCCTGATCGCGGAACTGGGCCCGGTTCTCAGCGTCGCTCCCGTCATGCAGACCCGGCCTATCGGGCCGTCGCGGCGCATCTTCGTCAATGGCGCGGTGCTGATGGAGAGTTCCCTGCCGCCCGAAGAGATGCTTTCCGGCTTGCAGGCGATAGAGCGCGCTCTGGGCCGCCAGCGGTTCAGGCGCTGGGGGCCGAGGCGGCTGGACATCGACATCATCCTGTGGTCCGGGGGTCGCTGGAACAGCCGCTCGCTGCGCATTCCGCACCCGGCTTTTCGCGAGCGGGACTTCGTACTGACGCCGCTGCTTGCCATTGCGCCGGGCTGGCGCGACCCCGTGTCCCGGCTTTCGATCCGCCATTTGCGTTTCCGCCTGCGAAAAGCGGTTTCTGGAGGTTGACCAGCCGCATCGCCCCCTCTAGTGCGTGCGGACCTCAGGACATGAGGGCCCTTAGCTCAGTCGGTAGAGCAACTGACTTTTAATCAGTAGGTCGCTGGTTCGAATCCAGCAGGGCTCACCACCACCTCTGTGGGGATCGCCGCTTCAATCCGGCGTCACTCGACCGCCTTGATCACGAGCGCGGCGAAGCACCATATTTCGATTGAAACCAACAGGCCGAACAAAATGCCGAACATGGCATCAGGCTTCAGAGCGTCGTCCATCTGCCCTCTCCATTTCTTTCTGGAAGATGAACGGCTTAACCGTGCGTCTGGTTCCCGGAGCGTTTGGACGCACAGCCTCGGTTCACCGCATTGGCGATCATCGCCATGCGGGGCCTTTCTCTCGCGGTTCAGCATTTTGGGTGCGGGAGGGCGTCCGCACTCCGTCGTGCCCCCTCGTCAGAGCCTTTCCACTATGGTTACATTGGCCATGCCGCCTGCTTCGCACATGGTTTGCAGCCCATAGCGGGCGCGCCGGTCGTGGAGAGCGCTGACCAGCGTCGCCATCAGCTTGGCGCCCGATCCGCCCAGCGGATGGCCAAGCGCGATCGCGCCGCCATGGACATTGAGCCGGGCGGGATCGGCGTCCAGCACTTGCGTCCAGGCGAGCGGCACCGGGGCGAAGGCTTCGTTGACCTCATAAAGATCGATGTCGGAAAGCTTCATCCCCGCCCGGGCAAGCGCCTTTTCGGTCGCGGGAATAGGCGCTTCCAGCATGATGACGGGATCGTGGCCGAGCACCGTCATCTGGTGCACGCGGGCCAGCGGGGTCAGGCCGTGCGCCTTGAGGCCGCGTTCGTTCACGACCAGCAGCGCGGCGGCGCCGTCGCAGATCTGGCTGGCGCTGGCGGCGGAGATCACGCCGCCTTCGGCCAGCAGCTTGACGCTGGCGATCCTGTCCAGGCTGGCGTCGAAGCGTATGCCTTCGTCGACCTTGTGGACGACCGTTTCGCCTTCCGGGGTGACGACTTCGAGGGGAATGATCTCTGCATCGAACTTGCCCGCCTGCGCCGCGGCGGCGGCGCGGCGATGGCTTTCGAGCGAATAGGCGTCCAGCACATCGCGGGTCAGGCCATATTTCTTCGCCAGCATTTCCGCGCCGCCGAACTGGCTGAAGGGCTGGTTCGGGTAGCGCGCCTCGATGCCGGGGCTGCGATAGGAGCCGAAGCCATGCTTGGCGGGGAGTGTCCAGGGCAGGCCCATGGGCACGCGGGTCATGCTTTCAACGCCGGCGGCGATCACCACATCCTGTATGCCGGACATCACCGTCGCGGCGGCGAAGTGCAGCGCCTGTTGCGAGGAGCCGCATTGGCGGTCGACATGGGTGCCGGGGACGGATTCGGGGAGGCCTGACGCAAGGACGGCGTTGCGGGCGATGTTCGCGCCTTGCTCGCCGCCGGGACAGGCGCAGCCCATGATGACATCTTCCACGGCGGCGGGGTCGATGCCGGAGCGCTCGACAAGGCCTGCAAGGACTTTGCCCGCGAGATCGGCGGGGTGGACGGCGGCGAGGCGGCCGCCCCGCTTGCCGCCGGCGCTGCGGGCGACGGCGGCGATATAGGCTTCTGCCATTTTCTTTCTCCCAAGCATTTTCAAGTCTGCTGGCACAGCAGACGATTCATAAAATGCGAAAAACCAAAGACCTCAGACGCCGGTGATGCGGATGCCGGAACCGGGGACTTTATATTTGCGGTTGAGGGCGATCAGGACGGAGGTGAGCCCCTCCGCCACGACCGAATTGCAGAGCGGCCCGGCATTCCAGGCGCGCAGGCCGATCTCCTGCGCCAGCGCGACCACCGTGTCGGCGGCTTCGCTGTCGTCGGCGCAGACCAGGACGTCGCATTCGATTTCCTCGTCCAGCCTGGTCAGGTGATGGGCGCTGATATTCTGGAAGGCGGAGACGACGCGGACCCCCTCGCCCAGCATTTTCTGCACGGCTTCGACGGCGGAGCCGCCTTCGGGCAGTTGCACGCGGCTGACTTTGGGCGGGACCAGAGGCACGGTCACGTCGATCAGGATCTTGCCCGCCAGCGCCGGTTCGACGTCCTTCACCGTCGATTGCTGCGCAGCATAGGGAACCGCGAGGACGACGATGTCGGCCTGCGCGGCGGCGTCCGGGTTGGCGGCGCCGGTGACGGCGCCCTCGCCCAGAACTTCGTTCATCTGGGCGGCGGCTTCCTGCGCGCGTTCGGCGGTGCGGCTGCCGATGATGACTTTATGACCCTTATGCGCCCAGCGGAGCGCGAGGCCGCCGCCTTCCTTGCCGGTGCCGCCGAGGACGGCGATGCTCGCCAGAGCTTCATTCTGCATAGGCTAAACTCTCCTGTTCTTTTCGACGCCTGTGCGGAGGCGTAAGGATCATGGGCGTGAGTTCCGCGGCATCCATGCCGCGGTCGTGAATATGCTGCGCGACCGCGCCATAGGCGGTGCTGCGCTGGCGCGGGGTGCGGCCGAGCGAGCGGATCAGCGCCTCCATTGCGGCGGGCGGCATTTCCTGGCCATGCTGCGTTCCTGCTGCGCGGGAGATGCTCTCGTTCATCAGCGTGCCGCCAAGGTCATTCGCGCCGGAAGTGAGACAGACCTTCACCCCCTCCTCCCCCAGCTTGACCCAGCTTGTCTGGATCGAGCGGATATGCGGGTGCAGCGCGAGGCGGGCGACGGCGTGCATCAGCCGGACTTCGCGGAAGGTCGGGCCGTGGCGCGCCTCGCCGCGCAGGCCCATGGGCGCTTCCATGTGGACGAAGGGCAGCGGCACGAATTCGGTGAAGCCGCCGCTGCGGCGTTGCAGGTCGCGGATGCGGATCAGATGGCGCGCCCAGTGGCGGGGCGTGTCGACATGGCCAAACATGATGGTGGCGGTGGTGCGGAAACCGACCCTGTGCGCGGTTTCGATGACGTCCAACCATTGATCGGTGTCGAGCTTGTCGGGGCAGATGATGGCGCGGATCTCATCGTCCAATATCTCCGCGGCCGTGCCGGGGAGCGTGTCGAGACCCGCTTCCTTGAGGCGGGTGAGGAATTGTTCGACGGTCAGGCCAAGGGTTGCCGCACCTTGCGACACTTCCAGCGGGGAGAAGGCGTGGATGTGCATCTCCGGCACGGCGGCGCGGACGGCTTTGGCGAGGTCCAGATAGGTCTCGCCGGTATAATGGGGGTGGATGCCGCCTTGCAGGCAGACTTCCGTGCCGCCGCGATCCCATGCCTCCCGTGTGCGGCGGACGACTTCCTCAAGATCGAGATCATAGGGCTTGCCGCGCAGTTGCTCCGCCTTGTCGCCCTTGGAGAAGGCGCAGAAGCTGCATTTATAAAGGCAGATATTGGTATAGTTGATGTTGCGGTTGACGACATAGGTGACGGCGTCGCCCATCACCTGTTCGCGCAAGGCATCGGCGCTGTCGCAAATATGTTCGAGATCGGTTTCGCGGGCGGAGAAGAGGGTCGCGATCTCCTCCTCTTCCAGCAGCGCGCCCGTCATGGCGCGGTCGACGATGGCGGCGATCCCGGGATCGACCGGCAGGGTGGAGGGGCGCGTGATGCGGGGCTCCAGCGCTATGCCGGGCGACCATCTGTCCTCGCGGGCGAAGCCCTCCGCATCGGCATGGGCGAGAATATGGCGCACCATCGCCTTGTCCTGCCAGCGCGCATTGTCCTGCGCATAGGCGGGATAGACCGGCAGGCGGGCCACGAGCATCCGCCCCTCCCCTTCGGTCGCCATGCGCAGGCGTTCGACTTCGGGCCAGGGCGCTTCGGGGTTCACATGGTCGGGCGTCACCGGCGAGACCCCGCCCCAATCGTTGATCCCCGCTGACAGCAGGCGCGGGAAATCGGCGGCCGACAGGTTCGGCGGCGCCTGGATGTTCATCTGCGGCCCCAGGATCAGGCGGGCGGCGGCGATGGTCCAGAGCAGTTCGTCCATGTCCGGTTCGGGCGCATGGGCCATCACCGTGCGTTCCTTGGCGCGGAAATTCTGGACGATGACTTCCTGGATATGGCCGTAGCGCTGGTGCAGGTCGCGGATCGCTTCGATCGCTTCGATCCGTTCGGCGCGGGTTTCACCGATGCCGATCAATATGCCGGTGGTGAAGGGAATGTGCAGTTCGCCCGCCAGCCGGATCGTCTCCAGCCGCGCCGCCGGTTCCTTGTCGGGCGAGCGATAATGCGCGCCGCCTTTTCGGCAGAGGCGGTCGGAAACGGACTCCAGCATCAGGCCTTGCGACACGGAAACGCTGCGGAGCGCAGCCATTTCCTCGCGGGTCATCACCCCGGCGTTGATATGCGGCAGCAGGCCGGTTTCATCCCGCACCAGCGCGGCCATTTCGATGAGGTAGGAAATGGTGCTCGCATGGCCCAGCCGCACCAGTTCCTCCCGCGCCGCGGCGAAGCGCAATTCCGGCTTGTCGCCCAGCGTGAACAGCGCCTCGGTGCAGCCCGCCGCCTTGCCCGCGCGGGCGACGGCCAGCACTTGATCGCGAGTCATATAGGCATCCTCGCCGGGCCGGGGCGGCTGGGAGAAGGTGCAATAATGGCAGAGATTGCGGCAAAGCTGGGTCAGCGGAATGAAGACCTTGCGCGACCAGCTCTGCACCCGGCCATGGCCCTCATCGCGCAGCGCGGAGGCGGCGGCGAGCAGGTCGGCCAAGGGCATGTCCAGCAATGCCGCCGCCTGTCCGCTCATCCCGTCCCTGCCTGTCATCATCCTCTCCATCATCTTGTCCTTGCGCCCTTCTCAGCCGACCGGCCCCGGCGGCTCCGGGATCGCGGCCCCTGCTCCACCGATCCGTGCCAGCATGTCCTTCGGAAGGTCGGCCGGCGCATCCAGCAGGGCGACCAGCGACTGCATGAAATGTTCGAGACTGGATTCGCTGCCCCACATGGGATGCGCGCGGCTGCGGTCGGCCAGGGCGCGCTGCCGCGCGGAAAGCACGGCGCTGATATAGGCGCCCATGAAGACGAAGCGCTGGTTCTGAAGCGCGGGCGGCAGATGGGGCATCAGCCGGCGCAGATGGTCGAGACAGCGGCCATAGGCGCGGTTCCATGCCGGATCGATCGCGTCCAGCATCATGTCCCTGTGCGTCATGGCGAAGATCACGATGAACTGGACATAATGATCGTCCGACAGGCCCAGCACCGGCTCCACCAGGATGTTCACCACCTGCCGGATGGTGCGGGGGCCGCCCTGCTCCTCCAGCAAGTCCAGCGCGGCATTGCGTTCGCGATCCAGCGCCACCGCGCCGTCCATGACGATGGCGCGGACCAAGGCTTCCTTCGACCCGAAATAATAGCCGACCGCGCCGTGATTCTTCTGCCCCGCCGCCGCTGCGATCTCCCGCACGGTGACGCCGTCGACGCCCCGTTCCGCGAACAGGCGCAACGCGACTTTCTTGATCTGCCCGGCAGCGGCGCTGCGAGCGGCATCATCGGCCCTGGCAAGTTGAAGTCTGACCATGTGTGCATTTTTCTCATTGCCAAGAGCGTTCGTCAAGTGCATTATCCAATTGATCTAATCGACGGTCGAACAGTCGAGAAAAGCGAGGGATGCCCTAGTGAAATCGTCCGTGGAATCAGCATCGGGACCGACGGTCGACATCGAGTCGCTGGCGGCGTGGATGACGGACCGGGGACTTGGCTCCGGCCCGCTGACGGACGTGACGCCGCTCGCGGGAGGGACGCAGAATATCCTGCTTCGCTTCAGCCGCGACGGACGCGACTATGTGTTCCGCCGCCCCCCTTCGCACCCTCGCCCGAACAGCAATGAGACGATGCGGCGGGAGGCGCGGCTGCTGCGCGCTTTGGCCCGGACGAACGTGCCGCATCCGGGGCTGATCGCGGATTGCGGCGATGAGAGCGTGATGGGCGTCGCCTTTTACCTGATGGAGCCGGTGGATGGCTTCAATCCGGTCGGGCAATTACCCGAGCCGCATGCCGGTTCGCCCGCGATGCGCCATGCCATGGGGCTGGCGCTGGTGGACGGCATCGCGGCGCTGGGCGCGCAGGACCATCATGCGCTGGGATTGAGCGATTTCGGAAAGCCGGAGAATTTCCTCGGACGGCAGGTGGATCGCTGGCGGTCGCAGCTTGCGGGCTATGGCGAGTTTGACGGGTGGACGGGGCCGCAAGCGCTGCCGTCCGTCGGCGCGGTCGGGGATTGGCTGGAGCGGCATAGGCCGGACCGCTTCACGCCCGGCATCATGCATGGCGACTATCATCTGGCCAATGTGATGTATCGCAAGGATGGGCCGGAACTGGCGGCGATCATCGATTGGGAACTGGCGACCATTGGCGATCCGCTGCTGGACCTGGGTTGGGTGCTGGCCACCTGGCCCGACGGGAAGTCGGAAAGCACCGTATCGGTCAGGCCTTGGGACGGTTTTCCGGGCGCGGGGGAACTGGTGACGCGCTATGCCGAAGGGTCGGCGCGCGACCTGTCGGCGGTCGACTGGTATCATGTGCTGGCCTGCTACAAGCTCGGCATATTGCTGGAGGGCACCCATGCCCGCGCCTGCGCCGGGAAGGCGCCACGCGAGACCGGCGACAGGCTGCACGGCCGGGCCATTCATCTTTTCGAACGCGCTGAGGCGCTGATCCGCTGACATGCATGAAAGGGCAATTCCTTTGACCAACGAACTCGACTTCACCGGGAAGACGGTGCTGGTGGTCGGCGGATCGAGCGGCATCGGCAACGGCATGGCGCAGGCCTTCCGCCAGCGGGGCGCGCAGGTCCATGTCTGGGGCACGCGGGCGAGCGCGGCGGACTATGCGGGCGAGGAAGGGTCGGACCTTGAAGGCGTCGGCTATACGCAGGTCGACGTCAGCGATGCGGCGGCGATTGCGGCGACGCCGGTGCCTTTCGACAGGCTGGACGTGCTGATCCATTCGCAGGGCACGGTCCTCTACCGGCGGCAGGAATTCGAGGTCGAGGGCTGGAACAAGGTGATGGCGGTCAATCTCGACTCCATCCTGCATATTTCCAACCTGTGCCGCGAAGCGCTGGCCGCCGCCAGGGGAACGGTCATCGTCGTCAGCTCCATTGGGGCGTTCAAGGCGACGTTCGGCAATCCGGCCTATGCGGCGTCGAAGGCGGGCGCGGTCAATCTGGTGCGGGCGCTGGCGATTGCCTGGGCGGGCGACGGCATCCGCGTCAACGGCATCGCGCCCAGTCTGGTCGACACCAAGATGACCAAGGTGACGATGGACAATGACGAGCGGCGGGAGCGCGCCCTGGCCCGGATACCCATGGGCCGCTTTGGATCGGTCGAGGAAATGGCGGGGGTGGCGCTTTTCCTCGCCTCCCCCCTTGCCGGTTACATTTGCGGGCAGACGCTGGTCGTGGACGGCGGCCTCACCCTCACCTGAATTTATCCGAAAAGGATCGAGCGATGGATTTCGAATATTCCGACAAGGTGAAGGCGCTGCGGGAGCGGCTCATCGATTTCATGGATGCCCATGTCTATCCGATCGAGAAGGAGCGCGACCATTTCCACCATGACCCCGCGAACCTGTGGAAGCGCTGGCCGGGGACGGAGGAGATCAAGGCGAAGGCGAAGGAAGCGGGCCTGTGGAACCTGTTCCTGCCGCATGAATATGGCGAATGGAGCCCCGGCCTCACCAATCTGGAATATGCGCCGCTGGCCGAGATCATGGGCCGGGTGATCGGGTCTTCGGAATATTTCAACTGCTCCGCGCCGGACACGGGCAATATGGAGGTTCTGGCCCGATACGGCACGCCGGAGCAGCAGGAGAAGTGGCTGAAGCCGCTGATGGATGGCACTATCCGCTCCTCCTATGTGATGACGGAGCCGGAGGTCGCCTCTTCTGACGCGACCAATGTCGCCACCACCGTCATCGCGGACGGCGACGATTATGTCATCAACGGCCGCAAATGGTGGATTTCGGGGGCGCTCGATCCCCATACGAAGATATTCATCCTGCTGGGCAAGACGCCCAATGACGGGCCGCGCCACCAGCAGCATTCGCAGATACTGATCCCGGCGGGCACGCCCGGCATAGAGATCGTCCGTCCGCTCGACGTCATGAATGCGGTCCATTCGCCCGGCGGCCATGCGGAGATGGTCTTCAAGGATGTGCGCGTGCCCAAGGCCAACCTGATCCTGGGCGAAGGGCGCGGGTTCGAGATCGCGCAGGGTCGCCTGGGGCCGGGGCGCATCCATCATTGCATGCGCCTGATCGGGCAGGCGCAGCGGGCGCTGGAATATATGGCGCGGCGGGTGGAGAACCGCGTCGCCTTCGGGCGCAAGCTGGCCGATCAGGGCAGCATCCGGCAGGACATCGCCCTCTCCTTCTGCGAGATCGAGCAGGCGCGGTTGCTGACGTTGAAGGCCGCCGATGCGATGGACCGCTATGGCAACAAGGTCGCCAAGGACCTGATCGCCGCGATCAAGATCGTCGCGCCGCGCATGACCCAGACGGTGGCGGATCGCGCGATGCAGGTGTTCGGCGGCATCGGCATTTCCAGCGATTTCCCGCCCGCCGCCGCCTTCATGAATGCACGCTACCTGCGCTTCGCGGACGGCCCGGACGAGGTGCATATGGCGCAGCTTGGCAAGCTCAAGATCGCTGAACTGAACGAACTGCCGGTGCGCTGAAGATTTTGAGCGGAAAGGCGAGGATCATGCTGATGAGCGCCCGGAACCAGAATGACAGCCGGACCAATCCGGGCCTTGGCAGCGCCTGGTGGATGGTGGCGGTTCTGTTCGGGCTCTATGTGCTGAGCTGGGTCGACCGGCTGATCGTGTCGATGCTGGTGACGCCGATCAAGGCGCATCTGCTGCTGTCCGATGTGCAGATCAGCATGATCACCTCGACCTCCTTCGCGATCTTCTATGCGATTTTCGGCCTGCCCTTGGGTTGGGCGGCGGATCGCTTTTCGCGGCGCTGGATCATCTTCGGCGGCGTGGTGATATGGGGCGTCGCGACCACGGCCTGCGGCTTTGCGCAAAGCTATGAGGCGCTGCTGATCGGGCGCATCTTCGTCGGGATCGGGGAGGCGGCATTGCTGCCCGCCGCCTATTCGCTGATTGCCGACGCCTTTCCTTCGCACCTGTTGACCCGCGCCACCTCGACCTTCCAGACGGCGGGCAAGGTGGGATCGGCCACCGCCTTTGCTCTGGGCGGCGTCGCCATCGCCTTTGCGACGGCGCATAGCGGCATCCATATTCCCTTCCATGGCCCCGCCCAGCCCTGGCAGTTGGTCATGATGATGGTCGGGGTGCCGGGCATATTGCTGGCGCTGCTGCTGTTCACCTTCCCCGATCCGGGCCGCCGCCGGACGCCCGGTACCGCCGCGAACGGGGAACAGAAGGGGCTGATCAAGGCCTTCGTCACGCAGAACTGGAAGCTGCTGGCGCTGATGCTGGTGGGCACGTCCGCCCTCGCCATGTGCGGCTATTCCATGACCAACTGGGTGCCCGCCTATATCGAGCGGCATTTCGGGTGGAAGCCGGTGCAATATGGCTTTGCGCTGAGCCTGATGAACATCGTGTCCGCCGTGTCGCTGGTGGTGAACGGCTGGATCGTGGACAAGCTGTTCGCGCGGGGCATGAAGGACGCGCATCTGCGCTTCTACGGCTGGCTGATCCTCGGTTTCCTGCCGGTAATCGCCTACATGTTCTTCGCGACGAACCCCTATGTGTTCCTGGCCTGCTATTGCGTGGCGCAGTTCATCACCGTGCCTTTCATGGTCTATGTTTCCTCGGTCATGGGGCTGATCGCGCCGGCGACGATCCGGTCGCGGATGCTGGCGTCCTTCCTGTTCGTCTTCACCATATTGGGTCAGGGCGCAGGGCCCGCCATCGTCGCGGCGCTGACCCAATATGTGTTCCGTGACGAGGGCGCGCTGGGCCGGTCGCTGGCGGTCGTCGTCACGGTCAGTTCCATCCTTGCCCTCATCTCCTTCCGCATGGCGCTGAGATACCTCGCGCCGGCCATTGCTTCCCGAAAGGACGTCTGATGTCTTTGACCATCGGCGGGGTCGATCCCGCGCGCCGCGACCAGCTTGCCCTTGCCGACGAGCGGGTGACCTATGACTGGCACCAGTTGGACGAACTGCTCAACCGGGCGGCCAATGCGCTGAACGGGCTGGACCTGACCGAACGGCGGGTGGCGGTGTTCGCGCCCAACAGCGCGGAGACGGTGATCGCCTATGTCGCCTGTCTGGAGGCGGGCATTTCCAGCGTGCCGGTGAGCTTTCACCTGACGCCTTCGGAGGCGGCCTATATTTTGAAGGACAGCGGCGCGGTGGCGCTGCTGGTCGGGCCGGAGACGATGGAGGCCGGGCTTGCCGCCGCGCAGGAAGCGGGCGTCGGGACCGTGATCGGCTGGCGCTGTCCGGAGCGGGAAGGCGTCATCCATTGGGAGGAGTGGCTGGCGGCGGCTTCGGCGCAAGAGCCGGATCATGATGTGCCGCCGCTGCCGCACCTACACTATACCTCCGGTACGACCGGACGGCCCAAGGCGACCGAGACGCCGCCGCAATATTTCCCTCGCGTCGCGACCGTGAAGGCGCTGGCCGAAGCGATCCGGCCGAAGATCACGCCCTCGCCGGGCATTGCCGTGGGGCCGCTTTATCATACCGGGCCGCTGGGCATGGCGCGCAACGTCTTTGGCGGCATGAGCCTCATCACCGTCGAGCATTTCGATGCGGAAAGGACGCTGGCGCTGATCGAGAAATATAAGGTCAAAGGCTCCGTGATGGTGCCGACCCATTTCCAGCGGATGCTGGCGCTGCCGGAAGAGGTGCGGGCGAAATATGACGTCTCCAGCATCCAGCGGCTTGCCCATACAGGGGCAGCCTGCCCGCGCGCGGTGAAGCAGGCGATGATCGACTGGTTCGGACCGGTGCTGGTGGAGGCCTATGGCGGGACCGAAGCAGGGTCGACCACCTTCATCACCTCGCAGGAATGGCTGGAGCGGCCGGGCTCCGTCGGCAGGGCGCTCGCGCCGTTCGAGACGGTGATCTATGGCGAGGATGGACGGATACTCGGTCCCAATGAAGTCGGGCAGGTCTATTTCCGCGACACCAGCGGTTACGGGATCGTCTATCGCGGCGATCCGGAGAAGACCGCCGCCGCGCATATCGCGCCGGGCGTCTTCACGCTGGGCGAGATGGGTTATGTCGATGAGGAGGGCTATCTCTTCATCACCGACCGGGTGTCCGACATGATCGTGAGCGGTGGGGTGAATATCTATCCCGCTGAATCCGAGCATGTGCTGCTGCGCCATCCCAAGGTCGCGGACGTCGCCGTGGTGGCTGCGCCCAATGCCGAAATGGGCGAGGAAGCGCGGGCGCTGGTCATTCCCAAGGACGCGGGCGATCCGCCTACGGCTGAGGAACTCAACGCCTTCTGCCGGGCGAATCTGGCCGGGTATAAATGCCCGCGCGGCTATGAGATGGTCGACGACATCGGCCGCACCGTCATGGGCAAGGTCAACAAGAAGGCGCTGCGCCAGCGCTTCTGGCCTTCCGACCGCACCATCGGGGGTTGAGTTTCATGCGCTTCCTTCTGCCCCTGCTGCTGTTGCTCGCCGCCTGCGCGCCTTCGGGTGAGGCGAGGCGTGATGGGAGCGATTGGCCGGGCTATGGTGGGATCGATGAGAACCACTATAGTCCGCTTACCGAAATCAACGACGGCAATGTCGGCAAGCTGAAGCTCGCCTGGTATCATGACATTGGCGGCGGCGGGTCGAGCCTTTCAGCGCCCATCGCGGTGGACGGCATCCTCTATTACGCCTCTGGCTACAGCGTCATTCATGCGCTGGATGCTTCGACCGGGCGCGAACTGTGGACCTACGACCCGCAAAGCTGGAAGGTCGCCGGGCAGAAGATGCGCGCCGCCTGGGGTATCAGGGGCATCGCCTATGATAATGGCATGATCTTCACCGGGACCATCGACGGGCGGCTGATCGCGATCAACGCCAGGTCCGGCCATCCCGTCTGGACCGCGCAGACCATCGGCAAGGATGACGAGCGCTACGTCACCGGCGCGCCCTGGGTGTTCAAGGGGAAGGTCATCATCGGCCATGGCGGCGCGGACTTCGCGCCGATCCGGGGCTATGTGACCGCCTATGACCAGAAGACGGGGAAGCAGCTCTGGCGCTTCCATACCGTGCCGGGCGATCCCAAGCTGGGGTTCGAGAACAAGGCGATGGCGATGGCTGCCCGGACGTGGACCGGCCAGTGGTGGAAATATGGCGGTGGCGGGACGGCATGGAACGCCATGGCCTACGACCCCAAATATAACCGCATCTATATCGGGGTCGGCAATGGTTCTCCGTGGAATCAGAAGATCCGCTCGCCGGGTGGCGGGGATAATCTCTTCCTCTGCTCCATCGTCGCCCTGGACGCGGATACGGGCGAATATGTCTGGCACTATCAGACCAATCCCGGCGAGACATGGGACTTCAACAGCGCGATGGATATCGAGCTCGCCCGGCTCAGGATCGGCGGGAAAGAGCGCGACGTGCTGATGCACGCGCCGAAGAACGGCTTCTTCTATGTGATCGACCGGGAGACGGGGAAGCTGATCTCCGCCCGCAATATCGTGCCGGTCAACTGGGCGAGCGGCATCGACGTCAGGAGCGGACGGCCGGTCGAGAATCCGGCGGCGCGCTATCCCGGCGGGAAACCGGCCATCGTCTACCCCTCCCCCTTCGGCGCGCATAATATCGAGGCGATGTCGTTCAATCCGGGGACGGGGCTGGTCTACATCCCGACCATGGATCAGGGGCGGGTCTATATCGATCCGGCCGAGCCGTTGCAGGGCTGGAAACATCTGGACGGCCAGCGGATCAGTGTCGGCACGGGCGCGCCGCCTGCGGGCGTGGCGCCGGACCGGCCCGCGACCAGCTTCCTGCTGGCCTGGAATCCGGTGACGCAGAGCGAGGCGTGGCGCGTGCCCATGCCCGGCATCAGAGGCGGCGGCGGCACCGCGGCGACGGCGGGCAATCTGCTGTTCCAGGGCAATGCGGCGGGCAGGTTCGTCGCCTATGCGGCGAACAGCGGCAGGCCGCTCTGGTCCTTCGACGCGCAGACGGCGGTGATGGCGCAGCCGATCACCTACAGAGCGCGTGGGCGACAATATGTGACGGTGATCACCGGTTCCCGCTTCCCCAGCGCCACCGGCATGAGGCGGGAATGGAATTATCGCACGCAGCAATGGCGCGTCCTCACCTTCTCGCTCGATGGCAAGGCCAGCCTGCCGCCCGTCCAGCCCGTGGAAACGCCGGTGATCGACATGCCGGATTTCGCCGTCGATCCTGCCAAGGCCGCCATCGGCGCGGGCGTGTTCGGTCAGCGTTGTTCCATCTGCCATGGCGCCAATGCCGTGTCGGGCGGCGCAGCGCCTGACCTGCTCCAGTCGGGCGTGCCGATCGACAAGGGCAGTTTCGAGGAGGTGCTGCGCAAGGGCATTTTGCGCCAGCGGGGCATGCCGCGCTTCGAGGAGCTGACCGACGCAGAGATCGAAGGTCTTCAACATTATTTCCGCCAACGCGCTCGTGAAGTGCTGGCTGCGCAAGCCGCAGGCAAGCCGGGCGCCCAGACACATAGAGGCTTGAATGAAGGTCAATGACGTCGTCACCTATGAGGTGGACGGTCCCATCGCGGTCATCACGGTCAATTCGCCGCCGGTGAACGCGCTCTCCAACGCCGTGCGGCAGGGCGTCGCGGGCGCGGTGCAGACAGCCATCGGAGATAGCGGCGTGGGCGCCATGGTGCTGATCTGCGAGGGGCGGACCTTCTTCGCCGGGGCGGACATCACCGAATTCGGCAAGCCGCAGGTCGAACCATCGCTGCGCAACCTGCAACTGATCGTGGAGAATGCGACCAAACCGGTGATCGCCGCGATCCATGGCACGGCGCTGGGCGGCGGGCTGGAACTGGCGCTGGTGGCGCATTATCGCATCGCCGTGCCTTCGGCCAAATGCGGGTTGCCGGAGGTCAATCTGGGCCTGCTGCCCGGTGCTGGCGGCACGCAGCGTCTGCCGCGCATTGTCGGGGTGGAAAAGGCGCTGGACCTCATCACGTCCGGCGCTCCCGTCGGTGCAAAGGCCGCGAAGGAGATGGGGCTGGTCGATGAACTGGCGGCGGAGGGCAGTCTGCGCGCCGACGCCATCGGCTTCGCCCAGCGCGTTCTGGACGAGGGGCGCCCGCTGCTCAAGGTTCGGGACCGCAGCGAGAAACTGGACGAAGCGCGCGGTAAGCCGGAAATCTTCGCGGACTTCCGCAAGGCCAATGCGAAGAAATTCCGGGGCTTCAAGGCGCCGGAACATATCATCCGCTGCATCGAGGCCGCGCTGGAGAAGCCCTTCGACGAAGGCATGGCCTATGAGCGCGAACTGTTCAATGAGCTTCAGGCCGACAGCCAGTCCGCCGCCCAGCGCCATGTCTTTTTCGCGGAGCGGCAGGCGGCCAAGATCGTGGGGCTTGCCGCCGACACGCCCGTCCTGCCCATCGCCAAGGTCGGCGTGATCGGCGCGGGCACCATGGGCGGCGGCATTGCGATGAACTTCGCCAATGTCGGCATCCCCGTGACCATCGTCGAGGCGAAGCAGGAAGCGCTCGACCGCGGCCTCAAGATCATTCGCGGCAATTATGAAACCACCGCGAAGAAGGGCAGGATGAAGCCCGAGGATGTCGACGCCCGCATGGGCCTGCTGACCGGATCGGTGGCGATGGAGGATCTGGCTGACTGTGACCTGATCATCGAGGCGGTGTTCGAGAATCTGGAGGTCAAGCGCGAGGTGTTCGGCAAGCTCGACAGGATCGCCAGGCCGGGCGCGATCCTCGCCACCAACACCAGCTATCTCGACATTGACGACATCGCCGCCGCTACGTCCCGGCCGGAAAGCGTGGTCGGGCTGCACTTCTTCTCGCCCGCCAATGTGATGAAGCTGCTGGAAGTGGTGCGGACCAAGGACACCAGGCCCGAGATCATCGTCACCGCGATGAAGCTCGCCAAGACCATCGGGAAGATCGGCGTGCTGGTGGGCAATGGCTTCGGCTTTGTGGGCAACCGCATATTGGCTGCGCGCAACACTCAGGCGGATCGGTTGGTGTTGGAAGGCGCGACGCCTTGGGCGGTCGACAAGGTGCTGTACGACTTCGGCTTTGCCATGGGGCATTTCCAGATGCGCGATCTGGTGGGGCTGGATGTCGGCTGGAACCGGGAGGCGACCAGTTCCGCCAATGTGCGGGAAATCCTCAATGAGATGGGCCGCCATGGGCAAAAGACGAAGGGCGGCTATTATGACTATGACGAGAACCGCAGGCAAACGCCCTCCACCGTCGCCATGCAGGTCATCGAGGATTTCGCCGCAAAGCAGGGCATTGCCCGGCGCGAGGTGAGCGAAGAGGAAATCCACGACCGCATCCTGTTCGCCATGGTGAATGAGGGGGCGCGGATTCTGGAAGAAGGCATCGCATCGCGGGCGTCGGACATCGATATTGTCTGGATCACGGGTTATGGCTGGCCGAAATATCGTGGCGGGCCGATGTTCTGGGCTGATTTGCAGGGTCTGCCGGTCGTTCTCGAAAAGCTGAAGGCGCTGGAGGCCGCCCATGGCGAGGCGTTCAGCCCCTCCCCCCTGATCGAGCGGCTGGTGGCTGAGGGCAAGGGGTTCAAGGACGCATGATCAGAGGAGACCGCATCGCCATCACCGGAGTCGGTGAAACCCCCTTCCTGCGCAAGGGCGAGGAGGGCGTCATGAAGATGATGACCCGCGCCAGTCTGGCGGCGATTGCCGATGCGGGCCTGACGCCCAAGGACATAGACGGCTATATCTCCAACAAATATGCGGGGCATGGGTCGGACGAGGTCGCCTTTGCCATCGGCGCGGGCGAGAAGCGTTTCTGCGCCACCACTGACAGCGTGGGCGGCACGGCGACGTCGGGGCAGGCGCTGCAACTGGCGCAGATGGCGATCGAGGCGGGTCTGGCCCGGCATGTGCTGGTGCCCTATGCGATCCAGTCGACCAAGCCGGGCGGCGTCTATGGCTTCCATGCACGCGAACCGCAAAAGGCGGGGATCGAAATGCCGGTCGGCTTCTTCGGCCAGCCCACCTATTTCGCGACCATGGCTAACCGCTATGCCCATGACTATGGCATGACGGAGGAGGAGCAGGCATCCATCCCCATGACCTATCGCGCCTGGGCGGTGCTGACGCCGGGCGCGCAGCGGCGCGATCCGATGGATTTGGAAGCCTATCGCCAGTCGCCCATGATCTCCACGCCTTTGCGGGCGGCGGATTGCTGCCTCACCACCGATGGCGGCGGCGCCTATGTGGTGAGCGCCGTCGAGGAAGCGCGGGACATGCCGCATCCGGTTGTGAGCGTGCAGGGGCTGGGGCTGGGCTTCAACAACTGGCCGCAGGGGGTGCTATTCACCCAGACGCCCTGCACCTACGACTTTCCCGGCGAGGTTTCCGCGAAGCTCGCTTATGCCATGGCGGGCTGCGATCCCAAGGATCTGGACCTCGCGCAGATTTATGACGGCTTCACCATCTCCGCGCTGGTGCAGACGGAGATGCTGGGCCTGTGCGAGCGGGGCGACGGGCCACGCTTCTATGCGGCGGGGCATGGGATGCCGGGCGGGCGGATGCCGATCAACACCAGCGGCGGCCATATGTCGGGCGGCTATGTGCCCGGCATGAACCTGCTGATCGAGGCCGTTCGGCAGTTGCGCGGGCAAGAGGGCGAACGGCAGGTGCCGGACGCGAAGCTCTGCGCCGTCGCAGGGCTTGGCGGCAACAATCATTCCACCACCATATTGGCGCGGAGCTGATCCATGGGCATTCCTATTTACTCCCCCAAGATCGAAGACCCGCTGTTCCAGGGCTATTATGACGGGCTGGAAGCGGGGGAACTGCGCATCACCGCCGACGCCGGGACGGGGGAATGGATATGGTATCCGCCCGAGGTCATCCCCGGAAAGCCCGACGCCGTGCTGGAATGGCGGCCGGTTTCGCCGGAGGGCAGCGCCTATAGCTTCACCACCGTGATACGCAGCCTGCTGCCCGGCGATCATAAGGCGGAGGTGCCGTTCACCGTCGTCCTGTTCGAGCCGGACGATGCGCCGGGCGTGCGGGTGCCGGGGCTGCTGGTTGGCGCTGAGGGCGTGGAACCGCGCTGCGGGATGCGGTTGCGGTTCCAGCCCGTGCAGGCGGGGGATCACAAGATCGCCGGCTTTGCGCCCATTGGGTGAGGAGAGCATGGTGAAACAAGCTTCCCTCACCCCCGTTCGGGCTGAGCCTGTCGAAGCCCTTTCCTTTTTTGAGAAGAAGAAAAGCCCTTCGACAAGCTCAGGGCGAACGGAGGTTCGGGCTGATGGCTTGTCCAAACTCGCTCTCGGGCGTCGCGAGATGTTATTGGGTGGGGCAAGCATGGCTCTCACCAGTTGCGTGCCATCAACAGGAATTGGACCAGCCCTACCTCTAAAACCTCTCGCTCTCAACGATTTCACACTCGTGCGCGGCAGTCTGGACGCGCCCGAAGGCATAGCGAGCAGCCCCGATGGGCGCCTGTTCATCTCCAATGGCGGCGGCGCCATCGGCGTGCTGGAGCGGGATGGAAGGCTGCGCCAGATCGACAGGGCTCTGGCGCCCAATGGCGTGGCGGTCGACCGCGAAGGTCGCGTCATCGTCGCCAATATGGGCCTGCTCAACAAGGGGCCGGGACCATTGCAACGGATCGATGTCGCGACGGGAACGGTCGAGACGCTGGTGTCGGAACTGGAGGGGCGGCAGTTGGTCGCCTCCAACGGTCCGGCGACGGCCCGCAATGGCGACATTTACTGCACGCACAGCAGTTGGGGGCCTATCGGCAATATCGGCACGACCACGCCTGCCGGCTTCATCTACAGGGTCGCGGCCGATGGCAGGGCTTCCATCGTGGCCCGCAATCTGCGCGGGGTGAACGGCCTCTGCCTCGATCGTGAGGAACGCTTTGTTTATGCATCGCTAACCGCTGAAGGGCGCATAAGGCGCTGGCGGCGGCAGGCGGACGGATCGCTCATCGATCCGCAGGATTATGGGCCGCAATTGGGTGTCGTGATCGCGGACCATCAGGCGAAGGACATTCGCGCCATGCCCGTCGCGGATCGTGCGGAGCTTGGCTATTGCGACGGCATCGCTTTCGATGCGGCGGGCAATCTCTGGGTGACGCTGCCCTTCGCCAATCGGATCGTTGCGATCACGCCGGATGGGCGGAAGGTGGATATTGTCCATGATCCCGAAGGCAGGATGCTCTCCAGCCCCACCAATCTCTGCTGGGGCGGAGCGGATTTGCGCGACCTTTACGTCGTCTCGCGGGCAAGCGGGGTGGTGGTGAAGGCGCGGACGGATGTTGCTGGATTGCCGTTGGCGAACTGGCCTGCGGCTTAAAGCGACATACTTCCGCAAAGGCAGGAGCACGTCGCCCTGTTGGGAAGCTTAGCTCGCCAGCTCGATCACGATCTTGCCCTGCACCTTCCGGTCCATCATCCAGCGGATCGCCTCACGGCTTTCCTCGAAGGAGAAGCGCTTGCTGATTTCGGGGCGCAGGCCGCCCTCCTCATACCAGCGATAGAGCTGCGCCATGTTTTCCGCATGGATGTCCGGTTCGACGCGACTGTGCACGCCCCAGGTCACGCCGATGATGGCCGCCGTCTTCACCAGCGGCAGGTTGAGCGGGATTGCCGGGATCGTCCCCGCCGCGAAGCCCACGACCAGATAGCGCCCGTCCCAGCCCATGGTGCGAAAGGCGGGTTCCGCGAGCGCGCCGCCGACCGGATCGAAGATCACATCGACGCCGCGTTCGCCCGTCAGGGCCTTCACCGCCTGTTTGAGATCGTCCTGCGCATAGTTGACCGTCTCGTCAGCGCCATGGGCGCGGGCAAGGGCCAGTTTCTCCTCTGTCGAGGCAGCGGCGATCACATGCGCGCCCATCCGCTTGCCGACCTCGACCGCCGCGAGGCCGACGCCGCCCGCAGCGCCCAGCACCAGCAGCGTCTCGCCCGGCTGCAACCGGCCGCGCTGGCGCAAGCCGTGGAGCGCCGTCGCATAGACCATGGTGAAGCCCGCCGCCACGTCGAACCCCATCCCCTCCGGGATCACGGCGGTACGGAAAGCAGGCGCTATCGCAAATTCAGCGAAGGCGCCTTCGAAGGGGATGGTCGCCACCCTGTCCCCGACGCGAAGGCCGGTGACGCCCTCTCCCAGCGCATCGACCACGCCCGCCGCCTCGCTGCCCGGAATGAAGGGCAAGGGCGGCTGCCTCTGGTACAGGTTCTGGATCATCAGCGCGTCGGGGAAATTGACGCTGGCGGCCTTCACCCGGAAGCGGATTTCGCCCGCCTTCGGTTCCGGAACGGGCACATCCGCGAAATGCAGTTCTTCCGGCGGCCCATGATGTTCGCACAGCAGCGCCCGCATCGGTCAGCTCCCCAGAAACTGCTGGCGCATCTTGTAATAATCGTCGCTCGGATATTTCTCGCTATGCTGCCCCGCCGGCCATTGCGCATAGGGGATTTCCGACGGGAAAGCGGGCGAGGTGTAATCCGACAGGCCCCGGCGGCGGATGATCTTCCACTCGCCGTTGCGCCGCTCCAGATCGTCGAGATAGCGGCCCTGGAAGAAGACGTCCTCCTCGCCCGCGCCATCCTTGCGGTCGCGGCGATGCTGCGCGAAATAATAGCATTCGGAGAAGGCCTTATCCCCCTTCACCTCGACCGAGACGTTCGAGATATGGTGGCAGGCATATTTGAGACCCGAGATGATCTTGAAGGCGAAGCCCACGAAATCGGAGGATTTGCCTTCGAACTTCCCATGTTTATGCGTCGATTCCGGCCAGAAGAGCGAGCGCAGCAAGGCCTCGTCCGCCCGGTCGTTGGATCGGGCATAGGCATGGAGCAATTCGGTGATCGCCTGCCTGGATTCGATCACATCCAGACGCTCGGCCATACTCATCGGCTTGCCCTTTCCCTTTGCGGGCGCGGCCGAAGCCTGACCCACCGCAGCCAGTCCGAAAGGAACGGCCAGCATGGCGGCCAGCGTGCCGCGACGGTTCTGCTCCATGCTCATTCTCCCGGAATTTCCAGCAGGCCCGGCTCCGCCTTGAGCCGGGGCAGCACTTCCTTTTCGAACAGGCGCAGGCTGCGCCAGGAGACTTCGGGGTCCAGCCCGCCCAGCAGCGCGTGGAACGTGACCGCCGTGCCGCGTCCCAGATCCTTGAGATAAGCGAAACATTCGTCCGGCGTCAGCAGCTTGATATTGGGCATGGCCTTCAGCCCTTCGATCGTCTCGGCCGCGCTGTAGCGGGTCTGGCCGGTGCCGCGTTCCTGCGCCCATTGCGCATAGGTGTTAGTCGCATAGGCGACATGCGGCGCCACCAGCGGCCAGTCGCGGTCCGGATCGTCCGAGACGTAGAGGAAGCTGGCGGCGGGCTTGCGCAGCTCCTCCGGCGGTCCGAAGCCGGCCTTTGCCCGCTCCTCCTTGTAGAGCGTGAAGAGGTCCGGATGGCCGGGGAAATATTGATAGCCGCCCTTGGCCGCACGGATCGCGGACTTGTCGGTCGAGCCGCCCATGTAGATTTTCGGGCCGCCCGGCGTGGCGGGCGCGGGCGTCACGCGGACGGTGCGGCCGCGAAATTCGAAGGGCTCGCCGGTCCAGGCGTTCTTCAGCGTCCCCATCGCCTCATTCATGATGGCGAGCCGCTTGCCGATGTCGCGGTCGAACATCTCGAATTCATGCGGGCGATAGCCCATGCCCGCCGTCAGCCAGATGCGGCCCGGCGCGATATTGTCGAGCACGGCTAGGTCTTCGGCCAGGCGCAGCGGATCGTGCATCGTCACCACAAGGGCGGAAAGATGGGCGACGATATTCTGTGTAGCGCCAAGGATCGAAGCGGCCTGGATCATGGAGGACGGGCAATAGCCGCCCTCCGCGCCATGATGTTCGGCCAGGAAGACCTGCGTGAAGCCAAGCCCGTCGGCCCATTGCGCCTGCTCGATCGCGGTGCGGTAGAGCAGCGGATGCGGCGCGCCGAAATCCGGGCGGTTCATGTCGTAGCGAAGGTTGAGTTGCACCTTGGCGATTCCTCTCTTTATCGTGTCAGGCGGCGGAGACGCGGGACTGGATGCGGCCCTTCACATCCGCAGCCTGCATCGCCTTGCCGCTGGCGATCAGCGCATCGATCTCGGCATCCGAATAGCCGATCTCGCCCAATATCTGCCGCGTATGTTCGCCAAGGCGCGGGGCGGAGCCTTTGGCAAGGCCCGGCGTGCGGCTGAAATGCATGAAGCTGCCGAACTGGCGGACATGGCCGTACATGGAGTCGAAATTCTCGATCACGCGGTTGCTGGCCGTCGCCCAGTCCTGCCAGAGTGCCTCCCGGACCCAGCTTGTTTCGCGGGCGATCTCGCTCGGCGCGCCGGCCGCTTCCAGCAGGGCATGGGCGTCTGCGCTGCTCTTGTCCGCGAAAAAGGGCTTCAGCGGGTCCAGCAGCGCCGCGTCGTTGGCGGACCGGTCGCGGGGCGTGGCGAAGCGGGGATCGGCAAGCCATTGCTCCTGCCCCACGGCCTTGGCGAGCGCGGCGAAACGTTCGTCCGAACGGCAAGAGATGCAGAGCCAGCCGTCAGCGGTCCGGTAAATCCGGTCGAGCGCGTTGAAGCCCGCCTGTTCCTTGTCCAGCCGGAATCCGTAGACGACCTTCCTGTCGGCATCGAGGAAATGTTCAGACGTGGTCCACAGGCTCGAATGAAGCTGCGGGATTTCCATATAATCGCCCCGGCCGGTGACGGCGCGATGTTCAAGGCCCATCAAGATGCCCGCCGCGCCGAGGAAGCCGTTATTATAATCCTCATTGCCGAACACGGCGCGGGTCGGCGGATTGCCTTCGCCGCCGCCCTCATAGAGCAGGCCGGTCCAGCCCGACACCAAAGGCGCGAAGCTCTTGAGCAGCGACTTCGGCCCCCGGGAGCCATAGCCGGGCAGATAGACGTAGAGCAGGCGCGGGTTGAGCTTCGACAGCGCCTCATAGCCGATGCCTAGCTTGTCCGCCTTGCCGGGGCGAAGATTGTGCGTGACCACGTCGGCGGTCGCCACCAGCTTCAACGCCGCTTCGAGCGCTTCGGGATGTTTGAGGTTGAGCACGATGTCGCGCTTGCCGCGCTGGGCCGCGTCGAAACAGTCGGGCAGCGGGCGCATCTGGTCGCCGCCGGGGGTCTCCACCTTGATGACGTCGGCGCCAAGGTCGGACAGCAGGCGGCCGCCATAACCGACCGCGAAGAAGGAGGAGAAGTCGACCACCTTGATGCCTTCCAGCGGCCGGTCGAGCGGCTTGCCGTCAGCGGCGAGCGCGGTGCGGCGGCGGGCGATGAGGTCCGCCAGCGCTTCATTGTCCGCGCCCACTTCCGGCGCGGGACGGGGCGCGGCGGCGGGGGCATTGGCCATGCGCACGGCGGGCGCGGCCTGGTAGATGGTGCCGAAATCCTTGTCCGGCATCGATATGCGCTGGCCGACAAACTCCACCTGTTCGTCGAGCAGCACTTCGGCGGGCTCCAGCACCGGCAGCGCCGCCACGTCCGCCGCCTGGAACATGGCGATCCATTCGGCGCGCGGCCGGGTCTTGAAGGCGTCAAAAATCTCGACGCGGGCGATATGATATTCCTCGTCGGTCAGCGGCACCGACATTTCCGGCGCGGTCACGGTCTGGATACGGTCGCCAAAGCCCAGCACGTCCATCGCCGCCTTGAAGCCGCCCTGCCCGCCGGTATGCATCTGGAGATAAAGGCCGTCCGCACATTCGAACATGCCCGTCACCAGCCGGGTCTTGCCGAAACGGTCCACCGCGCCGGAATCGCCCGCCTTGATGTAGCTGATCCCCTCTTCCTGCCACCAGTTGTTCATCGGTGACTGGGCCAGCATGGCGTCGAGCAGGGATGCCTCCACCTGCTGCCCCTTGCCGATATGGCGGCGGGCGCGGATGGCCGACAGCGCGCCGATCACGCCGAGGAAGGCCTGCCCATAATGCAGCGCCGGATGGCCGAGATAGACCGGGCCGGGGCGGAAGCTGCTGGAGCGGTCGATCATCGTCCCGAGCAGCGCGGCAGCGAGGGATTCGCCATGGGGCCGATCGGCAAAGGGCGTGTCCGAACCATAAGCGGTGAGCGCGCAGACCACCAGTTCGGGGAAATCGCGTCCCAGGCTTTCACTGTCGAGGCCGAGGGCGGCCGCATCCTTCTCTTCCAGCGCGTGGATGAAGATGTCCGCGCCTTGCAGCAGGCCGCGCAGCGCCTGGAGGCCGCCGGCTTCCCGCACATCCAGTTCGACGCTGCGCTTCGACCGGTCCCAGGCCTTGCGGCTGAGGTCGTGGGCGAAGAAGGCGCCGCCTTTCGGCTCCACCTTCAAAACGTCGGCGCCATGGTCCGCCAGCAGCATGGCGGCGATGGCGACAGGCATTTGGTCCGCCAGTTCAATGACGGTCAGATGATCCAGGGGACCGGGCATCTCATCACTCCTATGGCGGGCGCGGCCCGCCGCCTTTTTTGCGGAATTATCTTTATGGCTTCACATCGTCCGACGGATCGAAAAATGATCTTTGATACAGAAAACACCAGTTCGGCCCCAAGCGCAAGTAATTTTGCACCATGGGTTCAAATTCATTCCGCCGCCCTGTCCTTCGCCATGCGCGACGGGTCGTAGCGGGGCCGGTCCATCTGGAAACTGTCGCCATTGCGGACATACCAGCCGCTGCCATGGGTCCGGCCGATCAGCTTCATCGCGGGCGTGTCGAAATAGACCCGTTCCCGGTCGGTGATGAACTCGTCGCGGATATGGGCCATCAGGATTTCGCCGATGACCACCGTCTGCATCGCGCCGATGTCCATCGCGGCGACCTTGCGGCATTCGAAGCTGACCGGGCTGGTGGCGATGCGCGGCGGCGCGACCAGTTCCGACGGCGCGGTCTGGATGCCGGCATAGTCGATCTCGCTGACGTCGGCGGGCGCGTCGACGCTGCAGAGGTTCATCCTTTCGGCGTCCGCCTCGCAGACGAGGTTCACGACGAACTCGCCCGTCGCGATGATGTTGGACGCGGTGTTCTTCAGCCCCCGGGACACCGGTTCCTTCAGCAGCCCCAGCGCAACCAGCGGCGGCTCGGTGCCGACGCAGTTGAAGAAGCTGTAGGGCGCGGCATTCACGATGCCTTCGGCGGATTGGCTGGTGATCCAGGCGATCGGGCGCGGCGTGATGGTCGAATTGACGATCTTGTACCGCGTGACCATCGGAAGGGCGCGCATGTCGAACTGCATGGGTCGGACCCTCCGTTATTCCGCGGCCTTGGCGGCGGCTTTCGCGGCGGCACGCGCCTTGAAGCGTTCGCGGGCGCGGGGCACTTCCTCGCCCGCCTGGCAGATGTGGCAATAGGCCAGTTCCAGCGCGTGGGCCGTCGCCAGATCGCCGCTTTCCGCCTGCTGGAGCAGCCGCTTGGTCAGTTCGACGGCATGGCGATTGCCGTCACCGATGGTCCGGCCGAGCGCCAGAGCCTCCTCCACCGCGCTGCCCGGCTTCACCACGCGGCTGACGAGGCCGAGCGACAGCGCCTCCGCCGCATCCAGCGTCCGCCCCGAAAAGACGATCTCCGCCGCCCGGGCCCGGCCCAGTTGCCTGGTCAGGAACCAGGCCGCGCCGCCGTCGGGAACGAGGCCGAATTCCAGGAAGGGCGCGCCGAAACGGGCATTGTCCGCCGCGAAGATCATGTCGCAGGCCATGGCGAGGCTCCACGACACGCCGAACGCGCCGCCCTCCACCGCCGCGACCGTTGGAATGGGCAGCGCCCGCACACGGCCGATGATCCGCTGCCCCATTTCCAGCCGCGCCGCCAGCGCCAGCGCGCCTTCCCCCCTTGCGGGCGGCAGCTTCACGTCGCCGCCATTGCTGAAATAATCCTCCGCCCCGCTGATGATGAGCAACCGCGCGGGCGTCGCATTCTCAAGCGCGTCGAGCGCGGCGGAAAACTGCTCCCACATGGCGAAGGACACGGTGTTCTTCGCGCGGGGCCGGTTGAGGACGATATGAGCGATCCCCTGATCCTCAGACAAGAGCAGCAATTCGGGGGTTTCGCTCACCGCGTTCATCTCTCTCGCTCTCCATTCCCGCCCTTTCGCCAGGGGCAGGAACTGACTAGCCGACAGCGCGCGACTCTTCAAGTAAATTTGCATCCATGTGCAAATTCATGCCGCTACCTTGGGACGCTGGGGCATCGGCAGGGCATCCATGCCGCGGTCCGATATGTCCTTGATCAGCGCCTCCACATCCTTGCGGGCCGCGCCCTTCAGCGCGCCCAGCAAGGATGTCAGATAGCTTCCGACCAGCCGCACGATGATCTGGTCGTCGGGAATCCGCCCCTGCGCCCAGTCGTTGATCGTTGCATATTCGAATCGCACCAGATCCTCGACCAGCTTGTCGACCTCCACCCAGGGCTGGAGCTGCTTCTTCGCCTCCAGCACCTCGATCCACTGGCGGTTATGGTGGACCGCGGGCGAATGCATCGCCGCCCAGATGTCATGGTCGACATCGGAACTGAAATAGAGCGCCATGATCGCCTTGATATAATTGCGGATCTTCCGGTTCCGCTGCACGACGGAGATCATGCGTTCCAGATTGTGCTGCATCGTGCCGGGTTCGCTGGAATAGGCGATGCGGCTCACATATTCGTCGAAATATTCCTGAATCGCCGACGCGATCATCCGTTCGCGAGTCTGGAAGGCGTTGTAGAGGGTTCGCTTGGCAACGCCGGCGCGCTGGCCGATCTCATTCATGCTGAGCGCGGCAATGCCCTGTTCAGCGATAACCTTCCGGGTTTCCTCCAAAATCCGGCGGCGGCGCTCGATAATCGCCGGACTGGAATAGGTCTGCGGCCGCTCTCCGCCTTCCTTCAATTCTTCGTTCGCTTTACTCGCCAAGATCGCTCGCCTTCATTGCCCAACACTCATCCCAAGTGCCGGGATCATAGCGGGATTGGATGATGGTGCAAATTCATCGTCTTCATGACGCATGAACCCCGCCCCGCCCGAAGGCGAAGCGGGGCTGCCATGCGCCCGTAAAGCGGGTGGGACCTGCATCCGCGTCACTTGCCCTTGGGCGCGGTTTCGCGCGCGCGCTGACGGATATAGTGCCGTAGCCCCTCCAGTTCCGCGTCGCTCAACTGCGCGAAGGACCCCATGCCCCGCGACATCAGGGCACCGTCATGCACCACCGACCTGAAGGTTTCAGCGTCCAGCGGCACGCCCGACTTGCGCAGGTCCGGCGCCGCGCCGCCCGCGACCATGCCCGAGCCATGGCAGATGATGCAGCTGCTGTTGTAGATGCCTGCCCCCACTTTCGCCTTGTCGGCGTCCACCACGAAGGCCGGATCGTCCTGGATCGGTTCGTCCACGGGATCGACCCTGGGCAGCTTCCTGGCCCCGCCGATGGTGAAGGTCAGCAATCGCCGCTGCTGCTGGCGATAATCCCAATTGGGCGAATTGGCGAAGCTGCTGCGGAAGCCGGTGATGACGCTGACATATTGCCTGCCGCCGACCGAATAGCTGATCGGCGCGGAAAGTATGCCGTTCTGCGCCGGCCAGGACCAGAGCTTGCGGCCCGTCGTCGCGGAAAAGGCGTTGAACATGCCGTCATTGGTGCCCTGGAACACCAGATTGCCCGCCGTCGCCAGCGTACCGCCGTTGAACACGCCCGGCTGGGGCACGGACCAGGCGATCCTGTTGTTGGCGACATCATAGGCGACCAGCTTGCTCGTCGCGGCGGGCGGGACGAGGTTGGCGGGCGGAGCCCCCAGGCCGGTGTTCACCATCATGCCGGGTTTGTACGTCCAGCCCTTCACATTGGCCGGATCGACGAAGACCCGGCCGCCCTCCATCACCGGGATATAGCTGTAGCCGGTCTTCGGGCTGAACGACATGGCCTGTATGCCGTGCGCGCCATTGGGGAAGGGGTACATCATGAACGGCTTGCCGTCGGGATATTGCGCCTCCGGGTTGATCTCCGGCCGCCCCGTCACGGGATCGATGCGCTTGGCCCAATTCTGCCTGGCGAACTCGCCCGCCTGGATGAACTTGCCGGTTTCGCGGTCGATGGCATAGAAGAAGCCGTTCTTCGGCGCGTGCAGCAGCACGGACCGCATCCGGCCGCCGATCATGACATCGGCCAGTTCGATGTCCATGGCGTCGTTCCAATCATGGCTGTTTTCAGGATTGACCTGATAGTGCCAGACATATTCGCCGGTCTTCACGTCCAGCGCGACGATGGAGGAGAGGTAGAGATTGTCGCCGCCGCCGGGGCTGCGGATCTTGATGTTCCACGGAAAGCCGTTGCCGGTGCCGATATAGATGCGGTCATATTTCGCGTCATAGGCCATGGCGTGCCAGACGGAGCCGCCCCCGCCCCATTTCCACCATTCGCCACTCCAGGTCTTGGCGGCTGCCTCCATCGCCTTGTTCTCGAAACCCTTGGCCGGATCGCCGGGCACGACATACCAGCGCCAGGCTTTCTTGCCGGTCTTGATGTCATAGGCGGTGACATAGCCACGCGTCGGACTGTAGTCCGCGCCCCCGAAACCGATCACCACCTTGTCGCCGGCGACCCATGGCGGGCCAGTGATATAGCCGCCCTCCGCCTCGTCCAGCGTCTTGACCGACCAGCGCGGCTTGCCCGTTCCGGCGTCTATCGCGATCAGGCGGCCTTCGCGGGTGGCGGTGAAGACGGTGCCGTCCTTATAGGCGATGCCCCGCGTGCCCCATCCCGCGCGCATCCGCCATTTGGCTTCCGGCTGACTGGCGACGTCGGGATCATATTGCCATAGCAGCTTGCCGGTTCGCGCATCGACCGCGTGAACGACGCTGAGTCCTACCGCGAAATAGATGACGCCGTCGACCGCCAGAGGCTGGGTATAGCTGTCGAAACTGTCGACATCATAGGACCAGGCAAGGCCGAGCTTTCCGACATTCTGCTCCCGGATCTGCGCGAGCGGGCTGTAATGCTGTTCCTTGTCGTCGCCGCCGAAGCTGGACCAGTTGGCCCCGGCCGGAGACGCGCTCTCCGCCGAGCGGGAAACCACCCCCGTGGAGAGCGCGAGCAGCGCGGCGCCCGCCGCCATGACCGTAAAACCTGCCTTCCTCATCGATCTCCCATCCTCCGTCCGGGCGCCCAAATGCCGCCTTTTATTGCACCATCGTGCAATATTGTGCCGTTGTCAACGCGACTCAGCGATTGACAGGACGGAATTTCCCTATTTAATATTGCACCAAAGATCATATTTAGGAGAAGGACGTGCGCCGCAGCGCCCCGTCATGACCGTCCGGATCGCAAGCCAGGGCCGCGTCGGCATCGTGACGCTCGATCAGCCCGGACGGGCGAACGCCTTCACCATGGCCATGCGGGAGGAAATCTGGCGCGCCTTCGATGATCTGGCGGAGGATGAGGATGTCCGCGCCGTCATCCTGACGGGCGCGAACGGGCAATATTGCTCCGGCGCGGATACCGGGGACATGGGCCATCAGGGCACGGCCGCCTTCCTGCGCCGGATGCGCTGGCTGCACCGGATGGTGAAGGCGGTCGCCGGCATCCGCAAGCCGGTGATCGCGGCGGTGGACGGCGCCTGCGTAGGCGCCGGCTGGAGCCTGGCGCTGGCCTGCGATATCGTCATCGCCACGCCGCAAGCGCGCTTCTGCCAGAGCTTTGCGCGGATCGGATATGTGCCGGACGCAGGCGCCGTGTGGCAGCTCAGCCGGTTGGTCGGGCCGATGCGCGCCAAGGAAATCGTCTATTCCGCCCGCATGGTCGACGCGCAGGAGGCCTTGCGGCTGGGGCTGGTGCTGGAACTGGTGGAAAGCGAAGCGCTGATCGCGCGTGCGCTGGAACTGGCGGCATCCCTGGCCGAGGGCCCCACGCTGGCGATCGGCATGGCGAAGCGGCAGTTCGAGGCCGCGCCGGGCCTGTCGCTGGATCAGTATCTGGAACTGGAATTCGCCATGCAGCCGCTGATGGCGACGACGCAGGACCATCGGGAAGGCTTGGCGGCTGCGCGGGAGAAACGGCCGCCGCATTTCGGGGGCTCATGAAACCGATGCCGCAAGCCGCCTGCCCGCAACGGCCGCTTCCCCTTCCCGATCCGCTTTCGGAACCCTTCTGGGCTGCGGCGCGGCGGCACGAGCTGCATATGCAGAAATGCGACGCCTGCGGCTGGATGGCCTATCCGCCGGAGGTCGCCTGCCGGAACTGCGGCGGCGCCGGTTTGGGCTTCACGCCGCTATCGGGACGCGCGACGCTGCATAGCTGGACCGTGCTGCACGACCCGCCCTCGCCCGGCTTTCGCGACCGGCTGCCCGTCATCCTGGCGGTGGTCGAACTGGAGGAGCAGGCGCGCCTGTTGATGAGCGGCAACCTTGTGGACATCGCCGCCGATGCGCTGCGCATCGGCCTCCCCCTCGAAGCGCGGTTCGAGGACGTGACCGAGGACTGCACGCTGGTGCAGTTCGGCCCGGCGCGCTGACCATGTGGGACCATCGGGACAAGGTGGCCGTCGCCGGGCTGGGCTATAGCAGGCTGGAACGCCGGTCGGACCGGAGCCTGGCCGCGCTGACGCTGGAGGCGTGCGACGCCGCGCTGGCCGATGCCGGATTACGGCGCGGCGATCTGGACGGCATCGCCACATCCCCCGCCATGCCGCGCTATGGCGGGCGCAAGGGCGTGGACGAAGGGATCGACGTCGTGACGCCCTGGTATCTGGCGGGATTGCTGGGGGTCGCTCCGGCCATCCGGTGGATCGGCTCCACCAACGGCATGGTGACGCAGAGCGTCATCGACGGCGCGCTCGCCATATCAGGCGGGCTTTGCGACCATGTGCTGGTCTATCGCGCGCTGCATGTGCCCGACGGGCGCTATGTGAATTTCGAATCGGCCCATGCGGTGGGAGGCGACCAGTATCTGGCGCCCTATGGCTTCAGCATGCCGCCGGCCTGGGCCGCCGTGGCGCTGCGCCGCTATTTTGCGCTTCATGGTTATGACCGGGCGGATTTCGCGCCTTATATCGCCCGGAACCGCGCCAATGCGCAACGCAACCCCAATGCCTATTGGCGAGGCAAGACGATCACGATGGAGGATTATCTCGCCGCCCGGATGATCGCCGATCCCATATCCATCCTCGATTGCGACATTCCGGTCGATGGCTGCTGCGCGATGATCCTGACCTCCACCCAACGGGCGCGGCATTTGCGCCGGCCGCCTGCCTTGCTCACCGGCTTCGCGGCCTCCGCCCATCACGGCGCGGGAGGCACGCCGATGAACCTTGAGGATATGTGGGACGGCGCGAAGGATGTGGCGCGCCGGCTGTGGGAGGCGACCGGCCTGTCCCCGGCGGATGTGGACAATGCGCAGCTTTATGACGGTTTCAGCGTGCTGGTGTTGACCTGGCTGGAGGGCATGGGTTTCTGCCGCGACGGCGAAGGACTGGCCTTCCTGCGCGAGGGGCATGGCGATCCGGACGGACGCCTGCCGATCAATACCGGCGGCGGAGCCCTGGGCGAAGGGCGGCTGCACGGCATGACCCAGCTTGCCGAGGCGGTCGCGCAGGTCACGGACCGTGCGGGCGAGCGGCAGGTGCCGGGGGCCTCGCGGGCGTTGGCGACGATCTCCAACGGCCTCGCCAAATCGACCGCCTTCCTATTCAGCCGGGATGGGTAGGACCGTTCGGGCGGGAATGTGCACCGCGCCGAAGTCATGCGGCCAGTCGCCGCCATTGATGAAGACGGTGAAGCCCGATCGCCGGAAGCGCATGGCCAGGCAGCGGCGATCCGGATCTTCCCATTGCGCGACGGTCATCGGCTGTCCCCGCTCGTCGAGCCACTCGACATCCGTTTCCGAGAGCCAGCCCGCGTCGCTGAAGTCCGGCGTCGACGCCCGCATGTCGGCAAGCGCGAACGCATGCGCCTCTATGTCCCGGTCGCGGCCCTGCCAGTCGACCCAGCCGATTGCATTATCCTGCGCATAGGCGTTGTTGTTGCCCTGCTGCGTCCGGCCGAACTCGTCGCCTGCGGTGAGCATGATCGCGCCGCGCGAACAGAATAGCGTGCCGAGTAGCGCCTTGATGTCGCGCCGCCGCGCTGCCCGAATGGCCCGATCGGCGGTCGCGCCCTCGATGCCGTTGTTCCAGCTGAAATTTTCGCCATGGCCGTCGCGGTTCTGCTCGCCATTGGCTTCGTTGTGGCGATGGTCATAGGCGGTCACATCCGCCAGCGTGAAGCCGTCATGGGCGGCCAGAAAATTGACGGTGCGCGTTGCCGGATCGGCATGGAAAATGTCGGACGATCCCGCGATGCGGGTCGCAAGCGCGCCGGTCATGCCGCGATCCCCGCGCCAGAAGCGGCGCATACCGTCGCGATAGCGGTCGTTCCATTCCAGCCAGCGGGGCCCGAATCGGCCGAGCTGATAACCACCGGGGCCGATGTCCCACGGTTCCGCGATCAGGATGCGGTCGGACAGCAGCGGATCGTCGCGCATGGCCCTCAGCAATGGCGCCTCGCTGTCGAAACCCGTCGACAGGCGCCCCAGCGCGGGAGCAAGGTCGAAGCGGAAGCCGTCGACTCCCGCTACGCCGACGAAATGGCGCAGCGACGCCAGGATCAGCCGCTGCGCGACGGGATGGTTGCAGTCGATGCTGTTGCCCGTGCCTGTATCGTTGATCAGGCGGCCATCGGGTTCATGCCGGAAATAGCTGCGCGCATCCAGGCCGCGGAGCGACAGGGTCGGGCCCTCGCGGTCGCTTTCCCCATCATGATTATAGACCATGTCGAGAAGCACGCCGATCCCGGCCGCATGCAGCGCATCCACCGCGCCACGCAGTTCCGCCATGCCGCCCGGCGCCAGCCGGGGATCGAGCGCGAAATAGCTGACCGGATTATAACCCCAGGCATTGCGCAGTCCCAGCGGCGCCAGATGCCGTTCGTCGATCCAGGCGTTGATCGGCATCAGTTCGATGGCGGAGACGTGCAGGCGGCGCAGATGCTCGATCACGGCGGGGTGCCCAAGAGCCGCGATGGTGCCGCGCTGCGCCTCCGGAATGTCGGGATGCAGCATGGTGAAGCCGCGGACCTGAACCTCATAGATCAGCCCGCCGGACTGGAAGATCGGCGGTTCCAGGGGCACCAAGGGAAACGGCGCGGACACCACTCCCTTGGGCATCAAGCCTGCCGTGTCGCTGCCTTTGCCGCGCGGTGCGGCCAGCATCGGATCATAGGCGAACGGCCGGTCGATGGCAGGCGCATAGGGATCGAGCAGCAGCTTGTCCGGATCGAACCACAGCCCCGCATCCGGATCAAAGGGACCGTCGGCGCGCAGGCCATAGCGGGCGCCCTCCCCCACGCCGGGCGCATCGACGGACCAGATGTCCTCGCCCTCCCTTGCCATGGGCAGGCGCGTTTCGCGATCCCGGGCATCGAACAGGCACAGCCAGAGCTGGTCCGCATCTGGCGCATGGACCCGGAAACGGGTTCCGCGGCCGTGCGTGCCCGGACCCAGCGGCTGCGGGCTCATGCGGTGGTCCGGACCAGTGCGCGGAACAGTTCCGCATAGCGCGCCGCGCTGTGGGTCCAGGAGAAATCGGCGCGCATGCCGGCGCGCTGCATCGCCTGCCATGTCGGCCGATGCGCATGAAGCCGGATGGTGCGCGCAATCGCTCCATGCAGCGCCAGCGGATCGGACGGCGGGAAGACGATGCCGGTCGCCACGCCCGCGCCGACGGCGGCCTCATTGGCGTCGATCACCGTGTCCGCCAGCCCGCCGACCCGCGCCACCACCGGCACGCAGCCATAGCGAAGGCCGTAAAGCTGGGTCAGGCCGCAAGGTTCGAAGCGGGAAGGGATCAATATGGCGTCGGCCCCCGCCTGCATCAGGTGCGACAGCGGCTCGTCATAGCCGATCCGAGCGCCCACCCGCCCGCGATGCCGGTCCGCCGCCGCCAGGAACGCGCCCTCCAGCGGATGGTCGCCCGACCCCAGAAGGGCAAGCTTGCCGCCCAGCCCCACCAGATGGTCGATGGCGTCCATCACCATGTCCATGCCCTTCTGCCAGGTGAGGCGGCTGACGATGATGAAGATCGGCGCGTCGTCGCGGTCGAGGCCGAACTGCGTTTCGAGGACGCGGCGGCTGGCGCCGCGCCCGCCCAGCGCCCGCGCGCTGAAGGGTTTGGCGATCAGGGGATCGGCGGCGGG
Organism: Sphingobium sp. 22B; assembly: GCF_001580035.1. Lineage (NCBI taxonomy): Bacteria > Pseudomonadati > Pseudomonadota > Alphaproteobacteria > Sphingomonadales > Sphingobiaceae > Sphingobium > Sphingobium sp. 22B. The sequence goes on along the minus strand of NZ_LTAB01000005.1, from coordinate 149,726 downwards.
GTCCCATATGGCGGTATCGACGCCGTTCAATATGCCGTGCAGCCTGTCGGACCGGCCGTTGATCAGGCCGTCCAGCCCCATGCCATGCATCGGGGAGCGGATTTCGTCGGCATAGGTGGGGCTGACCGTGGTGATGGCATCGGCCGAGACAAGCCCCGCCTTCAGATAGCCCGTGCCGCCATAATATTCGACCCCGTCCACGCCCCAGGCTTCGAGCGGCAGGCCGAGCTGGGGAAAGACATCCGCGCCGAAACGTCCCTGGAAGGCAAGGTTGTGGATCGTCACCACCCTGGGCACGGCGTGAGCCGGCCCGAAGCGCATATAGGCGGCGGTCATCGCCGCCTGCCAGTCATGCGCATGGACCAGGTCGGGCCGCCAGCCCTTCACCCCTTCGGTCGCCATGTCCGCCCCGGCACGCGACAGGGCGGCGAAGCGTTTCCAGTTGTCGGGCCATTCGCCGCCGCCCGCATCGCCATAGGGGCCGCCTTCCCGCGCGAAGAAGTCCGGGGCATCCAGCACCAGCAGGTCGAGGTCGCCCAGCTTCGCCGCCAGCACCGCCGCCGGCGCGCCGAACAGCGCGTCGTAGCGGCGCAGCAGCTTCGCCTTGCCCAGGCGCGAAAGAACCGCCGGATAGCCCGGCACCAGCGTCCTGACCCCAATGCCATGCCCCGCCAGCGCGCCCGGCAAGGCACCCGCCACATCGGCCAGCCCCCCGGTCTTCACCAGCGGATAGATTTCGGACGTGACCGAAAGCACCCGCATCGCCATTCCCCCGCCCAAGTTTCAGTCCGCCAGCCGCTCGATCATATATTGGGTGATCAGCGTCACGCCGCTTTCGGTCCGTCGGAAACGCTGCGCGTCATGCTCCGGATGTTCTCCGACGATCAGGCCGGGCGGGATGATCACGCCTGAATCCAGCACGCATTTGTGCAGCCGCGCACCGCGCCCGATCACGCAGTCGGGCATGATGACGCTTTCCGTCACGGACGAGAAGCTGTGCGTGCGCACCCCGGTGAACAACAGGCTGCGGTGGAGCGACGATCCCGACACGATGCACCCGCCCGCGATCAGGGAGGATGTGGCGGAACCGCGCCGTCCCTCCTCATTATGCACGAATTTCGCCGGCGGGGTGACTTCGGAATAGGTCCAGAGCGGCCAGCTCCGGTCGTAGAGGTCGAGCGAGGGCACCACGTCGGTCAGGTCGATATTGGCCTGCCAATAGGCGTCGATGGTGCCGACGTCGCGCCAATAGGGCACAGGTTCGCTCTCTGCGCGGACGCAACTGCTGGAGAAGCGGTGGGCGACGGCTTTGCCATGCCTGACGATGTGCGGGATGATGTCGCCCCCGAAATCGCGCTTGCTGTCCGGATCGTCCGCATCGCGCCGCAGTTCCTCGATCAAAAGGGCGGTGCGGAAGACGTAGATGCCCATGGACGCCAGCGCCATGCCCGGGCTGCCGGGAATGTGCGGCGGGTTCTTCGGCTTCTCGACAAAGGCGGTGATCACGTCCTGCTCGTCCACATGCATGACGCCGAAGCCGCTGGCTTCCTTCACCGGCACCTCCATGCAGCCGACGGTGACGTCCGCGCCGCTGTCGACATGCTGCTGGAGCATCAGCTCATAGTCCATCTTGTACACATGGTCGCCCGCCAGGATGACCATATATTCCGGCGCATAGCTTTCGATGATGTCGATATTCTGGAACACCGCGTCGGCCGTGCCCTCATACCATTGGCTTTCCGACACGCGCTGGCTGGCGGGCAGGATGTCGAAGCTCTCGTTACGCTCCGTCCGGAAGAAGTTCCAGCCGCGCTGCAGATGCCGGATCAGCGAATGCGCCTTATACTGCGTCGCGACGCCGATGCGCCTGATGCCGCTGTTGAGCGCGTTGGAAAGGGCGAAGTCGATGATCCGCGCCTTGCCCCCGAAATGCACCGCGGGCTTGGCGCGCCGGTCGGTCAACTCGGCCAGGCGACTGCCCCTGCCGCCGGCCAGAACATAGGCCATGGCGTCACGGGCGATCGGCTGGTGTCTTGGCTGCATCGCCCTCTTCTCCTTCATGCTCGCGAGCGCTCGGTTTCCGCCCGTCGGTTTCAATAGTCCAGTTCCAGCATCAACGTTCCAAGCGGCGGAATGGTGACATTGGCCCATCCTTCCTCATCCGCGACGACAATTCCCATATTTCCCGCGCCGCTGCCGCCATAATCCGCCGCATCGCTGTTGATGATCTCGCGCCAGCGGCCGCCGGAGGGCAGGCGCATCCTGTAGCCGTGGCGCAAGGTCGGCGTGAAGTGGCTGATGACGACGATGGGCGATACCCCGGGCGCGCGACGGACCCAGGCGAAGACCGAATCCGCCGCCGCGTCGACCAGCACCCATTCGAAACCCTCCGGCTCGCAATCGCGGGCATGCAGCGCCGGGCGGGAACGATAGAGGCGGTTGAGGTCGCTCACCAGCAACTGCACGCCCCGATGCGGCGCGTGATCGAGCAGGTGCCAGTCGAGCGCCCGCGCTTCGCTCCATTCGGCCCGCTGCGCGAATTCCTGCCCCATGAACAGCAGCTTCTTGCCCGGATAGCCCCACATCATGGCGTAATAGGCGCGCAGGGTCGCGAATTTCTGCCAGTCGTCGCCCGGCATCTTGTGCAGCAGGGACGCCTTGCCATGCACGACCTCGTCATGGCTGAGCGCCAGCACGAAATTCTCCGTAAAGGCGTAGAGCAGGCCGAAGGTGATGTCGTCGTGATGATGGGCGCGGTGCACCGGATCGCGCGCCAGATAACGCAGCGTGTCGTGCATGAAGCCCATATTCCATTTGAAACCGAAGCCCAGGCCCCCTTCATGGACGGGGTGGGACACTTTCGGCCAGCTCGTCGACTCCTCGGCAATGGTCATGACGCCGGCATGGGTGCCGTAGAGCGCCTTGTTCATCTGCCGCAGGAAATCGACCGCCTCCACATTCTCCCGCCCGCCCTGGCTGTTGGGAATCCACTCCCCTTCCTTGCGGCTGTAATCGAGGTAGAGCATAGAGGCGACGGCGTCGACGCGCAGCCCGTCGACATGGTAGCGCTCCGCCCAGAAGAGCGCGTTGTTGACCAGATATTGCGCCACCTCTCGCCGGCCGAAATTGTAGATCGCCGTGTTCCAGTCGGGATGGAAGCCCTTGCGCGGATCGGCATGCTCATAAAGGGCGGTGCCGTCGAAATGGGCCAGCCCGTGGGCGTCGGTCGGGAAATGGGCGGGCACCCAGTCGAGGATCACGCCCACTCCCGCCCGGTGCGCGCCGTCGACGAAGCGGGCAAAGCCTTCCGGATCGCCAAAGCGCGCGGTCGGCGCGTAAAGGCCCGTGGTCTGATAGCCCCAGCTAGGATCATAGGGAAATTCGCTGATCGGCAGGAATTCGATATGGGTGAAGCCCATGCCGACCACATAGGGGATCAGCCGGTGGGCAAGGTCATCCCAACTCAGGAAATTTCCATCATCGTCGCGCTGCCATGAACCGGCGTGCACCTCATAGACGGAAATGGGTTCGCGGCGCGGATCGGCCCTTTGCCAATAGTCGCGGTGGCGCTCATCGCCCCAGTCATGGTCGGGCACCGCCGCCACGATGGAGGCCGTGGCGGGCCGCAGTTCGGAGCGGAAGGCGAAGGGATCGGCCTTCAGCGGCAGGACCGTCCCGTCAGGCCCGACAATCTCATATTTATAGGCGCTGCCCACCCCCACTTCGGGCAGGAAGATTTCCCATATTCCCGCATCCTGCCGCCGCCGCATCGGCGCCCGGCGTCCGTCCCAGCGGTTGAAGTCGCCCACCACCGACACCCGCTGCGCATTGGGCGCCCAGACCGCGAAATGCGTGCCCCCCACCCCTTCATGGGTGATGAGGTGCGCGCCCATCTTGTCGAACAGCCGGGCATGAGACCCTTCGGCAAAATAATAATCGTCCATCGGCCCCAGCACCGGGCCGAAGCTGTAGGGATCGATCAGCGTATATTCGCCGCCATCGGCATAGGTCGCCCGATAGCGCAGGGGCTGGCGCTTGCGCAGGGCAACCTTGCCGAAGAACAGCCCTGCCGGATGGACCCGGTCCAGCGCGCCTGCGGCCTTGCCGTCCAGCCTATAGGCATCGACCCTCACCGCATCGGGCAGGAAGACGCAGGCGGTGAAGCCCTTTTCCGCCGGATGGACGCCAAGCGTCGCGAACGGATCGTCCTCCCGCCCCTCCAGCAGGCGGGCGATCTGTTCCGGGGTCAAGCCCACGCTAGTTCCGGCCTCGCGTCAAACCGGCACCTTCCAGATGTCCGTCGCATATTCCCTGATCGTGCGGTCGGACGAGAACCAGCCCATGCGCGCGACATTGTGGATCGCCTTGCGCGCCCACAGCGTCTGGTCCTGCCATATCCCGTCAACCCTGCGCTGCGCGGCCGAATAGCTGTCGAAATCGGCCGCGACCATGAACCAGTCATGATCGTAGATGCCCTGCACCAGATCCCTGTACCGTCCCGGATCGTCGGGGGAAAAGACGCCGCTTGCGATCGCATCCAGCGCCTGGCCCAGTTCGCGGCTGTGGCCGATCACCTCGCGCGGGTCGTAGCCATGGGCGCGCCGTTCGTTCACCTGGGCGGCGGTGAGGCCGAAGATCACGATATTCTCCTCCCCCACATGGTCGCGCATCTCCACATTGGCGCCGTCGAGCGTGCCGATGGTGAGCGCGCCGTTGACCGCGAACTTCATGTTGCCGGTGCCCGACGCTTCCATGCCAGCGGTCGAAATCTGTTCGGACAGGTCGGCGGCCGGGATCATCATTTCCGCCAGCGACACATTGTAATTGGGCACGAACTGCACCTTCAACAGGCCCTGCACCGCCGGGTCGTGATTGACCGCCCGCGCCACGTCGCCCGCCAGCTTGATGATCAGCTTGGCATTATGATAGCTGGGCGCGGCCTTGCCGCCGAACAGCTTGACGCGGGGCACCCAGTCCTTTTCCGGATGCGAGCGTATCTGGTCGTAGAGCGACACCGCCTCGATGATGTTGAGCAACTGCCGCTTATATTCGTGGATGCGCTTGATCTGGATGTCGAACAGGGACGAAGGGTCGATCCGGGCGTTGACCCGCTGGCGCAGCAGATCGGCCAGAGCGACCTTGTTGGCGCGTTTGACGGCCAGGAATTTTTGCTGGAACGCGCTGTCGTCGGCGAAACGATCCAGTTCCCGCAGCGCTTCGGGATCGTCCATGAAGCGGTCCCCGATCGCTTCCCTGATCAACTCGAACAGCCCGTGATTGCACTGCATCAGCCAGCGGCGGAAGGTGACGCCATTGGTCTTGTTGTTGATCCGCGCCGGGTAGAGCCGGTGGAAGTCGGCGAACACCGTTTCCTTCATCAATTCGGTGTGCAGCGCGGACACGCCGTTGACGCTGTGCGATCCGGCAAAGGCCAGATTGCCCATGCGCACCCGCCGCTCTCCCCCCTCGTCGATCAGGGAGATGGTGCCGATGGCCCGGTCGTCGAACTGGCCGGATCGCCGCGCCTCCCCCAGCAGGCGGCTGTTCACCGCATAGACGATCTGCATATGCCGGGGCAGCAGCCGTTCGAACAGCGGCACGGGCCAGCTTTCCAGCGCTTCGGGCAGCAGCGTGTGATTGGTGTAGCTGAACGTCCGGCGGGTGATGTCCCACGCTTCGTCGAAATCGACGCCGTGATTGTCGAGGAGTATCCGCATCAACTCCGCCACGGCGACGGCCGGATGGGTGTCGTTGAGCTGGATCGCCGCCTTTTCCGGCAGGGTGCGGATGTCGCCGAAATATTGGATATGCCGCCGGACGACGTCCTGCAGCGACGCGGAGGAGAAGAAATATTCCTGCCGCAGCCGCAATTCCTGCCCCGCAGGCGAACTGTCGGCGGGGTAGAGGACGCGCGTGAGCGCCTCCGCCCGATTGCTTTCCGTCAGCGCGCCCAGATGGTCGCCGGCATTGAAGCGGTCGAGCAGGATCGGGTCTATCGGCTGCGCTTCCCACAGGCGCAGCGTATTGACGCGCTTCCCGCGCCAACCCGCAATGGGGGTGTCATAGGGCGTGGCGATGACGCGCTCGGCCGGCCGCCAGCGCATCTGGTGCGGGCTGGCGTCCTCATTTTCCGACGGGTCGACCCGGCCGCCAAAGCCGATCTCGTAGCTCGCCTCTCGCCGTTCGAATTCCCAGGGATTGCCGTGGGTCAGCCAGGTTTCGGGCAATTCCACCTGCCAGCCGTCCGAAATCTCCTGCCGGAACATGCCGTTCACATAGCGTATGCCATAGCCATAGGCGGGCACGTCCACCGTCGCCATGCTTTCCATGAAGCAGGCCGCCAGCCGCCCCAGGCCGCCATTGCCCAGCGCCGCATCCGGCTCCAGCGCGGCGATGATGTCGATGTCGACGCCCAGCGAACTCAATGCCGCCTGCATGTCGTCCAGCATCTCCATGTTGGACGCCGCGTCGCGCATCAACCGCCCGATCAGGAACTCCAGGCTCAGATAATAGACCCGCCGTCCCTGCTCCTCATAGGTTTTCTCCGTCGAGGCGATCCATGCATCGATCACCCGGTCGCGAATGGCGAGGATCACCGCATGCAGCCAGTCGTGCGGCTTCGCGGCGGTGGCGTTCTTGCCGATCCGGTAGGTCAACCGCTCTACGATCTCATGGGCAAGGACCTCCGGATCGACCTGCCGGGGAGCGGGCTTCGGGAGGGTGGGTTGGCCTTTCAGGTTCATAAACGTGCCCCTTTTCGCCTTCGAGTCCGGGCGCGATGATGGCACGCCGTCCCGAGGCTCGCCAACAGCAAATTTTGCAGCGCAGCAATTAATCGGCGCGGCTTTCGATGATGGCATGGCGAACACCCTGCCTCAACTCGCGACGGACCGGATGGATGCTTGAGGGAAAATGCTGGGTCATGAAAATGCCGATCAGCCGCTCCACCGGATCGATGAAGAAGAATGTCGAGAACACGCCGCCCCAATAATATTCCTGCGTCCTGAGATCGGTCGCGAAGCCGAGGCCGAAGCCCACGCCCGCATAATCCGCCTCGCTGAACATGGAGGAGGACAGGCTGGCGAGATCGCCCCCGCCCGGCAGATGATTGGCATGCATCGCCGCGACCGTTTCCGGCTTCAGCAGCCGCACGCCGTCCAGTTCGCCGCCGCGCAGCAACATGCGGGCGAAGCGATGATAATCCGCCGTGCAGGAGATGAGGCCCCCGCCCCCCGAACGCAGCTTGAGCGGCCGGCGCCACCCGCTGCGTTCGCCCCGGTCGTAGAGCGACAGCGTGCCGTCCTGCGCCCATTGCCAGGCGTCCGTCATCCGCCCGGCGCGATCCTCCGGCAGTTCGAAGAATGTGTCCGGCATGCCCAGCGGATCGAAGACGCGCTCGCGGAAAAATCGCTCCAGGTCGAGGCCGCTCAGCCGCTCCACCACGACGCCCAGCACATCGGTGGACACCGAATAATTCCACCGCTCACCCGGTGAAAATTCCAGCGGCAGCGCGGCCAGCGCGGCGATGAATTCGTCGGAACTGCGTTTCTGCTGGAACTCGTCGAGGCCGAGTTCACGGTAACGCGCGTCGATGGCCGTCTGCCGCTGCAAACCATAAGTGAGGCCGGATGTGTGCCGCAGCAGGTCGATCATCAGCATCGGGCGGCGCATCCGACCCGCCCCATCGGCCCCGACGGCGAGATCGGCGAATTCCGGCAATATCTTCGTCACCGGATCGTCCAGCGCCACCAGCCCCTGCTCCACCAGCATCATGAAGGCGACCGAGGTCACCGGCTTGGTCATGGAGGCGATGCGGTAAAGGGCGTTATCCCCAAGCGGCTCGCCGGTTGCGCGTGCGGCACCGCTGCGGACCGAGACGATGGGTCGTTCGTCACGCGACAGGAGCCATTGCATATGGGGCAGCTTGCCCGGGACGACATAGCGTTCATGAACGAAGGCGGCCTGCGCCTGCAATTTCCCGACATCCATGCCGGATGCCCGCGCCGCCTCCACATCCACCTGCCCGATAAGCTGCATCGATCCTCCTGCCGGCCTGCCCGCTGCCCCTAGAGCAATTTCACCATGAGGGAAAATGCTCTTGTCTTTCGATGCCGCATTTTCCGAACCGCCGACCTCAAACGGTCAATCCGGAAATGCTCCCGATCAGGCATGGCCGGAGGTAAATGGCGATATCCCATGGGCCGCTTGCCCGTTGCAACGCCTTCATCGGCCCATTATGGCAACCGCCTGATCCCACTGGACGCAAGCTCTTCATGGCTACCGGCCTATCCGCCATCTTCCTGAACAACCGGCCCGCCCTGCTGCGGTTCCTGCGCGCGCGCGGCGCAGGCGACGAGTCCGAGGATCTGTTGCAGGACATGTGGATGAAGCTGGAGGAGAAGGATCTGGGGCCGATCGCCGATCCCCTGCCCTATCTCTACCGCATGGCGAACAACCTGATGCTGGACCGCTATCGTTCCGCCACCCGCCGCGAACGGCGCGAGCAGGATTGGGCGGAGGGCGCGGGCGGCGTGATGGCCGACCCGTCGGAGGACATCGCCGTGGACGAACGGCTGATCCTGAACGAACGGCTGGAGGAGGCGCGCGCCGTGCTGCAATCCCTGGGGCCGCGTGTCGAGCTGGTGTTCCGCCGCTTCCGCCTGGAGGGCGTCGGGCAAAGGCTGATCGCGGAGGAACTGGGCGTCAGCCTCACCACCGTGGAGAAGGATCTGCAAAAGGCCTATCGCGCCATGATCGCCCTGAAGCAGAAAATGGATACGGAATGAGGAAGGCGGCGGCGTCTGGCTCAGATGAGGGGCTGACATGAACAGGGCTGAAGCCATGATGAACGAGGAGGCGCTCGGATGGGTCATCCGCACGCGCGATCCCGAATTTGCCGATTGGGAAGCCTTCACCGCATGGCTGGAGGCCGATCCCGTGCATGCGCCCGCCTATGATGCATTGATGGCGGCGGATGCCGATCTGGCAGAGATCGTTCCGGCGGAGCCCGTGACCATGGCCGCTCCGGCCAATGATGCGGGCGAGCGCGGCTGGCGCTGGCCCCGATCGCTGATCGGCGGCGGGGCGGTGGCGGCGGCGCTGGTGGCGGCCATATCGGTCGGCATGTGGAACCGCAGCGACATCTACACCGTCACGACCAGGCCCGGCGAAACCCGCACCATCGCGCTGGACGAGGGCACCCGCGTCGAACTGAACGGCGGCACGACCATGCGCTTCGACCGGCATGACGCGCGCTTCGCGGCGCTCGACAGCGGCGAGGCCGCCTTCACCATCCGGCATGACGCCGCCAATCCCTTCCGCGTCACCGTGGGCGACGCGCTGTTCGAGGATGCGGGCACCGTCTTCAACATCGTCCGCGCCGGCAATGCGACCCGCATCGGCGTGTCGGAGGGCGAGGTCATCTACAATCCGAAGGCGGAAGCCATCGCCCTGCCCGCCGGCCGCGCGCTAATGGAGGACGAGAACGGCCTGCGCGTCATGGACGTCGCCACCGACGCCGTCGCAAGCTGGCGTCAGGGCCGCCTCACCTATGCGAACGCCCCGGTGACGCAGATCAGCGCCGACATCGCCCGCTCACTGGGCGTCCGGCTCACCGCCACCCCCGGCGCGGGGACGACGCGCTTCACCGGAACGATCCGCCTGCACCGCGACCCGGCGCGCTTCTTTGGCCAGGCAGCGCCGCTGATGGGCCTCAGCGCCGTCAGGCAGGGCGACGGCTGGCTGTTGAGGGAGGGGGATGGCCCGCCACGCTGACGTCCTGTTCGTCACCGCCCTCGCCATGATGGCCGCTTCGCCTGGGCAAGCGGCGGAAAGACAGCAGATCAGCATCGCCCCCGGACGGCTGGGCGAGGCAGTGATAGCGCTCGGCCGCCAGACCGGGGCCAGCATCGGCATGTCGGACCAGTCGCTGGCAGGCGTGGCCACTCCCGCCGTGGAGGGACGCCTGTCGGTGGAAGCGGCGCTCAAGCGGCTGGTCAAGGGCAGCGGCGCCAGCATCCGGCGTATCGACGCGACCACCTGGCGGATCGTCCGGACGCCGGCGGTGGTGCGCGAGCAGCCCCGCGCCCGCATCGCCCAACCCGCTCCGCAAGCCACGCCCGAACCGGCCGAGATCATCGTCACCGCATCCAAGCGCGACACCCCGCTTCCCCGCTATGCCGGGATGGTCGATGCGGTGGGCGACGACGCCTTCACCGCCGGGGAGGCGGCCGGCGGCACCGCCAGCCTGATCTTCCGCGTGGCGAGCCTCAGCTCCACCCATGCGGGCACGGGCCGCAACAAGCTGTTCATCCGCGCCATCGCGGACTCCGGCGTCGCCGGACCGACCCAGGCGACGACGGGACAATATCTGGGCGACATGCGCCTCAACTACGCCGCGCCGGACCCGGACCTCCGGCTCTACGACATGCAGGGCGTGGAGGTGCTGGAAGGGCCGCAGGGCACGCTATATGGCGCGGGATCGCTGGGCGGCATCGTGCGCATGATCCCCAATGCGCCCAACCTGGTGCGCGCCGGCGGGCAGGTCTCCGCCGGGCTCAGCGCGACGCAGCATGGCGATCCGGGCGGCGATCTGGCCGCGACGATCAACCTGCCGGTCGTGACGGAGAAGATCGCGCTGCGCATCGTCGGCTATGGCGTGCAGGACGGCGGCTATATCGACGATGTCCTGCGCGACAGGCATGACGTCAACCGCATCCGCACCTATGGCGGCCGCGCCGCGCTCCGTTTCGCGCCGGACGAGAACTGGACCGTCGACCTCACCGGCGTCTTCCAGCGGATCGAGGGCGACGATGCGCAATATGCCGCGAAGGCGATAGGCGACCTCAAGCGCGCCTCCGCCGTCGCCCAGCCCTATTCGTCCGACTATGCGCTCGCCAATCTGCGGGTGGAGCGGCAATGGGACGATCTGCGCTTCGTCTCCTCCACCGGCTTCGTGCGCAACATATTGACGGAAAGCTATGATGCGACGCCTTATGAGATGGCCGGGGCGGACGCGCCCGCCGCCCTGTTCCGGCAAAGGAACAAGGTCGACATCTTCTCGACCGAAAACCGCATCGTCCGCGACCTGGACAATGGCCTGGGCTGGATATTGGGCGCATCCTATCTGGAAAGCACGTCGGATATTCAGCGTTCGCTGACCTCCTATGGAACGGCCCTGATGCAGCCGCAGGTCATTCCCGGCGTGCCGATGTACGGGCGGGGCATGGCCGCGACCTCGACCGGCGTGCACAACCGCATCCGCGAGGCGACGCTCTTCGGCGAAGCGTCGTTCGAACCCATGCGCGGCCTGATCGCCACGGTGGGCGGCCGACTGACCAACAGCCGCCTGACCGGCGAGGTGCTGGACCCCATCGCCCTGTTGTCCCTTGCCGCCATCGCACGCGCGGAGGCGCAGGCGAACCGGAGCGAGACGATCTTCCTCCCCTCCTTCTCCCTGCTGACCGACGCCTTGCCCGGGACAACCATCTATGCCCGGTTCCAGCAGGGTTTCCGTCCCGGGGGGCTGGCTGTCGACGACCAGCATATCCAGCGGTTCCGCAACGACCGCGCCTCCACGGTGGAACTGGGCTTCCGCAGGGGAATTCCGGGCATCGATCCGGTCGCGGTCACGGGCAATGTCGCCTATACCAGATGGCGGGACATCCAGGCCGACGTCACCGACCGGATCGGCATTCCCACCACCGCCAATATCGGGGACGGGCGCATCTATACGGTGGAGGGGCGCGTCGCCGTCCGCCCCGCGTCGCGGCTGACGCTGGACGGCAGCATCATCTACAATGACAGCCGCCTCAGCCGCCCGGCGCAATTCCTGCGCCTGCTCTCCTATGAGGGGCAGTCTTTGAGCCTGCCCAATGTCGCCAATTGGGGCGGCCGCGTCGGCTTCGACTATCGCGCGCCGGTGGGAGGGGACATGCGGCTCCAACTCAGCGGATCGGCCCGCTATGTCGGCAAGTCGCGCCTGGGCGTGGGGCCGATATTGGGCCGGGAACAGGGCGACTATGTGGACACGGCGCTCAGCGCGGCGCTGACGCATGGGACGGTGCAATGGTCGCTTTCCCTCACCAACCTGCTCGACAGCAGCGGCAACCGCTTCTCGCTGGGCACGCCCTTCGACCTTAGCGGGGATTATGTGACGCCGCTGCGTCCGCGCACTGTCCGGCTTGGCCTGGATTTCGCCTTCTGATCCTGCATCGCATTATTTTTAACTGACGGGACAGGCGTTCCCGCGCCGTCTTCGCCGCATGCGCGCTCATCGGAAAGAGGCGCGGCACGCAGAGGAGACATCATGCGCAATCTACTGGCCTGCACGGCCATCGCTCCCGTTCTGGCCGCCCTGACGGTGGCCGATGCGGCGGCGGAAACCACCATCGGTTCTTCCACCACCACCGCCGTCCGCACCTCCACCGTCGCCAATGGCGCGGCGGATGACGTCACGGTCAGTTCCGCAGGATCGATCACGCTGACCGGCGGCACCGCGATCACCCAGGACAGCAACAACAAGGTCAGCAATGCCGGCACGCTCAAGATTTCCGGCGCGGACGGCGCGACCGGCATTCGCGCGGCGGCGGGCACCAGCGGCAACATCACCCATAGCGGCACGATCACGCTGGACGAGGACTATACCCCCACCGACGACGACAAGGACGGCGACCTGGACGGCCCCTTCGCCAAGGGTTCGAACCGCAACGGCATCTGGGTCCAGCCGGGCGCGGCGCATATGGGCAATATCGACAGCAGCGGCACCATCACCATCGAAGGCAATCAGTCCGCCGGCATCCGCATCGACGCGCCGCTGACCGGCAATCTGTCGACCAGCGGCTCCACCAGCGTGGTGGGCGACAATGGCTATGGCGTGCTGGCCAATGCGGTCACCGGCAATGTCACCATCCGCGGAACGACAGCAGTCACGGGCACCAACAGCACCGGCCTTGCCCTGCAAGGGGACGTGACCGGAGCGGTCAAGATCCAGGGCACGATCACCAGCACCGGTTATCGTTATACTTCGCGTCCGAGCGACGCTTCCAAGCTGGATGCGGACGATCTGCTCCAGGGCGGATCGGCCGTGACGATCGCCGGCAATGTCACGGGCGGCGTCATCTTCGACATTCCACCGACGCTGGACAGCACCAAGCCGGATGTCGACAATGACGGGCTGACCGACGCCAGCGAAGGGTCCGCCGCGATCATCACCTATGGCTCCGCCGCTGCCGTGCGGATCGGTTCGGCCACGGCGGCCACGACCATCGGTCCGGTTGCTGCGGACAGTTCCGGCTACGGCCTGATCGTCAAGGGATCGATTGCCGGATATGGCGTCTATGACGGCGTCAGCGCCAGCGGCCTCGCCATTGGCGGGCTGGGCGGCAATGTCACCCTGACCAAGGGCCTGCTGGTGTCGGGATCGGTCGGCGCCACATCCTATGACAGCAATGCGACGGCCATTCGCTTGGGCAGCGGCGCCACGGCCGACACCCTCCAGATCGGCGGGGCGGTGAGCGCGACCGGCTCCAGCGTCGCCGGCACGTCGGCCCGCGCGCTGGTGATCGACGCAGGCGCGACGAGCCGCGCCATCGTGAACAGCGGCGCCATTTCCGCCACGGCGCTCAGCAGCAAGGATGGCGCTGCCATCGCCATCCTAGATTCTTCCGGCACGGTGTCGTCCCTGTCCAACACCGGCACCATCTCTGCGACTGGAGGCAAGAGCGGATCGAACGTCGCCATCGATATGACCGCCAATGGCAGCGGCGTCGCCCTGACCCAGTCGCTTGCCTCCGCCACGGCAAGCGCGCCGAAGATCACGGGCGACGTGCGGCTGGGATCGGGCAATGACGTCGTGACGGTCTCCGCCGGCAGCATTGCGGGCAATGTCGACCTGGGCGGCGGCAGCAACCGCCTGGCGCTGTCCGGCTCCTCCACCCTGACGGGTAATGTGGCGCTGGGCGGGAACGGTTCCAGCCTTGGCCTGGCGGAAAGCGCGCAGATCAATGGCGGCGTGGATTTCGGCGGCGGCGCCTCGACGCTGACCCTTTCCGGCACCGCCACGCTCAACGGCGCGATCAGCAATGCCGGCAATACCGCCGTCGTGATGAATGGCGGCACCCTCAACGCCGGCAACAAGGGCACGGTCGCGCTCGCCTCGCTGTCAGTCGGTGGGTCCTCCGTCATCGGCGTGACGGTCGACACGGCCAACGGCACCAACACGCTCTACAATGTCGCGGGGGCCGCAAGCTTCGCCAGCGGATCGCAGGTCAAGGCGACCCTGACCAGCGTGGCCGGTTCGGAAGGCGATTATGTCATCGTCCGCGCCGGATCGTTGAGCGGCACGCCCGCCCTCTCCAGCACGACGCTGATCCCCTATATGTTCAAGGGCGCCATCGCCAGCAACGCCGCGACGGGGGAAGTGACGCTGTCGATCGCGGCCAAGACCGTATCCGAACTCGGCCTGACGGGATCGCAGGCGCGGGCTTATGACGCGATCTTCAACGCGCTGGACAAGGACAGCGCCGTTGCGGGCAGCTATCTTGCCATCACCGACGGCGACACGCTGAAGGCCAATCTGCAACAGATGCTGCCCGACCATGCCGGCGGTACGTTCGAGGCGGTGACCGCCGGTTCGCGCGCGACCGCCCGCATCCTTGGCGATCCGGGCGGCATCTACCGCACGGCTGACGGGCGTCTGGGCTTCTGGCTGCAACAGGTGGCGTTCGGCAGTTCCAAGAGCGTGGGCGACACCGCATCCTACGACATCAACGGCTGGGGGGCGAGCTTCGGCGCGGAATATCTGACGGGGATCGGCGCCCTGGGCGCATCCTTCGCCTATATCCATGGCAGCGACTCTTCGGGCAGCACCGACAATGCGGTGGATTCCGACCAGTTCGAACTGGCGGCGCACTGGCGGGGCGATTTCGGCCCGCTCCAGACCTATGCCCGCTTGTCGGCGGCCCATGTGGATTTCCGGGGCAGCCGCCATTTCGAATCCGGGGACGTCGTGCGCACGGCGGATGGCGACTGGTCGGGCAAGCTTTACTCCGCAACGGCGGGCGGCTCCTATGAGATGCGCTTCAACCGCTTCACCCTGCGTCCGGCGGCCAGCATCGATTATTACCGCCTGAAGGAAGACGGCTATGGCGAGACGGGCGGCGGCGCTGCCTTTGACCTGATCGTCGACGGCCGCACCAGCGACGAATTGACCGCCAGCGGCAATGTCACCGTCGGTTACGATTTCGGCAGCCTCAATCGGGAGGATGGCTGGATGCGGTTCGAGCTGGAGGGTGGACGGCGCCAGATCATCGGCGGATCACTGGGCGACACCACCGCCCATTTCGCCGGTGGCGAGGACTTCACCCTGATCTCGGACAAGCGCACCAGCGGGTGGACCGGCCGCGCCCGGCTGATCGGCGGCACCGAAACTTTCCGCGTCGGCGGCGAATTCGGGGCGGAGGAACAACAAAATCATGTCGCCCTCTCCCTCCGGGCGACGGTTAACTTCATCCTGTGACGTCCTAGCAGTGAATTGGCGGGCCACACCCCACAGACCCTCCCGGCCCGCCGATCCGCCATGACATGAGCCGGTTCCCAACGGTGTCATGGCTGTAAAGGAAGGGGCGCTGCCTTCCCCCGGCAGCGCCCCTTTTCGCTATCCCCCGTCAGCGCCGCGCGAGAGCGGGAGGGGTTTCGAGGCGGGCCGAGGACCATATCTGTCGAAAGGCTGGAACGTCCCGATCGAAATAGAGAATGGCCGGCGCGTCGAACGTCACCAGGTACAGCCTGCCCTTGACGATGGCGCCCACCGCTTCGCCGCTGCGCGACACATCCTCCATCTGCTTTCGGAAACTGTAGGAGAAGCGCACGCCCTTTTCGCCCAGAAATGTCGCAGGCTCGATGGCGGTCATCGAAAAGAGCGTCGTCCCAAGCGCGATGCGATAACTATTTTCCAGCAGCGCAGGAATATCGGTCAGTAACATGGTCGAGGAAAAGCGCGGCAGCGGCCTGGTCTTCCTGCTCACCTCCCGAAACAAGGTCCGCCCGGTTTCGATACTGTAGAAATTGACGCCGTTCAGATCGTCACCGTCCAGCGTCCATGTCTCCGAATTGCGGCCAGGACGGGCGGACAGGCGGTTCCACTCCCGGTCCGGCGTGACGGTCAGGGTCGATTTGGCCACGGCAACGGACGTCCCCGCCGGCATCAGGGCATTGCCGGCCATCAGCGGCTGCGCCACCAGAACCGCGCAGATCACGGCCAGAAAAGATGAAATTCGTTTCGCCATGAGAAAATCCTATTCGCCGGTCATCGTCTGGAGCATGGGAATATCGGCCGCCTGGGGACGCAGCCGGATGTAATTCTTGAGCGCATCCGCGCCTTCGGTCCGCTGACGGTTACGCATCAGGCACAGACCCAATCCGCGCCAGCCCTCCGCCAGGCCGGGGTCGGCCGCGAGCGCCGATCGGTAGAAATCGGCCGCCGCCGCCAGATCGCGCGGATTGCCGCGCTGGCGGTACAGTTCGGCCCGCGCGAACAGCAGGGGCGCGGTCCAATGCTCGCCCGCCAGCGACGACAACAGATATTCCGTACCGCCGAAATCGTTGAGCTTCATCTGGTCGGACAGAAAATCCGGCAGCCATTTGGCAAGCGCCGCCGAATAGCTTTCCGCGCCCTCCGGCTTGGCCGCGACATCGGCGGACAGGGCCGCGAGATAGGTCGCGCGATCGAGATTGGTCGGATGGGTGGAGAAGAAGGCGACACGATCATAGCGTTGGCTGCGCTGTTTGCGCCCCAGCGCGGTCGCATCCGCCTCATCCATGAGCCGCTGCCAGACATGCGCCGCCGCCTGCGCCGAATAGGGGGACTGGATCGCATATTTGAGCGAGAGCAGGTCGGCCTGTTTTTCCTGATCGCGGTTGAACTGGAAGAATGAGCCGACCGCCGCCTGCTGCACGGTCGCGCCATATTGACCCAGAAAGGCCGCCCAGGCGGCGATGTCGGTCGCTGAACGTTGCCTCCGGAAGCCTGAAAGGCTGTGTCGCAGTTCGAAATGAGCGAACTCGTGGCCGAGTACCGCCGCCAGTTCCGCCTCGCTTCGAACCCGCAGCAGGAGTCCGCTCCAGACCTGCATCGTGCCGTTGGGGGCCATATTGGCGTTGAAGGATGCGACCCGGACCAGATAGATGCGCACGCCCCGACATCGGTCCTGGCCCACAGCCCGGCACAGGACGCCAGCCACATAGGCCTGCAGGGCCGGGTCGTCGATGAGGAATTTGGAGTCGCGCAGTTCCCGCTCATCCTCATCGGCCAGCATCCACAGGCCACGCTCGTCCGTCCCTTGCGGCTGATAGGCCTGGCTGTAGGGCGGGAGATCGGAGGGCCCGGGGGTCGCCACCGCCGCTACCGGCAGAGTCAAGGCCAGCAGCGCCATTGCCCGCAGCAACGCGCCCGTCATTGGGCGGCAGCGGCAAGGCTGGGGGTGCTGCCGGGGAAATCCTCCAACAACTGCGTTACGCGGCGGCGGGCACCCTCCATGGTCCGGACATCGCCGCCCATCTGCAGGTCGGCATTGAGCCAGAGCAGGTCCCCGCTGGCAAGGTCCACCAGACCTGCAAAGCCCTTATGCTGGCCGGAGGTGATGCCGACGCCGCCCATGGCCGCGAACAGCTGGAAAATCTTCCGCCCGGTCGATCCGAACTGGTCTTCCGTAAAGATGAACAGCCCATAGCGCGCGCCCGAGCGGGCGGCGAGCGCGGATACGCCGGGCCCCAGCGTCCAGTCGAACGCCGCGCCTTCGCGCTTCTTCGTTGGCAATCGATTGCCGGGGAAGAACTGAAATTCGATCACCGATTGCGCGACGATGCCGAAGAGCGACTGATATTCGGCGAGGCTTTCGGCCTGCTGTCCCACAGGATCGGCCGAACCGACAATCTCATTGCCCAGACGCTGCTGCGCTTCCGCCAGGGCGAGATCCAGATTGTCCCGCGCCTGTTGCGTCCAGTCGGCATTGGGTTCGAACATGCCCGCGGTCGACTGGCTTCCAACGGTCACCCTGGGCCTGAACAACAGGATTTTGGTCGAATTCGGATCGAGCAGGAAGCCCTGCCGCACGGCGGACTTTTCCTGCGCCATGACGGCCGGCGACAGGCAGCCGAGCAAAAGGCACAAAATGGCGTGGCCGAACGCAAATCGCATGAATGTTCCCCCTGCACACAGCCAAGTCCCCCGACTCATGGCGGCTGTTGCTCAAGGGCTTAGCAAAGAGAACATCTTAGGTACAGATCGAACGATGCCTGCCGGAACAGACATCGTTCATAATGGACCAATCAGGCCAGCGCCTTCCTGATCAACTCATTCACCACCTGCGGATTGGCCTTGCCCTGCATGGCCTTCATCGTCTGACCGACGAAGAAGCCGAACAGCGCCTCCTTGCCCGCCTTATACTGTTCGACCTTGTCCGCATTGTCGGCCAGCACCTTGGCGACCGCGGCCTCGATGGCGCCGGTGTCGCTGGTCTGCTTCAGCCCCTTTTCCTCAACGATCCTGGGCGCGCTGTCGCCGGTTTCGAGCATGATCTCGAACACCTGCTTGGCGATGGTGCCGCTGATCGTGCCGTCGGCAATAAGGGCCAGCAGTTCCGCGCCCTCTTCCGGGCTGACGGGGCTTTCCTCAAGCGTCTTGCCCAGGCGGTTGAGCGCGCCGTAAAGCTCCGACAGCAGCCAGTTGGCGGACGCCTTTGCGACTTCGCCCTCGCTCTTCTTCTGGATGCGCGCGCCTTCGGCCAGCAGCGCCTCGAACCAGCGCGCCGTGTCGGCGTCGGCAGTCAGCGTCGCGGCATTATAGGCGGAAAGGCCCAGCGCCTGCTCATAGCGCTGGCGCTTGGCGTCAGGCAATTCAGGCAGCGACTGGCGGCATTCCTCCAGGAAGGCATCGTCCAGTTCCAGCGGCAGCAGGTCGGGATCAGGGAAATAGCGATAGTCATGCGCGTCTTCCTTCGACCGCATGGAGCGCGTTTCATTCTTGTCCGGGTCGTAGAGCCGGGTTTCCTGCACCACCTTGCCGCCGGCCTCCAGCACGTCCACCTGACGGCTGGCCTCATGTTCAACCACGGCCATGACGAAGCGGACGGAATTGACATTCTTCGTTTCGGTGCGAGTGCCGAAGGGTTCGCCCGGCTTGCGGACCGAGACGTTGACGTCCGCGCGCATCGAGCCCTGATCCATATTGCCGTCGCAGGACCCCACATAGCGCAGGATCGTCCGCAGCTTCGACAGATAGGCGCCAGCCTCCGCAGGCGAGCGCATGTCCGGCTTCGACACGATTTCCATCAGCGCCACGCCCGAACGGTTCAGGTCGACATAGGACCGCGTCGGATGCTGGTCGTGCATCAGCTTGCCCGCGTCCTGCTCGACATGGATGCGCTCGATGCCGATCGTCTTGACCTGCGCATCGGGGTTCTTCTCGTCCAGGCTGATCTCGATCGCGCCCTCGCCCACCAGCGGATGGTAGAGCTGGCTGATCTGGTAGCCCTGCGGCAGGTCCGCGTAGAAATAGTTTTTCCGGTCGAAACGCGACCATTTGTTGATCTGCGCCTTGATCGCCATGCCGGTGCGCACCGCCTGGCGGATGCACTCCCGGTTGGGCACGGGCAGCATGCCGGGCATGGCCGCGTCGACCAGGCTCACCTGCGTGTTCGGTTCCGCGCCGAAAGCGGTGGCCGCGCCGGAAAAGAGCTTCGCCTGGCTCGTCACCTGCGCATGGACTTCCAGGCCGATCACGACCTCCCACTCGCCGGTTGCGCCCTGGATGCGATATTCACTCATGTTTCTTTTTCCGTTCGGGCTGAGCCTGTCGAAGCCCAGTCCTTTCTTGAAGAGAAGTGAGGCCCTTCGACATTGCAAGGAGACAAGCGGCTCCTTTCAACAGGGCGAACGGTGTTTGCTTTACCACCATTTCTCCGGCCGCGCCGCAAAGCCCGCACGTTCCTCGATCGCAAGGCCCGCGTTCAGCACGGTCTGCTCGTCCAGCGCCTTGCCGATGATCTGGAGACCCAGCGGCAGACCTTGCGCGTCCAGCCCGCCCGGCACCGCCATCGCCGGCAGTCCCGCCAGCGAAGCCGGCACGGTGAAGACGTCGTTCAGATACATGGCGAGCGGGTCGGCCTGCTTTTCGCCCAGCGCGAAGGAGGCGCTCGGCGCGGTCGGCGTCAGCAGCAGGTCGCATTTCTCGAAGGCCTGGTCGAAATCGCGGGCGATCAGCGCCCGGACCTTCTGCGCCTGCGTATAATAGGCATCGTAGAAGCCAGCCGACAGCACATAGGTGCCGATCATGATGCGGCGCTTGACCTCCGGCCCGAAACCGGCGGCGCGGGTCGCGGCATACATGTCCTGGAGGCCCGCCCCATCGGGCAGGTCGCGCTGGCCGTAACGCACGCCGTCATAGCGGGCGAGGTTCGACGACGCCTCAGCCGGTGCGATGATATAATAGGTCGGCAGCGCATATTTCGTATGCGGCAGCGACACTTCGACAACCTCGGCGCCCGCATCCTTCAGCCATTCGATGCCGCGGTCCCACAGCGCCGCAATTTCGGCGTTCAGGCCATCGGGGCGATACTCCCTGGGAATGCCGACCTTCTTGCCCCGAAGGTCGCTCGACAGGCTGGCTTCCCACTGCGGCACGGCCAGATCGAGCGACGTCGAATCCTTGGGATCGAAGCCCGCCATGCTTTCCAGCAGGATCGCATTGTCGCGCACCGTCCGCGCCATCGGCCCGGCCTGATCCAGCGAAGAAGCGAAGGCGACGATGCCCCAGCGGGAGCAGCGGCCATAGGTCGGCTTGATGCCGGAAATGCCGGTGAAGGCAGCAGGCTGGCGGATCGAGCCGCCCGTATCGGTGCCGGTCGCCGCCGGGCAGAGCCGCGCCGAAATCGCCGCCGAAGAACCGCCCGAGGAACCGCCGGGCGCCAGCGCGGCATTGTCGCCGCCGCCCCGCCGCCAGGGCGAGATCACATTGCCGTAATAGCTGGTCTCGTTCGAAGAGCCCATGGCGAACTGGTCGAGGTTGAGCTTGCCCAGCATGCCCGCGCCCGCGTCCCACAGCTTCTTCGAAACTGTGGATTCATAGGTGGGCTTGAAGCCTTCGAGCATGTGGCTCGCGGCGGTCGTCTGCACGCCTTCGGTGCAGAACAGATCCTTCATGCCGATCGGCACGCCCGAAAGCGGCTTCAACGCCTCGCCCGCAGCCCTCGCCCTGTCGGCGGCGTCGGCGGCTTCCAGCGCCTTTTCCGGCGTTTCCACGATGAAGGCGTTCAGCGCCTTGGCAGCGGCGACATTGGCGTTGAATGCCTCGGCCACTTCACGCGCCGAAAAATCGCCTGCGCGGAAACCGTCGCGGATTTCCGCGACCGTCAGATCAGTAAGGTTGGTCATACCCAAATTTCCGTTCGCCCTGAGCCTGTCGAAGGGCCGCACTTCTCTTCAAGAAAGGACTGGGCTTCGACAAGCTCAGCCCGAACGGGTGAAAGATTCCCACTCATTCGATAACTTTGGGAACCGCGAAGAAGCCATGTTCGGCCTGCGGCGCATTGGCCAGCACCTTGTCGCGAACATTGCCGTCGGTGACGACATCGTCGCGCAGGCGCAGATGATTGGGGATGACAGCGGTCATCGGCTCCACGCCGGTCACGTCCACCTCGCCCAATTGCTCCACCCAGCCCAGGATGTTGTTGAGTTCGGGCACCATCGCCTCCGCTTCGGCGTCGGTCACCGAAATGCGCGAAAGGCTGGCGATCTTTTTCACGGTCTGAAGGTCTATCGACATGGCCCCGCCGCTACCACCCGGCCACGCCCGCTTCAAGTCCCGATCCTCCGAGACCTTGCGCACGCTCGCGGCTTACGCCAGACAGAAACAGTCCATCACTAGGGAGAGCAATCCTTGGCCCGCAAGTTCCTCTATGTCGTAACCGGCCTGATCGTGCTGGTGATCGCGGCATTGCTGGCCTATCGCATCTGGGGGATGCAGATGATCCGCGCGGTGATGGTGCCGCGGGAGCCCTTCGCGCAAATCGAACCGCTCCCCGCCAACGCCTATGACGATCCGAAGATGTGGATCGCCCGGCCCGACATCGTGAAGGACAACCCCGCCCTGTGGACTCCCGAAGGTGTGAAGGACGCCCCGTCGGCGGAAAAGGCGACGGTCTTCTTCATTCACCCGACCTCCTACATCACCACGCTGGGCGACGCGCATTGGAACATGCGGCTGGATGACCAGGAATCCCTCGCCACCGCGCGGCGCTTCGTGCAGAATCAGGCGAGCGCCTTCAACACGGCGGGTTCCGTCTGGGCGCCCCGTTACCGCCAGGCCAATTACGGGGCGTTCCTGACCGACAAGCCGGCTGGCGAGCAATCCCTCGCCGCAGCCTATCGCGATGTTGCGCAAGCCTTTGCCGCATTCCTGAAAGCCAATCCCGAAGGTCCGCTGATCCTCGCGGCCCATAGCCAGGGGTCGCTCCATCTGCTCAAACTGTTGCGGGAGCAGGTCGCCGGCAAGCCGGTCGCCGACCGCATCGCCGCCGTCTATGCCGTGGGCTGGCCGATTTCGGTAGAGGCCGACCTGCCCGCGCTTGGACTTCCCGCCTGCGCGCGACGGCAGCAGTCGCATTGCATCGTAAGCTGGCAAAGCTATGCCGAACCAGCCGATCCGTCGGCGGTGATCGAAAATTTCGAACGCAAGCCGAGTTTCACCGGCAGGCCGCACAAGGGCACGCACATGCTCTGCACCAATCCCATCACCGGCGCCTTCAACGGGGCCGCGCCCGCCAGCGCCAATCGCGGCACGCTGGATGCGCGGGATGCCGACAAGCCGACCCGGCTGGTTCCCGGCATCGTCTCCGCCCGCTGCGACACCAGCGGCGTGCTGATGATCGGCGAGCCGGTGGACATGGGGCCCTTCACCTTGCCGGGCAATAATTATCACGTCTATGACTATGCGCTGTTCTGGGCCGATGTGCGCGAGGATGCGAAACAGCGGCTGGCCGCCTTTCTGAAGAAATAGACATGTCCATTCTTACCGCCGACCGCGCGGTTTTCCGCGAAGCCCTGCCCCATGGCGGCCGCCTGATCGGGCTGGACGTGGGCAGCAAGACGATCGGCCTTGCGCTGTGCGATGCGGGATGGTCGATCGCCAGCCCGGCCCATACCGTCAGCCGCGGCAAGTTCACCAAGGACAAGGTCGCGCTGGCGGCGTTCATGGAACAGCAATTGGTGAAGGGCGTGGTGATCGGCCTGCCGCTCAACCTGGACGGCAGCGAATCCCCGCGCAGCCAGGCAAGCCGCGCCTTCGCCCGGAACATCGCCGACCTCGGCCTGCCGATCCTGCTGTGGGACGAGCGCTGGTCGACGCAGGCGGTGACGCGGACGCTGCTGGAGGCGGATGCCAGCCGCGCGCGGCGGGGTGAACTGGTGGACAAGCTCGCCGCAAGTTACATCCTGCAGGGCGCGATCGACGGGCTGATGGCCGGCTTCTGAGGTCCCCCTACTCCTCAAAGGCGGAGATGATCGGGCAAGGGCCCTCCTGCGAGGCATGGCATGCGCTGGCAAGTCGCCGCAGGCTCTCCCGTGCCGTCTCCAGTTCCGCGATCTTCAGGTCCAGCGCCGCCAGCCGCTCCGCCGCCAGTTCACGCGCCCGCGCGCGGTCCTGCCCCGCATCCAGCCGCAGCAACTCCCGATCTGGTCCAGCGTGAATCCGGCCGCCTGCGCCGAACGGATGAACCTCAGACGCCGTACATCCTCATCGCCATAGCGCCGCACGCCGCCCGCGAGACCGGCGCCTTCCGGCCGGTCGGGCGTATCCAGCAGGCCGCGCCGCTGATAGAAGCGTATGGTCTCGACGCCGACGCCGCCCGCGCGCGCCAAACCGGAAATCCGCACGATGCTCTAGATGCCGTCGCGCCCATAGACATCGGGCATGAACTGCACCCCGCCCGCGGTGGGCACGGCGGTCAGATAGGTCAGATAGACCGGCACGGGCTGGGGCAGCGGCACATGCTGTTCCGGCTTGTCGCTGTCGGGTTTCAGCGGCTTGCCGAAGAACCAGCGGCCCAGCCTTTGCGCATCCTCCAGCCGCACGCAGCCATTGCTGAACTGCCGCGCCGGTTTCGCCAGAAGGTCGCGCGATGGCGTGTCGTGCAGGTAGATGCCAAGATCGTTGGGGAACATGAACTTGACCTTCCCCATGGCATTGTCGCCGCCGGGAAGCTGGCGCACGCGCAATTCGGTGCGCCCGTCGGCCACCGCGCGCCAGTCGATCGCGGCCGGCTCCAGCTTTTGCGCATTGGCGCTCCAGTCGGAAAGCGCTTCATAGCGCAGCTTCGTCAGCGAGGCGCCGTTCAGCATTCGCGGCGCGAGTTTCCGCTCGACCAGATCGGACGGCACGTTCCAATAGGGATTGAGCGTCGCATAGCGCACCATGCCCGCCATCATCGGCGTCTGGCTTTCCTTCGCGCCGACGACCACCTTCATCGTGCCGTCCTGCACGCCCTTGCTGAAATACCAGAGGCGGGCGGAGGCCGCATCGACCACCACATGCCGCACCTGCGGACCGGGCAGCAGCCGCGTGCGTTCCAGATTGAGCGCGATCAGCCGGTCATAATAGTCATCGCCCCGGTTCAGCGCGGCGATGGTCGCGGCGCCCGCGACGCCGTCCGGCTTCAGGCCATGATCGCCCTGAAACGCCTTCACCCTTGCGACAAGCGCCTTGTCATAGGCGGTTCCGCCCTCCAACCCCAGGCGGCGGCGAAGCGCCACGGCGCCAGCCTTCATGCCGGGGCGCAGCTTCCCATCGGTCGGCACCGACACTTGCGGCAGTCCGCCCCAACGCCTTGCGAAAGTCGCCCGGGCGTCGCGCAGCTTCACGTAAAAGGGGCTCATCCAGCCGGACGAACGCACATAGTCGATAAAGGACGGCGCGACTGCGGCGGCGCGCAGAATCTCCTTCGGTTCCTCATCCTTCGGCTCCACCTCCGGATCGAGATAGCGCACCTTCACCTTGCGCGAGGGTTTGCGCATGTCGCTCACCAGCGCGGCGAAGGCCTTGGACAAGGCGATGTCCGCCCGCGCCAGCAGCCGGGGATCGCCGTTCGCATCGGCCTCCTTCATCAGGGACTTGAGTTCGCGCGGTTCATAATCCCTGGGTTTCAACCCATCCGCATCGGCCCCCTCGATCAATGCGATCAGGGCATCGGCTTGCGGCCCGACCCTGCCCTTTTCGACCCAGAGCGGCCAATAGCCGCGCGGGGCGTAGAAATCCCTCAGCTTGCCGCCCACGGACGAGCGGATTTCCGCCGCCACGCTGGTGCGCTGGGAGTCCGCAACCGCGCCGGGCTGCGCAATGGCCTGTCCGGGCCAGGCCGTCAGCAGAAGCGCGGAAAGCAGGGCGGCACGGAGGAAAGGGGCGCGGCAAAGGCGCCGCGCCCGGACAACTGCGTTTATCAGCCGCGTTCTCCGCGACGGGAGGGCGGCGGAGGCGGCGGGGGCGGCGGACAGGGCGGTCCCTGAATCTCATGATACATGCCGTCGGGCGAATAATAGCCATCGACGATGCCGTCGCCATTGCGGTCTGCCGCGACAGTGCCGCTGATCGCGCCCGGGCCGACCGGCGGCGCGGGGGCGATGGGTTCGTCCCTCGTCGACGCGCATGCGCTCAATGCGAGCGCCGTGCCGCCGAGAAGTGCCAATAGCCTGATTTTCATACCCTCTCCCTTGGCGCTGCGAGGACCGTGCGCCGGTTAGAATGTGGACGCTGCGGGTTGCAGCGCGAGTGTAACGACCGGCGGTCGGATTCGATTCCATTACCGCTGCGCAATGACGACGAGCCGTGCCCAGGCAACGGTTAACCGAGCCGGGCTGCGATGCTCCCGCCGTCCCGAGCCCGCCATGCTCCTGCGCAGGCAGGAACCCGGCTCAGGCGGCAGGACGGGCTCGAACCACTCGCCTTACCGGTCCCCCTCAACAAGAGCAGGTCGCGCCGGGATCAAATCCCGACCCACTCCGCCGAAGCAATACCCTGCGCATAGAGCAGCACGGACAGATCGCCATGCACGATCTCCGCCGCCGCCGCTTCGCGCGTCTTGGGCTTGGCGTGATAGGCGACCCCCAGCCCGGCCCCCTGGATCATGGGAATGTCGTTCGCCCCGTCGCCCACGGCCAGGGTCAGCGCGCGGTCGATCCCGCCCTCTATCGCCGCTTCCAGTTCCGCCCGCTTGCGCGCCGCATCGACGATCGGCACCGTCACCGTGCCCAGCAAGGCCCCGTCCGCGATCTCCAGCACATTGGCGACGGCGGCATCGAAGCCGATCTCCTCCGCCACCGGTCCGGTGAAGCGCGTGAAGCCGCCCGATACGAGCAGCGTCCTCGCTCCCCTCGCCTTCATCGTGCGCACCAGGGCATGGGCGCCGGGCATGATCTTCACCCGCTCGGCCCTGCACTGGTCGATGGCCGCGTCCGCCAGCCCCTTGAGCAAGGCCACCCGCTCATGGAGCGCGCCGGCGAAGTCGAGTTCGCCCCGCATCGCCCGCTCGGTGATTTCCGCGATCTGCGCCTTGATCCCGGCATAGTCGGCCAGTTCATCGATGCATTCGACCGTGATCATGGTGGAGTCCATGTCGGCGATCAGCAGCTTCTTCTCCCGCCCCCCCACCGGTTGGACGATCACATCCACGCGGTCGCCAATGCCGGTCAGCGCGGCGCGCGCGGCAATCGGATCAAGCCCAAAGAAAATATCCGCCGCCTTGCCCTCGTCCAGCCACTTGCTATCCACCGGCGTGCAACCCGCCGTGGCGAGCCGGCCGGCAGCCTCGGCAATATTGTCCTGACTCAAGGCGCCACTTGCCACTAAGGTCGCAACGAACATGGAAACTCCTGACACTTCACAGGGCGAATCCCGCCCGCGCGTGGCGCTTATTGCCGGGCCCACCGCCAGCGGCAAGAGCGCGCTTGCGGTTCGCCTGGCCCGCGCGGCTAACGGCATCGTCATCAACGCCGATGCGAGCCAGGTCTATGCCGACCTCCAGATCCTCTCGGCCCGCCCCAGCTTGGAGGAAATGGCCGGTATCCCGCACCGCCTGTTCGGCCATATCGACGGCGCGGAAGCCTGCACCGCCGCCCGCTGGGCCGCCGAAGCCCGCGATGAAATCGGCAAGGCGCATGAGGCCGGACGGCTCCCCATATTGGTCGGCGGCACCGGGCTCTACCTGCGCACCCTGCTGGACGGCATCGCCCCGGTCCCGGACATCGACCCCGCCGTCCGCGCAGCCACCCGCGCCATGCCGGTGGCGGAAGCCCATGCCGCGCTGGCGAAGGAAGACCCCGCCGCCGCCGCCCGCCTCGCCCCGGCCGACACCAGCCGCGTCGCCCGCGCTCTGGAGGTGGTCCGCTCGACCGGCCAGCCCCTCTCCGAATGGCAGCGGCGCAAGAGCGGGGGCATAGGCCCGCACATCGCCCTTTCGCCCATGATCCTGCTGCCTCCGCGCGACTGGCTGATCGCGCGCTGCGACCTGCGCTTCGGGCAGATGGTGGACGGGGGCGCCGTAGCGGAAGTCGAGGCGCTGCTCGCCCGCGACCTCTCCCCCGACCTGCCGGTGATGCGCGCCATCGGCGTACCGGAAATCGCCGCCTGGATGGCAGGGGAAATCGACCGGGAGACCATGATGGAACGCGGCCGGATCGCCACTCGCCAATATGCGAAACGGCAATATACCTGGTTTTCGCGCCAGCCTCCGCCGGAATGGCCCCGAGAGGCGCGACAGATTGATGTGGAAATCGTCGATGAATTGGCAATAAAATTACAACAATAACTATTGACTTGCCATTTTATGTCCAATAGACGCAGCCGCCTTGCCATCCTTCCGCTTCTGGAGCAGAGGGCGCAGCAATTATCGAATGGAAGGAGCCATCGTGGCCGAAAAGAGCGGCGCGGACATATTGGTTGAGTGCCTGATCGACCTGGGGGTCGAGGTCGTGTTCGGCTATCCGGGCGGCGCGGTGCTGCCCATTTATGACGCACTCTTCAATCATCCGAAGATCCGCCATGTGCTCGTTCGCCACGAACAGGGCGCGACCCATATGGCGGAAGGCTATGCCCGTTCCACCGGCAAGCCCGGCGTCGTGCTCGTCACGTCCGGGCCCGGTGCCACCAATGCCGTCACCGGCATCACCGACGCGCTGATGGATTCGATCCCGATGGTCGTCATCACCGGGCAGGTTCCGACGCAGCTCATCGGCACGGACGCTTTCCAGGAAGCGGACACGGTCGGCATCACGCGCCACTGCACGAAGCACAACTATCTGGTGAAGTCGCCCGGCAAGCTGGCGAGCGTCGTCCATGAGGCGTTCCACATCGCCACCACCGGCCGCCCCGGCCCGGTCGTCATCGACATTCCCAAGAATGTCCAGATCGCGACCGCGCCCTACAGGAAGCCGGAAAGCTTCGAACATGCCAGCTACCGCCCGCAGACCGAGGCGGACCCGGCCGCCATCGCCAGCGCGGTCGAGATGCTGGCGGCTGCGGAGCGTCCGATCTTCTACACCGGCGGCGGGGTCATCAACTCCGGTCCCGAAGCCTCGACCCTGCTGCGCGAGATCGCCGCGCTGACCGGCGCGCCCGTCACCTCGACGCTGATGGGTCTGGGCGCCTTTCCCGCTTCGTCCGGCCAGTGGCTTGGAATGCTGGGCATGCACGGCACCTATGAAGCCAATTGGGCGATGAACAAGGCGGACCTGATCGTCTGCGTCGGCGCCCGTTTCGACGACCGCGTGACGGGCCGTCTGGACGCCTTCGCCCCGCATGCGAAGAAGATCCACATCGACATCGACCGCAGCTCGATCAACAAGACGGTCGAGGTCGACCTGCCCATTATCGCGGACGTCGGCAATGCCCTGGCGGACATGATCGCGCTCTGGAAGGATCGCGGGCACAAGGCGGCGGACCTTGGCGAATGGTGGGCGCGGATAGACGGCTGGCGCGCGCGCAACAGCCTCGCCTATCCGGAAAGCCGCGAAGAGATCATGCCGCAGAAGGCGATCGCCCAGCTCTACAAGGCTTCGCGGTCGGCGAAGGACGTCATCATCACGACCGAGGTCGGCCAGCACCAGATGTGGGCCGCCCAGCATTTCGGCTTCGACGCGCCCAATAAATGGCTGACCTCCGGCGGCCTCGGCACCATGGGCTACGGTTTCCCGGCCGCCATCGGCGCGCAACTGGGCAATCCGGACAGTCTGGTGGTCTGCGTCGCGGGCGATGCATCGATCCAGATGAACATCCAGGAAATGGGGACGGCCAGCCAGTATCGCCTGCCGGTCAAGATCTTCATCCTCAACAATGAATATATGGGCATGGTCCGCCAATGGCAGGAACTGACCTATGAAAGCCGCTATTCCAACAGCTATTCCGACAGCCTGCCCGATTTCGTGAAGCTGGCGGAGGCCTATGGCTGGACCGGCATCCGCATCGAGGGGCCGCAGGAACTGGAGGCGGGCATCCGCCAGATGATCGACACGCCCGGTCCGGTGATCGTGGACTGCCGCGTGGCGAAACTTTCCAACTGCTTCCCGATGATCCCGTCGGGCGCGGCGCATACCGACATGCTGCTCGACCCCAGCCAGGTCGAAGGCGTCATGTCGGACGAGGCGAAAGCGCTGGTGTGAGGATGGCGGCGTGACGCAACATCTGAAGCTCCGCATCCATGTGAGCGAACCTTTCGATTTCGAACGGTTGGCCGGCAGGTCCGAACTGACCGGCTGGACGGTGGACCATGCCGATCCGGAGAATGAGGATTGGGAAGTCCATCTGGATGCGGGCTTCGATTTTCACGAACGCCACATCGGCCGCCTGCTGGTCAGCCCGCGCTATGTGGGCGAGCATCTGGCGCGGATGTTCGATGCGATCGCGGGCTTCCCGGTGCGGATCGCCCATCGCGACGACGGCACATGGCACTACGCCTTCACGGGCATGATTTCAGAGCGCCATGAGCGCGAAGAACCGGACAACGGAAACATCTGATGCATATTCAGGAAGAGATTAGCGAGCGGCATGTCCTGTCGCTGACGGTTTCGAACGAGGCGGGCATATTGGCGCGCATCGCGGGCCTGTTCACCGCGCGCGGCTATAATATCGACAGTCTGACCGTGGCCGACATCACCCCCGATCATGCGATCAGCCGCATCACCATCGTCACCAGCGGCCCGCCCAAGGTGATCGACCAGATCATCGCCCAGCTCGAACGACTGGTGCCGGTGCACAAGGTGACCGACCTTACCGACAACGGCCCCTTCGTCGAACGCGAACTGGCGCTGGTCAAGGTCGCGGGCGTGGGAGAGGACCGGATCGAGGCGCTTCGCCTGGCCGACGTCTTCCGCGCGAAGGTGGTCGACACGACGATCGAGAGCTTCATCTTCGAGATCACGGGCACCACCGACAAGATCGACAATTTCGTCGGCCTCATGCGACAGATCGGCCTGGTGGAGGTCGGCCGCACCGGCGTCGTCGGCCTGATCCGCGGCAAGGAGCCGAACTGAAGAAATCACCCCTCTCCCGCCGGGAGAGGGAGGTCGAAAAGAGTCACGTGCCTCTTTTCGACGCCGCAAAGCGATGGGAGGGTGAGGGCGGTCCCCTCGCCGCGCAGGTGGTCCCCCTCACCGCAAATCTCGGCTCCGCAAGGCGCCACCCGAACGGAAAGAAGGAACGTCAAATGAAGGTTTATTACGATCGCGACGCCGACATCGGCCTGATCAAGGGCAAGAAGGTCGCCATTCTGGGCTATGGCAGCCAGGGCCACGCCCATGCGCAGAATCTGCGCGATTCCGGCGTTGCCGAAATCGCCATCGCGCTGCGCCCCGGTTCGCCCAGCGCCAAGAAGGCTGAAGGCGCGGGTTTCAAGGTGCTGCCCAACGCCGAAGCGGCCGCCTGGGCCGACGTGCTCATGATCCTGGCGCCCGACGAGCATCAGGCCGCCGTCTATGCCGCCGACATCCACGCCAATCTGCGCCCCGGCGCCGCACTGGCCTTCGCGCACGGCCTCAACGTGCATTTCGGGCTGATCGAGCCGCGCAAGGACGTCGACGTCATCATGATCGCGCCCAAGGGCCCGGGCCACACCGTCCGCGGCGAATATCTGCGCGGCGGCGGCGTGCCCTGCCTGATCGCCGTTCATCAGGATGCGACCGGCAATGCCCATGACATCGCCCTCTCCTATGCTTCGGGCGTCGGCGGCGGCCGCTCCGGCATCATCGAAACCAATTTCCGCGAGGAATGCGAAACCGATCTGTTCGGTGAGCAGGCGGTGCTGTGCGGCGGCACCACCGCGCTGGTCCAGGCCGGTTTCGAAACGCTGGTCGAGGCGGGCTATTCCCCGGAAATGGCCTATTTCGAATGCCTCCACGAACTGAAGCTGATCGTCGACCTGATGTATGAAGGCGGCATCGCCACCATGCGCTATTCGATCTCGAACACCGCCGAATATGGCGACATCAAGACCGGCCCGCGCATCATCACCGAAGAGACGAAGAAGGAAATGAAGCGCGTCCTGGCCGACATCCAGTCGGGCCGCTTCGTCAAGGACTTCGTGCTCGACAACCGCGCCGGCCAGCCGGAACTCAAGGCAAGCCGCATCGCTTCGCAGCGTCACCCGATCGAGGAAACCGGCGCGAAGCTGCGCGCCATGATGCCCTGGATCGGCGCCAACAAGCTGGTCGACAAGGACAAGAACTGAAAGCCGCCCGCCATCCCGGCAACGGGGTAGGTAGCCGATCCGGTAACCCTTTGTTTCCGGTTACGGCTCTGGAACAATCAAGGGACGTCGCTTATCGTAGCGGCGTCCCTTGATCGCTTTCGGAGATTATCCTTCATGCGCAAATATCTGATCCCCGCCGCCGCCCTTGTCGCCCTTGCCGGCGGCAGCGCCGTCATCGCCCAGCAGATGCCGCCCGCCCCCGGCGCGAAGGACGCCACGCGCGTGACCGGCGGCACCTATACGATCGATCCCGGCCACACCCAGATCCTCTTCGCCTATGACCATATGGGCTTCACCAACAATCTGGGCGTCATTTCCGAATCGACCGGCACGCTGACGCTCGATCCGAAAAACCCCTCGGCCGCCAAGGTTTCGGTCGAGGTTCCGGTGACGAACCTCAAGACCGGCATCGCCAAGCTCGACGAACATCTGATGAAGCCGGAATTCTTCGACTCCGCCAAATTCCCCAAGGCGACCTTCGTGTCGACGGGCGTGAAAGCGCAGGGCAACGAGGCGGAAATCACCGGCAACCTGACCATCAAGGGCATTACCAAGCCGGTGACGCTGGACACCGAATTCTACGGCGCGGGCAAGGCGCCGGCGATGATGGGCGGCAAGGAAAATGCCGGCTTCGTCGCCACGACCACGATCAAGCGCAGCGATTTCGGCATGGGCTATGGCGTGCCGATGGTCGGTGACGCCGTGGAACTGAAGATCGTCGTCGCTTTCCAGAAATAAGCCACGGGCACGAACGACAATCCCCCTCCCGCCCGCGGGAGGGGGTTGGGCAGGGCGCGAGCGAAGCGAGCTTCTTCGCTAACCGGTCGACGCGCCGGTGACGCCGCGCCCCTCCCCACTCCTTCCGCAATCGGGAGGAGCGAGGGCCTGTGTCCTCCCCCTTGCGCTTGCCGGTCGATTCGGGCTATGGCGCTCCCATCATGCAGCGCGCGCTTCTTCCCCTGCTACGACTTACACGCCCTTAGGCGTGGTTTTTGTGCTGCTCTTCGCTTGAATGACGCGGCAATCCGCCTAAGGGCATAATCAAGCAGATAGTCGTACCACCGGGCAGGCCACAATCCTTTGGACAGGCTCGCCCGTATGCAGAGAAGCCATTTTCGTCATGATGCTGACCGATCCCTCGCTGAAATACCGCCCCTTCCCTCAGGTCGACCTGCCGAACCGCCAGTGGCCGTCGAACGTCATCACCGCCCCGCCGCGCTGGCTGTCGACCGACATGCGCGACGGCAACCAGTCGCTGATCGACCCGATGAATGCGGAAAAGAAGCGCCGCTTCTTCGACCTGCTGGTGAAGGTCGGCGTCAAGGAGATCGAGGTCGGGTTCCCAAGTGCTGGCGCGACCGAGTTCGACTTCATCTCCGGCCTGGTGCGCGACGGCGCGATCCCCGACGATGTGTTCCCTCAGGTGCTCACGCAAGCGCGCGAAGACCTGATCGCCACCACCTTCGAATCCCTGCGCGGCGCGAAGAAGGCCATCGTCCACGTCTATAACGCCGTATCCCCCGCCTGGCGCAACATCGTGTTCCAGATGGACCGGCCGCAGATCAGGGACATCGCGATCACCGCCGCGAGGCTGCTGCGCGACAATGCGGCGAAGCAGCCCGACACCGACTGGCATTTCGAATATTCGCCGGAAACCTTTTCCACCGCCGAGCTGGATTTCAGCCTGGAATGCTGCGAAGCGGTGATGGAAATCCTCCAGCCCACGCCGGAGCGTCCGCTGATCCTGAACCTGCCCGCCACGGTAGAGGCGGCGACGCCCAATATCTATGCCGACCAGATCGAATGGATCTGCCGCAACATCAGCAAGCGCGACAGCGTCGTCATCTCGCTGCACACCCATAATGATCGCGGCACGGGCGTGGCGGCGGCGGAACTGGGCCTGATGGCGGGCGCGGATCGCGTCGAAGGCTGCCTGTTCGGCAATGGCGAGCGCACCGGCAATTGCGACCTGGTGACCGTGGCGCTCAACATGTACACGCAGGGCATCAACCCCGGCCTGGATTTCAGCGACATCGATGAAGTCATCCAGACCGTCGAATATTGCAACCAGTTGCCCGTCCACCCGCGCCATCCCTATGCCGGCGAACTGGTGTTCACCGCCTTTTCCGGCAGCCATCAGGACGCCATCAAGAAGGGCTTCGCCGCGCAGGAAGCGCGCAACGACCGGATCTGGGACGTGCCCTATCTGCCGATCGACCCCAAGGATCTGGGCCGTGATTACGAAGCGGTGATCCGGGTGAACAGCCAGTCCGGCAAGGGCGGCGTCGCCTGGGTGCTGCAACAGGACAAGGGGCTGAAGCTGCCCAAGCGCATGCAGGCCGATTTTTCGAAGGTCGTGCAGGCGCTGGCCGACGAAAGCAGCCGCGAACTGAACGCCGCCGACATCTGGACCGCCTTCGAAACCCATTATCGCCTGACGGGCGAACAGCCCTACAGCCTGATCGACTATCATGAGAGCGGCGCGGCGGGCGACCGCATCTTCACCGGCAAGATCACGCACAAGGGTGGCGAACGGAGCATTTCCGGACGCGGCAACGGCCTGATCTCCTCGGTTCTCGCGGCGCTGCGCGATGAACTGGGGGTCGATCTGGAGGTCGCCGACTATAGCGAGCATGCGATCGGCGCGGGTACGGATGTCGCGGCGGCCGCCTATGTCGAATGCCGCACCCCCGATGGCCGGACCATCTTCGGGATCGGCACGGATACGGATGTCGCCACGGCCTCGGTTCAGGCGGTGCTGTCTGCGGCCAACAGCGTCGCCACGCAGCGCTGAAACGACCAACCTGCAATGGGCTCCTGCAAAGGCGGGAGCCCATGGGGAAGGCGATCTACCCCGCCAGGGCCTTCACCATCCGCTCCCACTGGTCGAGCGCTTGCGGTATCCCCGCCACCGGCACGCGTTCGTTCAGCCCATGGGCAAAGCCATCCTCGCCGCGCTGGAACAGGCTGGAAACGCCATAGCTCGGCACACCCAGCGCCCGGAAATAGAGGCTGTCCGTCGCCCCCGCCGACATGGAGGGTATGACGGGAATATCCGGATAGCGAGCCGAAACCGCTGCCTTGACCGCTTTCACCACATCCTCGCGGAGCGGTGAGGCATCGCTCGCCTGCGGGTCGTCCAGGGTGGTGATCCTGCCGTCCGGATCGTCAATGGCCTGCGCCAGTTCCGCCTTCACGGCATCCACCGCGATGCCGGGAAAGATGCGGCAGTTGACGTCGACCTTCGCGCTTTGCGGCAGCGCGTTGAGCGCGTGGCCCGCCTGCGCCATGGTGGCGACGCAGGTCGTCCGCACCTGCCCCACAAATTCGGGATAGTCCGACAGCAGGTCGGCCGCCTTCCGGTCCCCCGTCTCGGCATAGCGCCGCATCGCCTCACCCACGGCCCCGCCGATCCGCTCCGCCGAAAGGGCCAGCGATGCCCTGGTCAGTTCATTGCGCATCGGCGCGAAGCGATAGGCCGCGACGCGGTCGATCGCCCGCGCCAGCCGATAGATCGGGTTGCCCGGCGTCGGCGCGCTGCTGTGGCCGCCCGCATCGGTGAAGGCGATCTCGAAATCCGCATAGCTTTTCTCGCCAGCCTGCAATTGATAGAGTACCGCCCGTCCGCCCTCGTCCAGCAGCCCGCCGCCGCCATCTCCGTTCAGCAGCAGCTCGGCGTCCTTATATTTCTCCGCCAGCGCCCTGCTCGTCCGCATATGGGTTTCCTCGTCGCCCGACAGCAGCAGGGTGACGGTCCGCCGCGGTCGCCAGCCTTCCTTCTTCAAGCCCATCAACGTCGCCACCATCATGGCGACATCATATTTATTGTCCTCCGCGCCCCGCCCGAAAATATAGCCATCCTCCTCGACCGGCAGGAATGGATCGCGCGCCCAATCCGCCGGATTGGCGGCAACCACATCCATATGGCCGATCAGGAGCAGCGGCCTGAGCTGCGGATCGCTGCCGCGAATGGTCGCGGCCAGGCTCGCCGTCTCACCCATCGGCGTGATCTCCACATCCCCCGCCGCAAATCCCGCCTGCTGCAGCAGCGAGGCATAATAGGCGGCGAGGCGGGGCACCTGCCCCTCTCCCTCCACCGTGCGGAACGCAATGGATCTGACGAGAACGTCCTTGGCCAATGCCGGGTCGCCGGCGGCCTGCGCGGGGTGCGGCAGGAACAGCACCGGAGCGGTCAGGACCGCAAGAACCGCCCGCCATTTCCTCAAATCGCATCTCCTGCTGGACCAAGGACCATTCTGTGGCATAGTGGATTGCGACAGCCAATCCGTTTGCTGTCCCAGTCGCGGAAAGAGGGCGTCCTTATCCGCGTTCACCCCCATAAAGAATTGCTTGCGCGCATTTGACGGCATCGCTCACCATATCGCGCGCCGGTCGCCCGAAGGAATGCACCCATGGCCATCAACTATCGCAGTTTCGGATTTCAGGTTCTGGTCGGCATGGCGGTCGGCCTGTTGCTCGGTCTGGCGGCGCGAGCCATGGGCACCGCGCCGGACGGCGACCTCAACTGGCTGGCGACCGCGCTCAAGACGACGGGGTCGATCTTCGTTTCCCTGCTGAAGGCCGTGGTGCCGCCGCTGGTGTTCGCGGCCATCGTCGCCTCCATCGCCAATCTGCGCGCGCTCGACAATGCGGCGCGGCTGGCGGGGCAGACCCTGCTCTGGTTCGCGATCACGGCGCTGATCGCGGTCGTCATCGGCCTTGCCATCGGCCTGATCGTCCAGCCGGGCTCTGGCCTGCACGGGCAGGCGCTGGCGATCGGCAAGACGGACTCCGTCGGCGGCTGGCTCGATTTCCTGAAGGGGCTGGTTCCCGGCAACAGCTTCGCCCTGTCCGCCAGCACCAAGCTGAACGATGGCGGCGCGACCACCACGCTTTCCTTCAACATCCTGCAATTGCTGGTGATCTCCATCGCCGTCGGCCTCGCCACCTTGAAGGTCGGAGAGAAGGCAGAGCCTTTCCTGGCCTTCGTCCGCTCCCTGCTGGCGGTGGTCCGCGCCATCCTGGGCTGGATCATCCGGCTGACGCCCATCGGTTCCGCCGCCCTGATCGGCAGCGCCATCGCCACCTATGGCTGGAGCGCGCTCGCCCAGCTCGGCGGGTTTGCCGGAGCCGTCTATCTGGGCCTCGCGCTGGTGCTGCTGGTCGTCTATCCGCTGCTGCTGGCGGCAAACGGGCTCAGGCCGCTGCCCTTCTTCGCCAAGGCGTGGCCGGCGATCCAGCTCGGTTTCGTTTCGCGATCCTCGGTCGGCACCCTGCCCGTCACCGAAGCCGTGACGGAACGCATGGGCGTGGAAAGGGGCTATGCCGCCTTCGCCATTCCGCTGGCGTCGACCACCAAGATGGACGGCTGCGCCTCCATCTATCCGGCGCTGGCGGCGATCTTCGTGGCGGGCTTCTACGGCATTCCCCTTCATGCGGCGGATTATGCGCTGATCGTCTTCGTTTCCGTCGTCGGATCGGCGGCGACGGCGGGCCTGACAGGCGCGATCGTGATGCTGACGCTGACGCTTTCCACGCTCGGACTGCCGCTGGAGGGCGCCGGGCTGCTGCTCGCCATCGATCCGATCCTCGACATGGGCCGCACCGCCGTCAATGTCGCCGGGCAGGTGCTGGTCGCCACCATCGTCGCCAAGCGGGAGGGGATTTTGGACGAGAGCGCCTATTATGGCGCATCCCCGTCCACCGAAGCGCTCGGCTCCTCCATCGCATAGCATACCGCCTCCACATTGATGCCGTCGGGGTCGAGGATGAAGGCGGCGTAATAGCTCGCGCCATAGCGGGGCCGCAGGCCGGGCGCGCCATTATCCTTGCCCCCGGCGCGCAGCCCCGCCGCGTGAAAGGCGTGGACCATCGCCCGGTTCTCGACCCGGAAGGCGACATGCGTCCCCTCACCCACCGCTTCATTGTCACCGAACCAGAAGAAGGCGTCCTCATCCCGGCCATAGCCATGGGCATCCCCGCCGCTGCCATTTTCCGCCGCAGCGACCGTCCGCAACCGCCTGAGGCCGATCGCGCCCAGCAGTTCATCGTAGAAATCGCGCGATCGTCCGGCATCACTGACCGCAAAGCCGATATGGTCGATCATTTTGCGCTCTCCTTTTTCTCGCTTTTGACCTAAACGCCCCACCACAACGCATGAATTGAAGAATGGGCAAAGTGGCGAAGCATCAGGTTCAC
Source organism: Sphingobium sp. 22B (assembly GCF_001580035.1). NCBI lineage: Bacteria > Pseudomonadati > Pseudomonadota > Alphaproteobacteria > Sphingomonadales > Sphingobiaceae > Sphingobium > Sphingobium sp. 22B. Next base: position 111,744 of record NZ_LTAB01000005.1, on the reverse strand, counting down.
ATCATCGGCGGCGGCATGGCGGGCACGGAAGCGGCATGGCAGTTGGCGCAGGCCGGCGTGAAGGTCCGCCTGTCGGAAATGCGCGGGAGCGGCGACATGACGCCCGCGCATCAGACCGATGGCCTTGCCGAACTGGTCTGCTCCAATAGCTTCCGCTCCGACGATGCGGACAGGAATGCCGTGGGGCTGCTGCATCAGGAGATGCGGCGGCTGGGCTCGCTCATCATGGCGCAGGCGGAACCGGCCAAGGTTCCCGCCGGGTCGGCCCTGGCGGTCGACCGCCACATCTTTTCCGAAGGCGTCACCCGGGCACTGGCCGGGCATCCCAATGTGGAGATCGTGCGCGAACGCATCGACGCCCTGCCGTCAGAGGGCATGACCATCGTCGCCACCGGCCCGCTGACCGCCCCTGCTCTGGCCGCCAGCATCGGGCAAGCGGCGGGCATCGACCATCTCGCCTTTTTCGACGCCATCGCGCCGGTCGTGCATTTCGACAGCATCGACATGGACAAATGCTGGATGGCCAATCGCTGGGACAAGATCGGCCCCGGCGGCGGCGAGGGGAAGGACTATATCAACTGCCCCATGAACAGGGAGCAGTATCAGGCCTTCGTCCAGGGCCTGCTGGACGGCGAGAAGAGCGACTTCAAGGAATGGGAAAAGGACACCCCCTATTTCGAGGGCTGCATGCCCATCGAAGTCATGGCGTCGCGTGGCGCGGAAACATTGCGCCACGGACCGATGAAGCCGATGGGCCTGGACGATCCGCGCACCGGCCGCTGGCCCTATGCGGTGGTGCAACTGCGGCAGGACAATGCGTCGGGCACGCTGTGGAACATGGTCGGCTTCCAGACCAAGCTGAAGCATGGCGCGCAGGTCGAACTGTTCCGCACCATCCCCGGTCTGGAAAAGGCGGAATTCGCCCGGCTGGGCGGGCTTCACCGCAACACCTTCATCCAGAGCCCCAAGCTGCTGGACGGCACCTTGCGCCTGAAAAGCGCCCCGCATATCCGCTTTGCCGGACAGGTCACGGGCTGCGAGGGCTATGTCGAGAGCGCGGCCATAGGCCTGCTCGCCGGACGCTTTGCCGCTGCGGAGATATTGGGCCGGCCGCTCGCGCCGCTGCCGCCGGAAACCGCGCTCGGCGCGCTGCTGGGCCATGTGACCGGCAATGTCGAGACGGCGGATTACCAGCCGATGAACGTCAATTTCGGCCTCTTCCCCCCGCTCGACGACGTGAAGAAGAAGCAGCGCAAGGAAGCCATGACATCCCGCGCCCGCGCCGCGCTGGGCGCCTGGCTGGGCGAACTTCAGCCGGCCTGACGTTTCAGCATCTGCATTTGGCGGCGGCCGCGCGTTTCGGCGCGGTCGTCGCGAATTCCGCTGGGGTCAGCCTGCCGTCGCCATTGCCGTCCGCCTTGGCAAAGCGATCCGACGTCGTCACCGCCCATTCCTCGAAGGAGAGGAGATTGTCATTGTCGCGGTCGAGCGCCTTGAACGCCTTGACGCGGCTGCCCATCATCTCGACCCGCGTGATGAAGCCGTCGCGATTGCGGTCGTAGCGGCCAAAGCGCTTCTGCTCGCGGCTTTGCGGCGACGCTTCGCCGGGCATGGGCGGCGCATCGCCCGAAGCGTCCGGATCGCCTTCCGGCAGGGCGTCGACAGCGGGCGGCGGGGGCGATCCGATCAGGGGCTGGGGCACGGGCTCATTGTTCGCCCGCCCCTGCCACCAGAACAGCCCGCCCGCCGCCAGCAGCAATGCGGCCATCGCGCCCCCCAGAACTCGTTCCACACTATCCCCCTTATCGCCCCAACAATGCGATGCGCACCAATCGCCAATATAGCGCAGGGGTCAATCCCGCCGGCGCACAGCGGCCTTCCTCTATGTCGCGGCGCGCAAGCTGATAGGCGATCCGCAACGGGCGCCATTGCTTTGGCCAAGCCGGCCAGTCGCCGGTTATATATCCTCGCGCCAGTTCGATTGCCCTGCCCGCGCCTTCCCGGTCCGCACCATGTCCGGACAAATCCCACAACGCCCAGGCCGCCCCCGCGCGGTCGAGCCAGGATGGAATATCCTCCCGCCCCGCCAGCGCCCGAAACAGGCCACCGCCTCGTCCCTCCGCATAGCCGGAAAGATCGACCTCCCCGATCAGCGCCTCCCAGCCGTCAAGCCATTGCGACAGGCCGCACGGCGGCAGGGCGTCCAGCTTCCGCATCGCATCGATCAACGGCTCGCCGCGCCCCTTGACGCCGCTTTCATCGGTCAGGGCATCGTTCCACCAGGCCAGGCGCATCTGCCCGATGATCGGCTCGCTCGTCGTCGCCACGAGCCGCGAGAATCGGGCATCGAGCGCCCAGATCAACCGATGACGCGGCGCATCAGGGCCGGCATAGGCGCTGAGCAACGACGGCAATGGGGCGAGATCGTCGCTCACAATATCCATCCGCCTATATCGATGGAAATGGATTTGGCCGAAATTATCAGCTTTTTAACCCCAACCGGCATAGTGATCCTGGCAACTGCCCCTGGATGGGCATGGGGCTGCCCTGCCTGAATTGGGGGTGCGGGGCAAGTAAAGGCAGAGCGGATTATGAGCGACCGGATCAAGCGCGCGCTGTTCATTCTGATGCGGCTTTATCACAATCAGGCGGGGAATACGCTGGCGATTGTGGCGGCGGCGATAATCCCGTTGGTCGCCATAACCGGCGCGGCAGTCGACTTCAGCCGAACCTATCTTGTGAAGGCGCGTATGCAGCAGGCCTGCGACGCCGGTGTGCTCGCCGGGCGACGTTCGATGAGCGGTACCGTATTGACAGCCGCGGACAAGAATGAGGCGCTGAAATATTTCAGCTTCAATTTTCCAAGCGGATTGATGGGCTCCGCCGCAGTGTCTACGACAGACAGCAACGCAGCCAACCGCGTGACTACCGAACTGGAAAATGGGCAGCTCCGAATGAGGGCTACCACCAGCGTGCCGACCACGCTGCTGAAAGTGGTGGGCATCAATCAGATGCGCGTGAGCGCCGAGTGTCTAGGCGAGGAATATTATGTCAATACCGACCTGATGCTGGTTCTCGATACGACGAGTTCGATGAACTGTTACATGTCGGATTCCCTTACCTGTTATCAGGATTCCGAGAAGCTAGACACCGGAAGCGGAGCGTCGCTCAAAAGGGCCAAGATGAAGGAAATGCGGGAGGCGCTGAAAACCCTCTATTCCAACCTGCGTCCTGCTCAGACGGCTTTGGAAGCGAAGAACCTTCGCATGCGGATCGGCTTCCTGCAATTTTCGACCACCGTTAATGTCGGCAAGCTGATACGCGCCGTGGACACAAACTACGTCCGTTCATCCTATACATACAGGGACAGCAGCGGCGCACTCAAGACATCAGCCACCAACTGGTCCTCGAACTGGTTCGACAACACATGGGCCGGCTGTATCGAGGAACGCGGCACATCCACGGCGCTCACCGCGAGCAGTACGACCATACCGTCCGACGCCTGGGATCTTGATATCACCAAGATCCCCGACAGCGACGCTACGAAGTGGGCGCCCTATGACTTCTCTTCGTCAGGGGAACAGTCCTACAACAGCGCTTCCTACATGACGGCATGCCCCAAACCGGCGGTCCACATGAAGGCATGGGCCGACCAGGCGGCGTTCGATGCTCAGGTCAATACGATCGTCAATGGCGACGGCGCGACCTATCATGACATCGGCATCAACTGGGGTCTGCGAATGATCGCGGACGACGGCATTTTCGGCGCGCTCAATCCCACCAAGTTCAACAATGTGAAGGTTCAGCGCACCATCGTGTTCTTTACCGACGGTGAGATGTCGCCCTTCGATGATGCCTATAGCGCATATGGCGTCGCCAAATATGCCGGGCGGACAGCTGCAAAGAGTGCTAATGACAGCGCCCTGGAGGCGGTCCACACCCAGCGCTACAAGCTGATGTGCGCCAAAGCCAAATCCATCTATAAGATCGATATATGGGTCGTGGCCACCCTTTCGGGCCAAACCATGAATTCCAACATCGCATCCTGCGCGTCTAACAGCAGCCAGGCCATTTCGGTCAATAATCCGGCCGATCTCAACAATGCATTCAAGCGCATATCCGACAAGGTCGGCAATTTGAGGATCGGCGCATGATGTCAATCTTCATGAAGCAACTCGCGCGGAATGATGATGGAGTGACCATCGTGGAATTCGCTGCGGTTGCTGGGCCACTCATTATTCTGCTCCTGGGTTCTCTCGATCTTGGCTATCAGGCCTATGCGACTGCCGTGGTGCAAGGAACGGCTAATGCCGCCGGCCGAAAGGCGACATTGGAGGGTGCCACTGCGGCCACCGTCGAAACCTATGTTCGGGACCGACTTAGCAGCATAGCCAGTGGCTCAAACGTGCAGATAACCGCCTCCAACTTCCTAACCTACAACAAGATCGGCAAACCGGAGAAGCTGACGACGGACGTGAATAACAATGGCCTCTACGATAAGAGCGGCCCCGATTGCTTCATCGACGACAATCGCAACAACATCTATGACGTGGCCAGCCAAGGCGCGACCGGCATAGGCACCGCTGAAGATGTGGTGCGCTATCAGATCAGCGTCACGTATAACCGATTGTCGCCCATTCCCCAACTTGCGGGCATGGGAAATTCCGTCACAATCTCGCGGACGACCTTCATGCGTAACGAACCTTATGCGGGCGTCGTCGATCCTCCTGTGAAATGCGGAGTGTGAGAATGTCGCGCATCACCCCCTGCTACAGGATCAGACAGAGCGCCGCGATCCTTGTCCGTCAGCTTCGTCATAACCAGAATGGTCTTGCGCTGATCGAATTTGCCTATGCGGTCCCATTTCTTATTCTGCTCACTTTCGGGGGCGCGGAACTCGCGAACATAGCGATCACCCATGCGCGCATAAGTGCTGTGACCAGCATGGTCGCTGATAGCGTAGCTCGTGTCAGAGATAGGATCGATGAGAATGACATCAACGATGTCATTATCGGCGCGAAATATGCTGCGGAATCTCTCGATCTAACGTCTCGCGGCCGGATCATCATTTCCACGCTGGAGGATAATGCCGCAACGACGACGCCCACTACCGATCAAGTGATAACATGGCAAAGATGCAAGGGAATCAAGAGTGTTCCGAACACGCAAACCATCGGCAGCGAAGGTCAGATACTGACCAGCGGTGTTGGAGCAACCGGAAGCCAGGTTTCGGCAACGCCGGGCAGCCCCGTCATCGTCGTCGATATCTTCTATGATTATAGACCCATTATGTCGGACCGTTGGTTCGGTCCTATCACCATCCATTATTCATCGGCCTTTTCGGTTCGTGACCGCACAATTCAAACACTTCAAAACGCTCAGAATCTTTCGGGCACGGCGAAGGCGACCTGCAATTATTTCTCGGCTTAACCATCTATAAGGCGCAAGTTTGATGAGTTTCAGGAAGGCTAGAGAACTGGGGGCAGCGCACAAACGCCGCCCCACCCATTTCACCGATAACAAACCTTCTTCGCCGCAGCGACAACCCGCGCCGCATCGATAAGCGCCGCCTTTTCCAGATTCGCCGCATAGGGCAGCGGCACATCCTCATTGGTCACGCGCAGCACAGGGGCGTCCAGATCGTCGAAACCCTGTTCCATCACCACCGCCGCGATCTCAGACGCGATCGAGCAGACCGGCCAGCCCTCTTCCACCACCACCAGGCGATTGGTCTTCTTCAGGCTCTCCAGCACAGTCGCGGCATCGAGCGGGCGTAGCGTGCGCAGGTCGATGACCTCCGCATCGATGCCTTCACCGGCCAAAGCCTCCGCCGCTTCCAGCGCCACGCCAACGCCGATGGAGTAGCTGACCAGCGTCACATCCTTGCCTTCGCGGACGATGCGCGCCTTGCCGATGGGGAGGACATAATCGTCCACTTTGGGCACGTCGAAGCTGCGGCCATAGACCAGTTCGTTCTCAAGGAACACGACCGGATCGTCCGAACGGATCGCCGCCTTGAGCAGGCCCTTGGCGTCGGCCGAGTCATAGGGCGCGATGACGATGAGCCCGGGAACCGACGCATACCAGGGACCGTAATTCTGGCTATGCTGCGCGGCGACGCGGCTGGCCGCGCCATTGGGACCGCGGAACACGATCGGACAGCGCATCTGGCCGCCGGACATGTAATTGGTCTTGGCGGCCGAATTGATGATATGGTCGATCGCCTGCATCGCGAAGTTGAAGGTCATGAACTCGACGATCGGCTTCAATCCGCCCATCGCCGCGCCCGCGCCGATGCCGGCAAAGCCATATTCGGTGATCGGCGTATCGATGACGCGCCTGTCGCCGAATTCCTCCAGCAGGCCCTGGGTGACCTTATAGGCGCCCTGATATTCGGCCACCTCTTCACCCATGACGAAGACGCGCTCGTCCCGCCGCATTTCCTCGGCCATGGCGTCGCGCAGCGCTTCGCGAACGGTGGTCTTGATATATTCGGTACCCTCGGGCAGCGCCGGGTCCTTGACGGTCGCCTTCGCCTCGGTCGCAAGCTTCGACGTGCCGCTTTCGGCCTTCCTGGGTGCCGGAGCGGCTTCGGGCGCGGCGGGAGGCGCACTTTCGGCGGCCTTCGGGGCCTGTGCGGTCTCGCCACCCTCGCCTGCCCCATCTGCCGCCATCGTGGCGATGACGGTGCCGACCTTCACGCCTTCAGTCCCCTCGGCCACCATGATCTGGCCGATCTTGCCTTCATCGACGGCTTCGAATTCCATCGTCGCCTTGTCGGTCTCGATCTCAGCCAATATGTCGCCCGAGCGGACCTCGTCCCCTTCCTTTACCAGCCACTTCGCCAACGTGCCTTCCTCCATCGTCGGGGAAAGCGCCGGCATCTTGATTTCGATACCCATTAATATTGCTCCACCAGCACGTCGGTATAAAGGTCGTGCAGTTCCGGTTCGGGAGAGGTTTCAGCGAAATCCGCCGCGTCGCTGACGATCTTGCGGATGTCCTGGTCGATCTTCTTGAGTTCGTCCTCGACGACGCCCATGTCGGCCAGATATTTCTTGACGCCTTCGATCGGGTCGGACTTTTCGCGCATCGACTGCACTTCCTCGCGCGACCGGTATTTGGCCGGGTCGGACATGGAATGGCCGCGATAGCGATAGGTCTTCATTTCCAGCAGGATCGGACCGTTGCCCGCCTGCACCCATTTCAGCGCCTCTTCCGTCGCGCCGCGCACCGCCAGCACGTCCATGCCGTTCACCTGGATGCCGGGAATGCGGAAGCTTTCGCCGCGCCGGTAAAGCTGGTCTTCCGCCGAGGAGCGGTTGACGCTGGTGCCCATGGCATATTGGTTGTTCTCGATCACGAAGATGATCGGCAGCTTCCACAGCTCGGCCATGTTGAAGCTTTCGTAGACCTGGCCCTGATTGGCCGCGCCGTCTCCGAAATAGGCGACGCAGACGCCGCCGTCATTATTATACTTGTGCGCGAAGCCGAGACCGGCGCCAAGCGACACCTGGGCGCCGACGATGCCGTGGCCGCCGTAGAATTTATGCTCGACGCTGAACATGTGCATCGAACCGCCCTTGCCGCGCGAAATGCCCGCTTCGCGGCCGGTCAGTTCAGCCATGATGACGTTGGGATCGATGCCATAGGCCAGCATGTGGCCGTGGTCGCGATAGCCGGTGATGACGCTGTCCTTGCCGGGCTGGAGCGCCGACTGGATGCCGACGGCAACCGCTTCCTGCCCGATATAGAGGTGGCAGAAGCCGCCGATCAGGCCCAGGCCGTAAAGCTGGCCGGCCTTTTCCTCGAAACGGCGGATCAGGACCATCTGCCGGTAGAATTCCAGCAGCTCTTCCTTGCTGGCCTTATAATCTTTGGGAGTGTCGGGGCGAGGCCGGTTATGGTCCGCGCCGGCGGCGGGTGCAGCCGCCTTTGCCTTTGCGCGTGAAGGACGCGGCGTCGTTGGTTTCGCCAAGGCTCTTATCCTTTTGCGTGGGTGAGGATGGAAGGGAGGCCGGTATAGCGGCAGTCCGCCCCCAAATGCAACGCGGCATGGGGCACAGGAACGCGGCAAAAGCGATCGACCAGCCGTCGGGAAAGGTCAGTTCAGCGGGACGATCACTTCATCATGATGGACGACGCCCAGCTCCCGCCGGATCAGTTCATCGGAAAGATCGGGATCGACGCGCCGGGGATCGAGCAGGTCCACCCGGTTCTTCAACTCCTGCCGGCTGGCCTGAACCTGCTTCAGTTCAGACTGGGCATGATGGAGCTGCCGCTTGTAATCGCCCCATGCCAGAACCCCGTTGGAGCCCAGCACCACATAGCCTGCGAAGAAGAGAAGAAGAAGCACCGCAATCGCCGGACCGAAGGCCGAAAAAAGCAACATGCGGAGTTTCGCGATATGCGCCATGGACCAGTTGAATCACAGGGACGGGCCGGCCGCAAGCAAAATTTACTGCGCTTGCGACCGGATGTCGAAAATTTGATTTAGCGGAAAATCGAACGCCCGGCGTAAAGCGCGACGTCGCCCAGTTCTTCTTCGATCCGGATGAGCTGGTTATACTTGGCGAGCCGGTCCGAACGGGCGAGCGAACCGGTCTTGATCTGGCCGCAATTGGTGGCGACGGCCAGATCGGCGATCGTCGCGTCCTCGGTCTCGCCGGAACGGTGCGACATAACGGCGGTGTAGCGCGCCCGATGGGCCATGTCGACGGCCGCAAGCGTTTCAGTGAGCGAACCGATCTGGTTCACCTTGACCAGCAGCGAATTGGCGAGGCCCTTGCCGATGCCCATTTCCAGACGCCTGGGATTGGTCACGAAAAGGTCGTCGCCCACCAGCTGGACCTTGCCCCCGATCTTGTCGGTCAGCGCCTTCCAGCCCTCGAAATCATCCTCGCTCATACCGTCCTCGATCGACTTGATCGGATAGTCGGCGCACAGGGCCGCGAGATAATCGGCCATTTCGACCGGGCTGAGCGACAGGCCTTCGCCCGAAATCTCGTACTTGCCGTTCCTGAAGAATTCGGTCGCCGCGCAGTCCAGCGCGAGCACGACGTCATCGCCCGGCTTGTAGCCCGCCTTCTCCACCGACAGCATGATGAAGTCGAGCGCATCGCGGGTAGAGGCGATGTTGGGCGCGAAACCGCCCTCGTCACCGACCGAGGTCGCCAGACCCTTGTCGTGCAGGCCCTTCTTCAGCGTATGGAAGATTTCCGAACCGATCCGCACGGCGTCGGCAATGCTCTCCGCGCCTACCGGCATGATCATGAATTCCTGGAAGTCGATCGGATTGTCGGCATGTTCGCCGCCGTTGATGATGTTCATCATCGGCACCGGCAGCACATGCGCATTGACGCCGCCGACATAGCGGTAGAGCGGCAGGCCGCGCGCGTCGGCGGCCGCCTTCGCCACCGCCAGGCTGACGCCCAGGATCGCGTTGGCGCCCAGGTTCGACTTGTTCTCCGTCCCGTCGAGCGCGATCATCGCAGCATCGACCTCCGCCTGATCCTCGGCATCCAGGCCGATGATCTGCTCGGCAATCTGGTCATTGACGGCGGCGACGGCGGCGAGCACGCCCTTGCCCAGATATTTGGCGGCGTCCCCATCCCGCTTTTCCACCGCTTCATAGGCGCCGGTCGAAGCGCCCGAAGGCACGGCGGCGCGGCCGAAGCTGCCATCCTCCAGCATCACGTCGACTTCGACGGTCGGATTGCCGCGGCTGTCCAGAATCTGGCGGGCATGAATATCGAGAATGGCTGTCATGGTCGCTCCTTGGAGTGGCTCTGGGGACTGGCTCTGGTCGCTTTTCGCGCCCCGCTTAGCCACCGCCTCCCCGCTTGGCAATGCAGGGGCTTGCAAGGACTCGAAAAATGCCGATGCTCAAAATAGTAACGGCAACGGAACTGTGGGCGGTGGCGAAGCATTAGAGGCAGAGCCGCCCGCCCGCACAGCGATTCCACCGTATTTCAAAGGGAGACTTAGGACGATGGCCGACACCCCGGAAACCCCGCCCGCCAAGCGCGCCAGAAAGGCCAGCCCCGCCAAGGCGCCCAAGGCCAGGCCGGCCAAGGCCGCCCTGTCCGGCACGCTGGTGAAGGCCGCGCCCGTCAAGACCGCCACCACGCGCAAGGCCGCCGCGCCCAAGACGCCGGGCAACGGCGCCGCCGCCCATGGCTGGACCGCGCAGATCGCGCCGATCAAGGCGCAAGCGGAAAAGGCTGCGAAGGCCGCCGCCGACAAGCTGAACGCCGTCGATTGGAAAGCGCATATCGACCCGCTCAAGGACCAGGCGTCCAAGACCGCAAAGTCCGCCGCGGGCGTCGCCAAGGACAAGACCGGATCGGCCATGCAGAGCCTGGCGAAGCTGATTTCCGACACGGCGGGCACCGTCGATGCGAAGCTTGGCCCGCAATATGGCGACTATGCGCGCCAGGCGGCCGAATCGGTGGCCGGCGCCGCGAAGACGCTGGACAGCAAGGATGTCGACCAGTTGATGACCGAAGCGCGGGATTTCGTGCGCAAGAGCCCGGCCGTGGCCATCGGCGCTGCGGCGGTGGTCGGCTTCGTGCTGATGCGTCTTGCCAAGGGGTCGGACGAAGACGCCTGATCGCGTTCTTGCCCATTGACGGACGACAGGGCCCCGGCGCCGGGGCGGAGGATATTTTGACTCAAGAGCCCCTGCAGACCGAGGCACAGGAAGAGTCCGTGCGGGACGTCTTCACACGCCTGTACAGCGACGGGCGGGCCTATGCGGAAGCGGAAGTCGAACGGCAGAAGCTGCGCGCCGGCATCGTCGGCGCGGGGCTCCGCGATGCGCTGATCTTCGCGACGGCGGGCATCATGCTTGTCTTCGCGGCGATCGTCGCCGGGCTGGTGGGCATCATATTGGCGTTGTCGCCGCTTGTGGGGCCTGGCTGGGCGACGGGCGCGGTATTCGGCGGCGCGCTGGTCATCGCGCTGCTGCTGCTGCTGGTCGCGAAGGGCCGTATCGACCGGATGAAGAAGGCGGTGAAGCCATGAAGCGCGAAGAAGCCTATCGCGATGCGGTGGCGCGGGCGGATGCGCGCAAGGCCGCGCTCATCTCCAGCGCCCTTGCCGCCAGGGCGCGCCTCACCCCCGCCCGGCTCAAGCGGGACGCGAAGGACAAGGCAACGGAAACGCTGATGGACGGCGCCGCCTATGCGGCTGCCAAGGTCCAGCAACGGCCGGCCGCCACGGCCGCGGCGACGGGCGCGCTCGCGCTCTATTTGCTGCGCCGTCCGCTCGGGGCACTTTTCCGGCAGATATACGTTCGGATAAGCAACCGCACAGAAGAGATTTCGGAGACTGACGATGGCTGACATCCGCACGCAACTCACCCGCGCCCGCGAAGCGGCGAACGACATTGCCGGGACCGCGTCCGGCAAGTTCCGCGATACGGCGGATCGCGCGAGGGAAAGTGCCGGCGACCTGATCCAGACGAGCCGTGAAAAGGCGGGCGATGCCTATGCGGACGCGCGCGACCGGTCGCAACGGATCGCGGCCCGCGCCAATGAAATCGTTCAGGAACACCCCATCGCCGCCGTCGCGGGCGCCGTCGCGGCGGGTGCCGTCATCGCATGGATGTTCCCCAGGAGCCGCGCGGCCATGAAGGCCCTGCCCGGCCTTGCCAGCAGTGCGGGCGCCAAGGTGCTGGAAGCGGCGCTCGCCGCCAGGGCCGTGGCGGCGGAAAATGCGGAAAGCCTGCGGTCGAACGCTGGCGAGGCGCTGCACAATGCGGCCGAGGGGACGAGGGAAGCGGCGGCATCGGCCCGCGACAGCGTGGCGTCCGCCGACCTCGGTGCGAAGGCGTCCCGCCTTGCCGACGATGTGGCTGCGCTGGTCGCCGCGAAGGTCGACGCGCTGAGCGAAGCGGTGAAGGCCCGATTGCCAAAAACGTAATCGCGCCGCCGCCAAAAGCATGCTGATCCGGCCGCCTGCCCCCTTGGACGGGTGCGGGCGGCCTGCTACGCTATGGGTTCACCGAGCAGGAGAACATAAGATACCATGAGCAAGCTGCACCTTGTAATGGGCGGTCGCGTCAAAAATCCTCAAACGCTGGAATTCGAAGATCTGAGTTCGATCGAGCTGGTCGGCGTCTATCCCGATTACAGCAGTGCCGAAAATGCCTGGCGCGGCGCTGCTCAGCGGACGGTCGACGATGCGGAGATGCGCTATGTGATCGTGCACCTGCACCGGCTGCTGGAACCCGATCTGCCCAGCGGCTGAAGAGCAGGAAAGCCGGGCGTCAGGAAAGGGGCTGGGGACGCTTGCGGAAACGCCAGCGCAGCAAAGGGCGCGTCAGCACCAGCCCCACCAGAAAGCCGCCGATATGCGCGGCAACAGCAATCTGCCCCAGGTCGCCCAGTCCCTGCGCCGTGGCGAAACCGATCATGAGCTGAAGCACGATCCAGCTTGCCGCCAGCCAGAGCAGACGAACCAGATTGGCCGACACCGGTCCAACCCGCCGGACCTTCTGCTGGCTGTAGAGCAGCGCATAGGTCGCGATGACCGCCGATATGGCCCCGCTGGCGCCGACCATGGGATTGGTGGAATGCGGATCGATCGCCCATTGCAGCGCCGTCGCGCCATAGGCTCCGGCAATGTAGAGCAGCAGCGTCGCGCCCTTGTCCAGCACATGCTCCACCTGTCGCCCGCAGAAGACGAACATGAACAGGTTGAAGCCGACATGCAGCCAGTTGGCATGGACCAGCGTGCAACTGATCGGCGTCAGCCACACCGGAACGGCCGCCATGCCGGCCAGCAGGGCGCCATCCTCCACCCGTGCGGGGATGAAGCCGGCCATGATCGCGGCATTATCGACCTGCCCCGTCAGGTAAAGCAGCAGGAAGGCGACGAAGGTGATCGCCGCAATCCCGTTCGTCATGCGACCGGCAGGCAGTTTCACGGATGGATCAGATGAAATCGATCTTGTCGACCAGGTAGAATTTGTCGCCCGATGGCACCGACACCTCGACCTCCTCGCCGATCTGGCGCCCGATCAGCGCGCGGCCCAGGGGGCTGTTATAGCTGATCATGCCAAGCTTGGCGTCAGCTTCGGCCTGCCCCACGATCTGGTACTTGACCGGCTTGTCGTCCTCATCGAGCAGGGTGACGGTCGCGCCGAACACGACCTTGTCGCCCGAAAGCGTCCTGGGATCGATGATCTGGGCACGCGACAGCTTGTCTTCCAGATCGGCAATGGTGGCTTCAACCTGGCCCTGACGCTCCTTGGCGGCGTGATATTCGGCATTTTCCGACAGATCGCCGTGCGCGCGGGCTTCTTCGATGGCGTCCACGATCAACGGCCGCTCGGCCTTCAACTCGCGGAGCTGCTCGTTGAGCTTGTCATAGCCCATCTGCAGCATCGGCATCTTCTCGACGGTCGCCATTCTTGCAAATCCTTCGTCAAAACTTCCCTTTGGCGGCCCCGACCTTGGGGCCACCCGCAGCGTGCTTCCTTGTGCAGGGGATCAGGCTTGCGACACAGGATAATAGGACTGGAGCGAACGCACTTCAAGGGCATGCCCCCGAAGAGCCTCGATCGCATTCGCCGCCGCGACGCTGGCCGCCGCCGTGGTGAAGCTGGCGACCTTGGCGCGCAGCGCGCTGGTGCGGATCGCCTTGCTGTCCTTGAGCGACTGCCAGCCCTCCGTCGTGTTGAAGATCAGGTCGACGTCCCCGTCGGTGATCCTGTCGACGATATGCGGACGCCCTTCGGCCACCTTGTTGACCGGCTGGACGGCGATGCCCTGCTCCTCCAGATAGCGGGCCGTGCCGCCCGTGGCGATGATGGCGAAGCCCAGCGCCGCCATCTTCTGCACGGCGGGCAGGATCACCGGCTTGTCGCTGTCCTTGACCGACACAAACACCGTGCCGCCCTTGGGCAGGATGGTCCCCGCGCCCAGCTGCGCCTTGGCGAAGGCCGTGGCGAAATCGCTGTCGATGCCCATGACTTCGCCGGTGCTCTTCATTTCCGGCGAGAGCACCGGATCGACGCCCGGGAAGCGGGCGAAGGGGAAGACGGCTTCCTTGACCGCGATATGGTCGATGGCGTTCCGGTCGATCTTCGGCAGGTCCTTGAGCTTCTCGCCCGCCATGACGCGGCTGGCGATCTTGGCGATCGGCGTGCCGATGGCCTTGGCGACGAAGGGCACCGTCCGGCTGGCGCGGGGATTGACCTCGATCAGATAGACGACGCCGTCCTTGACCGCGAACTGGATGTTCATCAGGCCGCGGACCGACAGGGCGCGGGCGAGGACATCGGCCTGACGCTCGATCTCCGCGATGATGCCGTCCGACAGGCTGTAGGGCGGCAGCGAGCAGGCGGAGTCGCCGGAATGGACGCCCGCCTCCTCGATATGCTGGAGCACGCCGGCGACCACCACATCGTCGCCGTCGCAGAGCGCGTCCACATCCACCTCGACCGCGTCGCGCAGATACTGGTCGATCAGCACCGGGGAGTCGCCCGACACCTGAACGGCGGTGGCGATATATTCCTCCAGCTGGGCCTGGCCGTCGACAATCTCCATGGCGCGGCCGCCAAGGACGTAGGACGGGCGCATCAGCACCGGATAGCCGATGCGGTTGGCGACCGCGATCGCCTCCTCACGGCTGCGGGCGATGCCGTTGGCGGGCTGCTTGAGCTTGAGCCTGTCGATCAGCGCAGCGAACCGCTCGCGGTCTTCGGCAAGATCGATGGCGTCGGGCGAGGTGCCCAGGATCGGGATACCCGCATCCTCCAGCGCCTGCGCCAGCTTCAGCGGCGTCTGACCGCCAAACTGGACGATCACGCCGGCCAGCGTTCCGTTCGACATCTCGACGCTCAGGATTTCCAGCACGTCCTCCGCCGTCAGCGGCTCGAAATAGAGACGGTCCGACGTGTCATAGTCGGTCGACACCGTTTCCGGGTTGCAGTTGACCATGATCGTCTCATAACCCGCCTCCGCCAGCGCGAAGCAGGCATGGACGCAGCAATAGTCGAACTCGATGCCCTGCCCGATGCGGTTGGGACCGCCGCCCAGGATCACGACCTTCTTCCGGTCGCTGGGCTGCGCCTCATTCTCCGCATCGCCGAAGATCGGCGCTTCGTAGGTCGAGTACATATAGGGCGTCTTCGCCTCGAACTCGGCGGCGCAGGTGTCGATGCGCTTGAACACGGGGCGCACGCCCAGCCTGTGGCGCAGCGCGCGGACCTCATCCTCGGTGACGCCGCCGGTCATGGCCTTGACCGCTTCGTGGATCAGGCCGGAACCGCGCGCGATGCCCCGTTCCATGCCGCGCAGATTGGCCGATTTGAGGGCAAGATAGGCAAGGCGCTTGTCGGAAAAGCCCATCGACTTCAGCCGGCGCATGCCGTCCGCATCCTGCGGCAGGCCGTTGTTCAGAATTTCCGCTTCGGCGTCGATGATCTCCTTGATCCGCTCCAGGAACCAGGGGTCGAACTTCGCGATATTGTGGATTTCAGCGACGGTGAGGCCCTCGCGCAGGGCCTGCGCGGCGACCAGCAGGCGGTCGGGCGTCGGCTGGGCGAGCGCGGCGATGATGTCGTCCTTGGGCGCGCCGACGAGATGGTCGACCTCATTGAAGCCGCAAAGCCCGGTTTCCAGGCCCCGCAGCGCCTTCTGCATCGATTCATGGATGTTGCGGCCGATCGCCATCACCTCGCCCACCGACTTCATCGCGGTGCCGAGCAGCGGTTCGGACCCCTTGAACTTCTCGAAGGCGAAGCGCGGGATCTTGGTCACGACATAGTCGATGGTCGGCTCGAACGACGCCGGGGTGGCGCCGGTGATGTCGTTCTCGATCTCGTCCAGCGTGTAGCCGACGGCGAGCTTCGCCGCGACCTTCGCGATGGGGAAGCCCGTCGCCTTGGAAGCCAGCGCGGACGAGCGGGAAACGCGCGGGTTCATTTCGATGACGATCAGACGGCCATCCTTCGGATTGACTGCGAACTGTACGTTCGAACCGCCTGTTTCCACGCCGATTTCACGCAGCACCGCGATGCTCGCGTTGCGCATGATCTGATATTCCTTGTCGGTCAGCGTCAGCGCGGGAGCCACGGTGATGGAGTCGCCGGTATGGACGCCCATCGGATCGACATTCTCGATCGAGCAGATGATGATGGCATTGTCGTTCCGGTCCCGGACGACCTCCATCTCATATTCCTTCCAGCCGAGCAGCGATTCCTCGATCAGCACCTCGGTGGTGGGCGACGCGTCGAGGCCCGCGGCCACGATCTGCTTGAACTCGTCCTTGTTATAGGCAACGCCGCCGCCAGTGCCGCCAAGCGTGAAACTGGGGCGGATGATCGAAGGAAGCCCGGTGAATTCAAGGGCTTCCAGCGCCTCTTCCATAGTATGTGCGATGCGTGAGCGGGCGGATTCCAGCCCGATCTTGTCCATCGCGTCGCGGAATTTCAGGCGGTCCTCCGCCTTGTCGATGGCGGCCGCATCCGCGCCGATCATCTTGACGCCGAACTTCTCCAGCGTGCCGTCGTTGAAGAGAGCGAGCGCCGTGTTGAGCGCCGTCTGCCCGCCCATGGTCGGCAACACCGCGTCGGGGCGTTCCTTCTCGATGATCTTCGCCACGATTTCGGGCGTGATCGGCTCGACATAGGTCGCGTCGGCGAATTCCGGATCGGTCATGATGGTAGCCGGGTTGGAATTCACCAGGATGATGCGATAGCCCTCTTCCTTGAGCGCCTTCACCGCCTGCGTGCCCGAATAGTCGAACTCGCAAGCCTGGCCGATGATGATCGGACCAGCGCCGATGATGAGGATGGAGGAGATGTCGGTTCTTTTAGGCATTATCTTTTCCAGTGAATTGTCGCGGCCAACCAAAGCTGAAAGTCTTATTCTTCCAGCCCCACTTCCACCTTCACGTTTCGATCATATGCCCAGCCAAAGAAGCAGTTTTTGAGGAGGGCCATTTTCGGTGTAGCACCTTGCATGTCTGCCATACTCAACTTGATAGCGATGGTATCGGGCGCTTTCTCAATCCACTTCAGGCCAGCCTTATCAAACCCGCAAATTTGGGCCGCTTCAGCAATGCTTGTAACCGTTTGGGAATTTGGCGGGGTTTGAGCTTCAGCCAAAGTCGACATCAAAGCGAGAAATGGCGCGATCACGATGAATTTCATGCTTTGAGTCCCTCAACGAACCGCTGGAACAGATAGAAGCTGTCCTGCGGGCCGGGCGAGGCTTCGGGGTGGTACTGGACCGAGAAGGCCTTTTTGTCCGTCAGTTCGATGCCGCAATTGCTGCCGTCGAAGAGCGACACATGGGTCGGCTTCACATTGGCGGGCAGCGTATCGGCGTCGACCGCGAAGCCGTGGTTCATCGAGGTGATCTCGACCAGACCGTCGGACAGGCGCTTGACCGGATGGTTGGCGCCGCGATGGCCCTGATGCATCTTGACGGTCTTCGCGCCCGCCGCCAGCGCCAGCATCTGGTGGCCAAGGCAGATGCCGAAGACCGGCTTGTCCGCGTCCAGCAGCTTCCGGATCACCGGCACGGCATATTCGCCGGTCGCGGCGGGGTCGCCGGGGCCGTTGGAAAGGAACACGCCGTCGGGATTATGCTCCATCACCTGCTCATAGCTGGCGGTGGCTGGCAGCACGGTGACGCGGGCGCCGGCCTTCACCAGATTGCGGAAGATATTGTTCTTCGCGCCATAATCGATCGCGACGACATGGGGCCGCTCTTCACCCGCTTCATCCAGGCCGTAGCCGAAGCCCAGCTTCCACACGCCATCCTTCCAGAGGCGGCTCTCCTTGGCAGAGACTTCGATGGCAAGGTCCATGCCCTCCAGACCCGGCCAGGCCGCAGCCTTGGCGGCCAGCGCCTCGATGTCGAACCGCCCCTCCGGATCGTGCGCGATCACGACATTGGGCGCACCCTTGACCCGGATCAGCCTGGTCAGCGCGCGGGTGTCGACGCCGGCAAGGCCAATGCGGCCATTTTCCTTCATCCACTGATCGAAAGGCTCGACATTGCGGAAGTTGCTGGGTTCCGTCACGTCCTGCCGCACGACGCAGCCCAGCGCGTGGGGCAGCTCCGCCTCCACATCGTCCAGGTTCGTGCCGACATTGCCGATATGCGGGAAGGTGAAGGTGACGATCTGCCCCGCATAGCTGGGGTCGGTCATCACTTCCTGATAGCCGGTCATCGCCGTGTTGAAGCAGAGTTCGCCCACCGCATCGCCGACAGCGCCGAAACCACGGCCGAAGACGGCGGAGCCATCGGCGAAAACCAACACCCCTGTCGCTCCTTTGGGCACAATGAGGGTTTTGGCGTCAGCCATGGTCGTATCGTCCTTTATGCTTTTGCGGGAACCCGTCTGAAGCGGGTTAAACGGCCGGTCACCTATGCGCGAGAGGCCGCGGGGTCAACTCCTGTTAAAAATCTCTTTTGGCGTTATATCTGGACCTTTCCGGAAGAGACAGGATTCATTCGCATGATTCGCGACGAGATCAAAAGCGCCCAAATCGCCGCCATGAAGGCGGGAGAGAAGGATCGGCTGGCCGCCGTGCGCCTGATCCTGGCGAAGCTGAAGGATCGCGACATAGAACTGCGCACCGCGTCCAGCGTGCCGGATGACGACACGGTCGTGGTCGAGGTGCTCCAGAAGATGGCGAAGCAGCGCCGCGAATCCATCGACATGTTCAGGAGCGGCGGCCGCGACGAACTGGCCGCGAAGGAACAGGCCGAACTGGACGTGATCGACAGCTTCCTGCCGCAACAGCTCAGCGAGGACGAGACGAAGGCCGCCATAGAGGCGATCAAGGCGGAAGTGGGCGCGGCGAGCGTCAAGGACATGGGCAAGGTCATGGCCGTGCTGAAGGAACGGCACGGATCGGTGATCGACATGAGCAAGGCCAGCGGGCTGGTGAAGGCGGCGCTTTCCTGAGGCAATATTTTCGCAATCTTCCTGCATCCGGCGCGCCCTCGACATTGATGGACGTTCCGGCATAATCGCATGATGGCGTTCTGGACCTATATGCTGCGATGCTCGGATGGGCGCTATCATACGGGTCGCACCGATGACCTCCACCATAGGATTGGACGGCAGCGGGCGGGACAGGGCAGCCAATTCCCACGCAGGCGCTTGCCGCTCATGCTGGTCTGGAGCGAAGCCTTTTCTTCCCGAATTGAAGCCTTGGAAGCGGAACGGATCGTCGGCGGCTGGTCGCATGTCAAAAAGGAGGCAATGATCGCGGGCAATTGGTCCTTGGTTTCCCTGCTAGCCCGGCCGCCGCGTGAGCGTTTCCCGACTTCGCTCGAAACGAACGGAGTTCTGGCCGATGCGTTCAAGCGTGCGGATTTGAGCTGGGCATGAGCCTGTCCCCCGCCTTCCTCGACGAATTGCGCGCGCGCACCTCCCTTTCCACCCTGATCGGGCGGACGGTGAAGGTGCAGAAGGCGGGCCGCGAATATAAGGCCTGCTGCCCCTTCCATAATGAGAAGACGCCCAGCTTCACGATAAACGACGAAAAGGGCTTCTATCACTGCTTCGGCTGCGGCGCGCATGGCGACGCAATCCGGTGGATGACCGATCATCGCGGCCTTCCCTTCATGGAAGCGGTGAAGGAACTGGCGCAGGCGGCGGGCATGGACGTTCCCGCCCCCGATCCGCGCGCGGCGAAACGGGCGGAACAGGCCAGGGGCCTGCATGACGTCATGGCCGCCGCGCAGGGCTTTTTCGAGGAGCAGCTTGGCGGAATTGAGGGCGCGGAGGCGAGAGCCTATCTCCAGCAGCGCGGCATCGCCGCGGGAACGGCCAGGACCTTCGGCTTCGGCTTCTCGCCTGACGGGCGGGGGCGGCTCAAGACGGCGCTCAAGGAATTTGGCGAACCGCTGCTGATCGAGGCGGGATTGCTCATCGACCCGGATGGCGCCGAGCCGGATGGCGGAAATGCCAGAAAGCGCGACAGCTATGATCGCTTCCGGGGCCGGCTGATGTTGCCGATCCGGGACATAAGAGGCCGGGTGATCGCTTTTGGCGGGCGCATATTGGGCGCGGGCGAACCCAAATATCTGAACTCCCCCGACACGCCGCTCTTCGACAAGGGGCGGACGCTCTACAATATCGACCGGGCCTCCCCCGCCAGCCGGCAGACGGGCCGGATCATCGTCGTGGAGGGCTATATGGACGTGATCGCCCTCGCCCAGGCCGGCTTTGAAGAATCGGTGGCGCCCCTGGGCACGGCGCTTACGGAACATCAGATCGAGCGCCTGTGGAAGATGGCCGATGTGCCGATCCTCTGTTTCGACGGCGATTCGGCGGGGCAGAAGGCCGCGATCCGGGCAGCGACCCGGGCCCTGCCCCTGCTCCGGCCGGGCATGAGCCTGGCCTTTGCGACTCTGCCGGCCGGGCAGGACCCGGACGACCTCATCCGCGCGGAGGGGCCTGCGGCGATGGAAGCGGTGCTGGGCGCCGCCGAACCGCTGGTCGAGCGCCTTTGGAAATATGAACAGGCTGCCGCGCCGCTGGATACGCCGGAGCAGCGCGCCGCGCTCAAGCAGCGCCTGTCCGCGATCACCGACGCCATCGCCCATCCCGACGTGCGGGCGCATTATGTCCACGCCTTTCGGGAACGCTATGACGCGCTGTTCTTCGCGCGGGCGGCCTTCCAGCCCCGTCATCAGCGCGGCGGGGGCAGCGCCCGCTCCGGCTGGCAGCGCGACCGGCGCGGCAATTGGAAGCCCCCCCTGCCCCCCGCGGGAAGCGAGGCAAGGGCGATCGGCGCAAGCGGTATGGAGCAGCGGCTTCTGCGCGCCGTCCTCGCCAGCCTGCTTCGGCATCCCGATCAGATTGCGCTGCATCGCGAGATGCTTATCGGGCTTCGCATCGCCGACACCGTGCTGGCGGAACTGCTGAAGGCGATGATCGCGGCCTCGTTCAGCAAAGAAACAGTTGAAACCGGTGGCCTCCTTACCATATTGGGGCAAGGTGAAGTGTATAATATGGCGAAGGGAATGCTTCGGGCCGACACGTTCACATTCACCCCCCATGGAAGCAAGGCCGACTCGGATCGCGTGCGGCGCGATCTGGACGAGGCCATTCGGGTGATGGCGCAGGGACCGGAGCTTGAGGCGGCGTTGGCTGAAGCCACCCGGCGGGCGAGAGACGACCTCAACGAGGACAGCTTTGCCGAACAGCAAAGGGTCCGCAAGTTGAAGCTGGATCATGATCGCCGCCTGGCGGAACTGGCGCAGTCCGAAGATATTATATGATATGGATCGTCCCTTTCACGGGGGCGGCGGAATTAAGGCGAATAAATGGCGAGCAAGGCGAACAGCAAGGGTGCGGGCGAGGATACGGATACCGGCGATGCACCGCTGCTGGATCTGAACGAGGCGTCGGTCAAGAAGCTGATCGCCCGCGCGAAGAAGCGCGGCTACATCACCTATGACGAGCTGAACGACGCGCTGCCGCAGGACCAGATGTCCTCCGAGCAGATCGAGGACATCATGTCCGCGCTCAACGAAATGGGCGTGAACATCGTCGAGAATGAGGAAGCCAGCGAGGACGGCGAGGATCAGCGCGACGACGGCGACGACGACAGCGCGGACGACAGCGCCGACGACGACGGCTCGCCGCGTCCCGTTACCGAGAAGAAGAAGGAAACGGTCGACCGCACCGACGACCCCGTGCGCATGTACCTGCGCGAGATGGGGGCCGTGGAACTGCTCAGCCGCGAGGGCGAGATCGCCATCGCCAAGCGGATCGAGGCGGGCCGCGACACGATGATCCTGGGGCTGTGCGAAAGCCCGACCACCTTCAACGCGATCATCGAATGGTCGACCGCGCTCAACAATGGCGAGATGCAGCTGCGCGAGATCCTGGATCTCGACGCGATGCTGTCCAAGGATCCCGCTCCGGAAAATCTGGAGGAAGGCGCCGAGGACGACGATGGCGAGATCAGCGAGAAGACCGCCGGACCCAGCTTCAAGGAAGAGGAGGAACCGGAGGAGGAATCAGCCGATTCCGACGAGGATGAGGACGGCCTGACGGAGCGGCGCGCCCGCCGGATGGAGGAGGAGGAAGAGGAGGACAACACCCTCTCCCTCGCCCAGATGGAAGAGACGCTGAAGCCGATGGCGCTGGAGAAATTCGCGACCATCACGGAGATTTTCCGCACCTTCTCCAAGGCGCAGGAATCGCGCATGGCCGCCATGGCCAATGGCGAAACGCTGAGCCAGAAGGCGGAGGACGACTATCAGGAACTGCGCGAGCAGCTCACCGCCGAGGTCGAAAGCGTCCAGTTCCACCAGCAGAAGATCGAATATCTGGTCGACCAGCTTTACGCCTATAACCGGCGCCTGACCGCGCTGGGCGGGCAGATGCTGCGCCTGGCCGAACGGCACAAGGTGAGCCGCAAGGATTTCCTCGACCGCTATGTCAATCATGAGCTGGACGATGGCTGGCTCGACAAGGTGTCCGGTCTGGACAAGAAATGGGCCGCCTTCGCCGCAGCCGAGGGACGCGCGGTCGAGCGCATCCGCCTTGAGGTGAGCGAGATCGCGCAGGCGACCGGCATGTCGCTGTCCGAATTCCGCCGCATCGTCAACATGGTGCAGAAGGGCGAGCGCGAGGCGCGCATCGCGAAGAAGGAAATGGTCGAGGCGAACCTGCGCCTCGTCATCTCCATCGCTAAAAAATATACGAACCGCGGCCTGCAATTCCTTGATCTTATTCAGGAAGGCAATATCGGCCTGATGAAGGCGGTCGACAAGTTCGAATATCGGCGCGGCTACAAGTTCAGTACCTACGCGACCTGGTGGATCAGGCAGGCGATCACCCGTTCGATCGCGGATCAGGCGCGGACCATCCGCATCCCGGTCCACATGATCGAGACGATCAACAAGCTGGTCCGCACCAGCCGCCAGTTCCTGCACGAACAGGGCCGCGAACCGACTCCGGAGGAGATGGCCGAGCGGCTGTCCATGCCGCTGGAGAAGGTGCGCAAGGTGATGAAGATCGCCAAGGAGCCGATCTCCCTCGAAACGCCGATCGGCGACGAGGAGGATTCGCATCTGGGCGATTTCATCGAGGACAAGAATGCGATCATCCCGGTGGACGCCGCGATCCAGGCGAACCTCAAGGAAACCGTCACCCGCGTGCTTGCCTCGCTGACCCCGCGCGAGGAGCGCGTGCTGCGCATGCGCTTCGGCATCGGCATGAACACCGACCATACGCTGGAGGAGGTCGGCCAGCAGTTCAGCGTGACCCGCGAACGAATCCGCCAGATCGAGGCGAAGGCGCTGCGCAAGCTCAAGCACCCCAGCCGCAGCCGCAAGATGCGCAGCTTCCTCGACCAATAGCGGCGCCTCGGCAGACCGAGGCGGCAACGCGGCGGAATGATCCGAAAGGGCGGCTTCGGGCCGCCCTTTTTTACTGGCGTAAACTCCTCTTTTACCTCGACTCTCTAGGGTCGCCTGCACGAGGCCGCGCCAGCAGCGGGGCTTTAGGGGAAGACGATGAGCGAAGCAGCACCGCGCTATCAATTTGGCGATGTATCGCAGATCCTGGACGCCGTGGTCGCCGCCGACGGCACGGCCGGGCATGGCTATGCCAGTGGCGCGCGGGCCAGCTTCGGCCCCAATGCCACGCTGTCGCTGCCCGATCTGGCCGATGCCGCCTATTATCTTTGCCTTCTGCATGGCCGCCACCCCGGCGTGATCGACCATGCCGCCACGCGGTCGGCGGACAATGCGGCGCGCGCCTGGCTGATCCAGGCGGCCGACGCCTTCGCGCGGGAACGGGCCTATCTGACCCAGGTGACGGTCGCGGTCGGCCCCGCCCCCAGCACGGCGGGGCAGAGCGATTGCGAAACCGTCGTCAGCCAGCAGCGCCACGCCCTCGACATGCTGGCCCAGTCGGACCGGCGCGGCTGCGCCATGGGGGCGGCCATCGCGCTGGTGCTCGACTGGCGTGCCGTGCGGCATGTGCTGGACATCGCCGCGATTCGCGTCGGGCTGGAACCCCATGTCTGCGACCTTCCAGACCGCGCGGCGACGCTGGAGGTCGCCAGGGAAATCGGCGGCGACGATGCCATCGACCGCGCCATCCTGTTCGGAACGCGCCAGTTGCTGAACCAGCATCGCGGGCTGTGGGACGTCCTTCAGGCCCGCGCGAAGATCCGCGCCGGCAAGGACCAGGCCGCAAACCGCGCATAAAGGCTTTGCGCTCCTCCCCTGCTTTGCCATAGTTGGCCCGACACAGGCAGGATGAGAAGCAGGAACATGCGGTTTGAAGGCACGCGGGATTATGTCGCCACCGATGATCTGAAGGTCGCCGTCAACGCCGCGGTGCTGCTTCGCCGTCCGCTGCTGGTGAAGGGGGAGCCGGGCACCGGCAAGACCGTGCTGGCGCAGGAAATCGCCAAGGCGCTGGACGCTCCGCTGATCGAATGGAACGTCAAGTCGACGACCAAGGCGCATCAGGGACTTTATGAATATGACGCCGTCGCCCGCCTGCGCGACGGCCAGCTGGGCGATCCGCGCGTTCACGACATCGGCAATTACATCCGCAAGGGCAAGCTGTGGGAGGCATTCACCTCCCCCACCCTGCCGGTCCTGCTGATCGATGAGATCGACAAGGCCGACATAGAATTCCCCAACGACCTGTTGCAGGAACTCGATCGCATGGCCTTCCATGTCTATGAAACGGGGGAGACCGTGGCGGCGAAGGAACGGCCCGTGGTCGTCATCACCTCCAATAACGAGAAGGAACTGCCCGACGCCTTCCTGCGCCGCTGCTTCTTCCACTATATCAAATTTCCCGACCGGGAGACGATGCAGGCCATCATCGACGTGCATTTCCCCGGCATCCAGAAGATATTGGTCAACCGCGCTCTCGAAATATTCTACGAAATCCGGGAGGTGCCCGGCCTCAAGAAGAAGCCGTCCACCAGCGAACTGCTCGACTGGCTGAAGCTGATCCTGGCGGAGGACATGCCGCTCGACATATTGCAGGACCGCGATCCCACCAAGGCGATCCCGCCGCTGCACGGCGCGCTGCTCAAGAATGAGCAGGACATCATGATGTTCGAACGGCTCGCCTTCATGGCCCGGCGCCAGGGGCGATAGGGACCACTCCACTCCCGCTCAACGAAAGGGCGCGAACCATGACTCATCAAGCCGGATGCCTGTGCGGACAGGTGCGGATCAGCATCGATGCGGAACCCCTGGCGGCGCGCATATGCTGGTGCCG
The DNA here is from genome assembly GCF_001580035.1 of Sphingobium sp. 22B. NCBI lineage: Bacteria > Pseudomonadati > Pseudomonadota > Alphaproteobacteria > Sphingomonadales > Sphingobiaceae > Sphingobium > Sphingobium sp. 22B. The sequence continues at coordinate 86,502 of NZ_LTAB01000005.1, read as the reverse complement.
GCTCTGCCAATATCTGGGCGGCGGATCGGGCACGGTGAATGTCTGCTTCCCTTCCGACAAGCTGACGGTCACCGGCGACCTGCGCTGGCACCACAGCGTCGCGGACAGCGGCAATGCGATGCGGCGCGGCTTCTGCCCCGAATGCGGCACGCCGCTGTTCAGCCTGGCCGAATCGCGTCCGCACCTGACATTCGTCCGCGCCGGAGCGCTTGACGATCCCGATCTTCTGGCCCCTCAGGCCGTCATCTGGACCGACGCGGCGCCCGCCTGGGCGCATCTGGACCCTGATCTGCCCCATTATCCGGCACAAATGCCCCCCGTAAGCTAAAAGGCCGCTTGCGCAGCCGGTGCATTTCGGCTCAACTTTCCTCCTGACATTCAAAGCCGCGAAAAGACGGCCATGAATTTAGGGAAGGATGCCAATGCCCAAGCGTGCGTTGTCCCTTATATCGGCGGTGCTGGCCTTGTCAGCGCCTGCGTTCGCGCGCGCGGCCGAGGAACGGGAAGCCTGGACACCGACCGCCACCGCCCTGCGCGCCGACGCCGCGGGGATCGGCATGCCGCAAAGCGTGGCCGGCCTGTCGCTCGCCAAGAGCGGGGAGGTTTCCAACGGCGGCAAGGGCATCGACAATTACGCGCAATATCTGTCCGACGACGGCGCGGTCCAGGCGACGCTCTATGTCTATCTGCCCAGCTATGCCGACGCCTCGCTCGCCGCCTATATGACGGACAAGGCCGTTACGGAGCGTTTCGGAGCAAGGACGCGCCGCACCGCTTATTCCAGCGTCGCGGTGGCCGGACATGCCAATGGCGCCATCCGCGCCGTCTATGACGATGCCGCCGACGGCGCGCTCACCACGGCTGCGGCTTTCCTGCACGCCGGGCGATGGCTGGTGAAGCTCCGCGTCACCGGGCCGACGGAACGGCGGAAGGAAGTGCTGGCCGGGCTGGACGGCATGCTGGCGGGCCTTCAGTTCGATGATGCATCCTTGATCCATGCGACCAGGCCCGCTCGACTGGCCGCCTGCCCCGCCAATGAAGGCGGCGACGCCCGCCTCACTGCGCAAACCACGTCCGCGCCCGCCGATATTTCCCTGCCGCGCGAAGGGCAGGAACCGCTCTGCATAAGGGGCAAGGTCGACACCGCCGAGGGCAGCTACGACATTCTCCAGCAGGCCGGCGCCGCAGATGGCGCGATCATCGTGCCGGTGGACGACGCAGGCACCATGGTCGCGTTCGATCCCGCGAAGGACGGCTATCGGCTCTCCATCCATTCCGTGGGTCAGACCGACCTCTACGGCGTCTATGACAAGGTGCCGAGCGCCCGCCAGATCGCCCAGATCCTGGACGGAAAGGACCCTCAGACGGCCCAGGCCGGCGCGACCGCCGACTATGCCGCCAATGGCGAGGTGACGGTGCGGACGGCTGGCGTGAAGCTGCGCTGAGAGGGGCGATCAGATCAGATAGCCGACCTCATAAAGCCCCCAGCGCCGTCCGCTGAACATCAGCGGCACGAACACGCTGCGCAATGCCCGATAACGCCCCTCGCCCAGATCCTGGCGGTAGGTGAACAGGAAGAAGTCCCCATCGCCGTCCAGCGCGCGGCGGGTCTGGCTGTCCATGAATATCTGCCGGTTGCGGGCATGTTCCATGTTCCAGCGCGTCTGGCCGGGCCGCTGCGGCTGGCTGCGCGCGCTGATATGCGTGGGCAGATAGCCGTTCATGTCGATCAGGCAGCAGCCGACGATGGCGCTGTCCTGCGCGGTCCGCCGGTCGAGCAAGGGCTGCACGCAGCAGTCGGCAAAGGCGGTGAAGCCATTTTCATATTGCATCGGGTCGGAACCGGGCAGCGGCCGGTAGGCGGTATCGAACAGGCTGCCCATGTCCAGTTCCCCCTCCGCCAGCGCCCGCTCGATCAGCGCCTGAATCTCCTCCGCGCCTTCTTCGGCCAGGGCGATATAGCGGCTGTTGCGCGTGACATGGCCGCTATGCGCCGCCCGGTTGAGCATGGCGTTCGCCATCCCCTCCAGCCCTTCCAGGTGGCCGCGCGCGGTTTCGACGCGGGTCGCGCTTTCCGTCGCCGACTGGCTGAAGCGGGCAAGTCCCTGACGCAGGGCCGCGACGTCGCCATCGGCCTCGTCCGTGCAGGTGACGATCGTTTCAGACCTGTCCCCGAACTGCGTCACCAGCGAAGCGATCTCGGCCATGCTGACCCGCAGCGTATCGATATGCGAACCGACTTCGCGGCCGCGCAGGATATTGGCCTCCACCCCGCCGATCAGTTGCCGGGCATCGCGGTCCAGCTGGCCCAGCTTGTCGCCCACGGACGCGGCGGACTCGCCCGCCTGCCCGGCCAGCCGCCGGATCTCGTCCGCCACCACGGCAAAGCCCTGCGTCGCCTCGCCGCCGCGCGCCGCCTCGATCGCTGCGTTCACGCCCAGAAGGCGGGTCTGGCGGGCGATCGCGCCCAGTTGCCCCGAAATGTCGCCCACCGTCTCGATGACGTCCAGGAACTGACGCAGATGCCCTTCCAGTCCGGTCACATTCTCGATCAGTTCCGTGATCTGGCCCAGGGAACGTCCGATCGCCTCATGCCCCTGCGCGATGATCTGCCCCGGTCAGTTCCCCCAGGAAACCCGCCGTTTCGCTGCATTGCAATGCGATGTCGCCCGATCTTTCCCCCAGGTCGGTCAACAAATCCCCGTTTTCCAATGATCGCCGCCCTATTCCGCCCGATATGGATACTGCCTTGTTAACGATGCATTGCAACACTTAACATTCCGACAACGCCCCGCGCTTGCATGATCGGGCAAGCTGGCGGACAAGGGGGCCGTCATGATGCTCAACTTTCTCGACGCGCTGCGCGCTGCCGGCATTCCCGCCGGCATAAAGGAACATCTGCTGCTGCTGGAGGCGCTGGACCGGGACGTCATCGGGCAGCGGCCGGAGGATTTCTATTATCTCGCTCGCGCCACCTATGTGAAGGATGAAGGGCTGATCGACCGTTTCGACCAGGTGTTCGCCCGCGTCTTCAAGGGCGTGCTGGGCAGCGAAGGGGTCGAAGCGGACATTCCCGAGGAATGGCTGCGGCTGGTGGCGGAGAAATTCCTCAGTCCGCAGGAGATGGAGAAGATCAGGTCGCTGGGAAGCTGGGACGAGATCATGGAGACGCTGAAGAAGCGGCTGGAGGAGCAGAAGGGGCGTCATCAGGGTGGCAATAAATGGATCGGCACCGGCGGCACCTCGCCCTTCGGCCATGGCGGCTATAATCCGGAGGGGGTGCGGATCGGCGGCGAGAGCCGGCACAAGCGCGCCATCAAGGTGTGGGAAAAGCGCGAATTCGCCAATCTGGACAATCAGAAGGAACTGGGCACCCGCAACATCAAGGTCGCGCTGCGGCGGCTGCGGCGCTTCGCGCGGGAGGGGGCGGCGGACGAGCTGGACCTGGACGAAACGATCCGGGGAACCGCGCGGCAGGGCTGGCTCGACATCCGCATGCGGCCGGAGCGGCACAATGCGGTGAAGCTGCTCCTGTTCCTGGACGTGGGCGGATCGATGGACCCGTTCATCACGCTTTGCGAGGAGCTGTTCTCGGCAGCGACGAGCGAATTCAAGAATATGGAATTCTTCTACTTCCACAACTGCCTTTACGAAGGCGTGTGGAAGGACAACCGCCGCCGCTTTTCGGAGCGGACGCCGACCTGGGACATCCTCCACAAATATGGGCATGACTATAAGGTGATCTTCGTCGGGGACGCGGCGATGAGCCCCTATGAGATCAGCCATCCCGGCGGCTCGGTCGAACATATGAACGAGGAACCGGGCGCAACCTGGCTGAGCCGCGTGCTGCACACCTATCCGGCCGCCGTGTGGCTGAACCCCGCGCAGGAAGCGCATTGGGGCTATAGCCAGTCGACCAGGATGATCCGCGAAATCATGAATGGCCGCATGTATCCCCTGACGATCGAGGGGATTGACGACGCCATGCGGGAACTGACGCGCAAGCGGTGAACCCGGGCCGATTCAGCGACGTCCCCATTCCGCAGGCGCGAGGGGGTCAGGGAAATGTCATGCCGGTTCGAAGAGCACGCCCCCCGTCATCGGCCGCGGCGCGCCGGTCGTGCCGGGGAAACTGATCGGCAGGCCCTTCATATGGCGGACAGCCATATAGGCGAAACCCTGCGCCTCCAGGGCGTCCCCGTCCCATCCGAGGTCGTCCACCGGTCGGACCTCCGCGCCGGTATAATCGCCCAGCATGCGCATCAGCGTCGCATTGTGGCGCCCGCCACCCGCGACATAGATGCGCTTGGGCCGCTCCGCGAGATGCCCGAGCCCGCGCGAGACCGCCGCGGCGGAAAAGGCCGTCAGCGTCGCGGCGCCATCCGCCAGCGGCAGCCCGCGCACGGCATCGATGGTGAAGGCCTCGCGGTCTATGCTCTTGGGCGGAGGGACGGCGAACCAGGGATCGGCCAGCATGTGCGCCAGCCGCTCTTCATCCACCCGGCCGCCGGCCGCCGTCGCGCCGTTCTCATCGAAGCTCCGGTCGCCATAGCTCTGCATCCAATTGTCGATGAGGCCGCTCGCCATGCCGGTATCGAAGGCGACGATTTCCCCGTCGGCGGCGATGGCGGTGATGTTGGCGACCCCGCCCAGGTTCAGCACCGCAACGGGTTTCGCCAGATCATGGGCCAGGGCGCGGTGATAGACGGGGAGCAGCGGAGCGCCCTGTCCGCCCGCCGCGACATCGGCGCTGCGCAGGTCCGCGACGACGGGAATGCCGAAGGCCCCCGCCAGGGCGGCGCCGTCCCCGATCTGCCAGGTCCAGCGCCATTCGGGGCGATGCGCCACGGTATGGCCGTGGAAGCCGATGACGGCGACGTCCTGCGTGACATGGCCGCTGCGGGCCAGCAGGTCCGACACCGCCTCGACATGAAGCTCGGTCAGTTCTTCCTCGACCGCGTGGATGAGCGGTTCGAACCCCGGCCTGTCCATCGCCATGGCGCGCCCGCAGGCTTCGGCCAGGCGAAGGCGGAAGCCCTCGCCATAGGGCATGGCATGGAAAGCGATGCCCTTGCTGGCGCCCTCGCCATCGGTCTCGATCAGCGCGGCGTCTATGCCGTCGCGGGATGTGCCCGACATCAGGCCTATTGCGAGCATCGAATGATCCTGCCTCTTTTACGTTATTCCTCTCAATGCTACAGGGCCGCGCCATGAGCAACTACCAGTCCGATCTGCTCCGCCTGCTCGAAGCGCGCGGCTATATCCACCAGTTGACCGATGCGGAGGGTCTGGACGCCCTGGCCGCCAGGCAGGTCGTGCCGGGCTATATCGGCTTCGATCCCACGGCGCCCTCGCTGCATGTGGGCCATCTGGTGTCGATCATGATGCTGCGCCAGTTGCAGAAGGCCGGGCACAAGCCCATCGTCCTGATGGGCGGCGGCACCGGCAAGATCGGCGATCCCAGCTTCAAGGACGAAGCGCGCAAGCTGCTGACCACCGACACCATCGCGCAGAATGTCGGCAGCATCAAACGCGTGTTCGAACGGTTCCTGACATTCGGCGACGGACCGACCGACGCGATCATGGTCGACAATGCGGATTGGCTGGACCGGCTGGAATATATCCCTTTCCTGCGCGACATCGGCCAGCATTTCTCGGTCAACCGGATGCTGAGCTTCGATTCGGTGAAGCTGCGGCTGGACCGGGAACAGTCGCTGAGCTTCCTGGAATTCAACTATATGATCCTCCAGGCCTATGACTTTCTGGAACTGTCGCGCCGTTCGGCCTGCCGGTTGCAGATGGGCGGATCGGACCAGTGGGGCAATATCGTCAACGGCGTCGAACTGGCGCGACGGGTGGACGGCACGCAGGTGTTCGGGCTGACGACCCCGCTGCTCACCAATGCCGACGGCACCAAGATGGGCAAGACCGTGGGCGGCGCGGTGTGGCTCAACGAGGACCAGCTTTCCAGCTATGATTACTGGCAGTTCTGGCGCAACACGGCCGATGCCGACGTCGCCAGCCGGCTGCGGCTGTTCACCGACCTGCCGATGGACGAGGTGGAGCGGCTGGCCGCCCTGCAGGGCGCGGAGATCAACGAGGCGAAGAAGATCCTGGCGAACGAGGCGACGGCGCTCTGCCGCGGCGCAGATGCCGCCGCCGCCGCCGCGGAGACGGCCCGCCGGACTTTCGAGGAGGGCGCCTCTGACGCCAATCTGCCGACCGTCAGCCTTGGCGCGGACGGGCTGAACATCGTGCAGGGCACCGCCGCGCTGGGCTTTGCCGCCTCCAACAAGGAAGTGCGGCGGAAGCTGGCGGAAGGCGCCATCCGCGTCAATGGAGAGGTGGTGAACGACCCCGCCCTGCCCCTGAAGGCGGGGGACAAGGTCAGCTTCGGCGCGAAGAAGCACGGGCTGGTAACCGCCTGAAATCGAAAGAGCGTGCAGCGCGCCTTAACCATGGAAGGTAAGGAATAGGCCACCTTCCTTATCTTATCCTGCGGGCATGCCTTCGGTGTTCGCAAGCCTGTCCCATCTGAACCAGTCGCGGGACCCCGCCGCCAACCAGCGACGCGTGCAGCGGGATCTGGTCGATATGGTCAGCCATATCACCGCGCAGGGGCGAACCCATGGCGCGCGGATCATCAACATCTCCGCCCTGGGATTGATGTGCCGGACGGATGCGCCGTTGGCCATGGGCGAACGGGTGACGATATGGCTGCCCGTGGTGAAGGACCATGCCGGGGACGTGCGCTGGTCGGAAGATGGGCGGATCGGCGTCGAGTTCCTGAGGCGGATCGAACCGCATGTCTATGACGCGATGCTGTCCCTCATTCCGCCACGGCAGACGGCCTGGTAAACGCATTCGCAAGATCATCCCCCACCTCCAGCCGCTGGCGCGAACGGACCAGCGCCTGCGGCATTTGCGTGCGCAGGAAATTCATCATCGCCTCCCGCACCTCGCAGCGCAGGTCGAAGGCTATGCCGGCGTTGCGGGCGCTCAGCAGGCCGCGCAGCTCCAGCGCATCGGCGCGCTGGTCGGTGACCTGCAATATCGCGACCCGCCCATCCCAGCGGCTGTTGGCCTTGACCGCCTCGATGAACTTCGCCCGGATCGCCTCTATGTCCGCGGCGGGATCGACGTAAAGGAATACGGTGCCGAGCAGGTCGGAGGTTTTCGTCGTCCAGTTCTGGAACGGCTTTTCCAGGAAATAGGACACCGGCACGATCATCCGCCGGTCGTCCCAGATGCGGATGACGACATAGGTCAGCTTGATGTCCTCGATCCGGCCCCACTCGCCCTCGACGATCACGACATCGTCCAGCCGGATCGGTTCTGAAAAGGCCATCTGGATGCCGGCAATCAGGTTCTTGAGCGCGGGCTGCGCCGCCGCGCCGACCGCCAGCCCGGCCAGCCCCGCCGACGCCATCAGCGTAACCCCGACGCTCCGCACGCCGGGAATGGCGATCAGCATCAGCGAGACGATCAGGAAGCCGACGATGAACTGCGTCACGCGGTAGAGGATGCGGATGCGGGTATGCTGCCGCCGCGCCTTCAGATTATCCTCCACGCTGATGTCGCTGCGGCGCTCCAGGATGATGCGCCCCGCCCGCATCAGGGAAAAGATCAGCCAGCCCATCAGCAGGATGAACAGCATTTTCGACCCGATGGACCAGATCGCCTCCACATTCGGGCTGAAGGTCAGCGGCTGGATGCCCGCCGCCAGCGTCATGAGGACGATCAGCCAGCGGCTGGGGTGATAGAGGGCGGGAAGGATCACCGGCTCTATCCGCATCCGCCGCACGATGCGGGTCGCCAGCCAATAGACCAGCCAATGGAGCAGGAAGGCGACGGCGACCGACAGGCCGATCGAGATCGCCGCCATCGACGTGACATGGTGCAGGCTGATGTCGGATTGCATGGTCCTGCAACGACAGGGCCGCGGGATGGTTTCGCAGGTGCGGCAGGCCGTTGCTTCCCCGATGCGTGCCGACCCTGCGAGGGAAACGCCGCCCGGTCGCACAGCCGCCGGCACCGCGTTCCTGCCTTCGCCAGAACAGGCGGCAATCCTACCCGCTGCGCAACAGACCCACCGCCGCGTCGCGTTCGAAAAGATAGAGGCAGGTTCTGGCCGCCTGCCCCCGCGCCTCGCTCAGTCCCCCATCGCGGTCGATCAGCAGATGCGCGTCGTCGCGCGCCGGATCGAGCAGGGCGGAGAGATGCTCCGGCGTCGCCAGCTTCAACTGCTGCTCGCCCGACTGGCGCGTGCCCAATATCTCCCCCGCGCCCCGCAGGCGCAGGTCCTCCTCGGCTATGCGGAAACCGTCATTGGTTTCCCGCATCAGGGCCAGGCGCGCCCGGGCGGTCTCGCTCAGCGCATTGCCGCGCAGCAGGATGCAGACCGACTGGTTCTGCCCCCGCCCCACGCGCCCGCGCAACTGGTGAAGCTGCGCCAGGCCGAAGCGGTCGGCCCCTTCGATGATGATGAGGTTGCTGTTGGGAACGTCGACGCCGACCTCGATCACGGTGGTCGCCACCAATATCTTCGCCCGGGCGGAGGCGAAGGCTTCCATCGCGGCATCCTTTTCCGGCCCCTTCATCCGGCCGTGCACGATGGCGACGCGCTCGCCGAAACGTGTCCGCAGCGTTTCCGCCCGCGCCTCGGCGGCGGCAAGGTCGCTATTCTCGCTTTCCTCGACCAGCGGGCAGACCCAATAGGCCTGCCCCCCGCCCTCCACATGGCGGGCCAGCGCCTCCACCACTTCGTCCAGACGCCCGGAGGACATGACCACGGTCTGGATCGGCTGCCGGCCCGGCGGCATCTCGTCCAGGCGGGACACGTCCATCTCGCCATAATAAGTGAGCGTCAGCGTGCGCGGGATCGGCGTGGCGGTCATCACCAGCAGGTGCGGCGCGCGCTCCGCCTTGGCCGCCAGCATCATGCGCTGCGCGACGCCGAAGCGATGCTGCTCGTCGATCACCGCCAGGGCGAGGTTCTTGTATCGCACCGCATCCTGGAAGATGGCGTGGGTGCCGACCAATATGTCGATGCTCCCGTCCGCCAGTCCCATGAGGGTGGATTCGCGCGCCTTGCCCTTTTCGCGCCCGGTCAGGATGGCGATATTCACCGGCAGGCCCGACGCCATCCGGCGCAGCGTTTCATAATGCTGGCGGGCAAGGATTTCGGTCGGCGCCAGCAGCGCGCCCTGCGCCCCCGCCTCGACCGTGTTGAGCAGCGCCATCAGCGCGACCAGCGTCTTGCCCGACCCCACATCGCCCTGCAACAAGCGCAGCATGGGCACGGGCTGGGCCATGTCGCCCTCTATTTCCATGAAGGCGCGGCTCTGCGCGCCGGTCGGCGCAAAGGGCAGCTTGAGCATGGCGCGCAACCGGCCGTCTCCGGCAACGGGCACGCCCCGGCGCCTGCGGGACGACTGGCGCACCAGCATCAGCGCAAGCTGCCCGGCGAATATCTCGTCATAGGCGAGCCGCTCGCGGGCCAGCGCGTCCGTGGGATCGGCATGGATGCGATGCAGGGCCTCCCGCCATCCGGGCCAGCCCTTGCGGGCGAGCAGGCTGGGTTCGATCCATTCGGGCAGTTCGGGGGCGCGGGCCAGCGCCTGCGTCACCAGGTCGCGCAGGCGATTGTTGGTCAACCCTTCGGACAGGCCATAGACCGGCTCGCGCGCGGGAATGGTGACGGCTTCCTCCGGCGGAAGGACATGGTCGGGATGCACGATCTGCAGATTGTCGCCATAGGCCTCCAGCTTGCCGGAGACGAACTTCGCTTCGCCCAGCGGCAGCAGCTTGCGCGGCCAGGCGCTGTTGCGGCCGAAATAGACCAGCGCGACGCTGTTCCCGTGCCGGTCCTGCGCGATCACGCGGAACGGCGCGCGGGCGCTGCCGGACGCGCGATAATCGGTGGGCGTCAGCGTGATGCCGATGACCCGGCCTGAATCGCCCAGGATCAGCTCGTCCACCATGCGGCGGTCGATGAAGCTGACCGGAAGATGGAAGGCAACGTCGACGGCGCGCGCCAGGCCCAGCCGCTCCAGCGGTTTTGCCAATGTTGGGCCGACGCCTTTCAGCGCTTCGATTTCGGTGAAGAGTGGGTTGAGGATATCGGGTCGCATGGCTATCTGCATGCGTCTAGCCCAGCCGGGACGATGCGCAAACATCCGATCGGTAATTTCGCCATGCTCGCGCAAGGAACAAATTGTGAACGAAGACCCCCGCATCCGCCGCCTGCAATTCCGGGCCTGGCATCGCGGCATCAAGGAAGCGGACCTGGCGGTGGGGGGATTTTTCGATCGCTACCATGCCGAATGGGGCGAAGAGGAACTGGATTGGTTCGAACGCTTTATCGAGGAACAGGATGCCGACATCATGGCCTGGGCCCTCGGCACGCTGCCGCTGCCGGAACAATGGCGCGGGCCGATGTGGGACAGGTTCGTGAAGATGGATTTCGTGGAGATCGGGAAGAAATAGACGCCCTACGCCGTCATCCCCGCGAAGGCGGGGATTCATCTCCTGACGGAGCATCCACACGCCGGGCCGGGAAACGCATCCCGCCTTCGCGGGAATGACAAAGCAAGAAATGACCGATCTCCAGAAAATCCTCAAAGCCTCCGCCCCGATGACCCTTTCCGGCGTGCCGGCCGGTTTCCAGCCCTGGCTGCTGGCGGACATCGCGCGCGCCGCCCCGTCCCGCACCCTGTTCGTCGCCCCCGACGAGCAGCTGATGCGCGCCGTGGCGGATACGGCGCATTATTTCGCGCCGGAGATCGAGATCGTCGAAATCCCGGCCTGGGACTGCCTGCCCTATGACCGGGCCAGCCCTTCGCTGCGCACCGCCGCGGCCCGGCTGGCGGGCCTCTACGCCCTGCAAGGCAAGCCGCAGGGGCCGCAACTCGTCCTCACCACGCTCAACGCCCTCACGCAGCGCACGCTGACGCCGTTCCGCGTGCGGCAACTGGTGGCGAAACTCGCGCCCAAGGAACGGATCGCCATCTCGCGGCTGGCCGACATGCTGCAGGCCAATGGCTATGTGCGCACCGACACCGTGCATGACCGGGGCGAGTTCGCCATACGCGGCGGCATTGTCGACCTGTTCCCCGGCGGCGAGGAACAGCCGCTCAGGCTCGATTTCTTCGGAGACGAGATCGAAACGGTGCGCCGCTTCGATCCCGCCGACCAGCGGACGAGCGGGAGCGTCGAGGGCTTCACCCTGCTCCCCGCGTCGGAGGCCTTGCTGGACGAGGAGACGATCAAGCGTTTCCGCGGCCGCTATCGCGAAATTTTCGGCGCCACGGCCACCGGCGACCCGCTCTATCAGGCGGTGAGCGACGGGCGCCGCCTGCAGGGCATGGAACATTGGCTGCCGCTGTTCGAGGAACGGCTGGTGCCCCTGACCGACCATCTGGGCGACGACAGCCTGATCCTGCTGGACCATGGCGTCGCGGGCGCGGCGGAGGCGCGGTTCGAGGCGATCAGGGACTATCATGCGAACCGCGCGGCGGCGAAATCCTCCGATCCCGGCGCCTATCGGCCGCTGGAGCCCAGGGCCCTCTATCTGGAGGCGGAGGAATGGGCCGCTTTGGCGCGGGACTGGCCGATGCACGCCACCACCCCCTTCCATGAACCGGAAAGCGCCTCCGTCCTCGACTTCGCCGTGGATGGCCCACGCGACTTCGCGCCGGAGCGGGCGCAGAACGCCAATGTCTATGAGGCGGTGAGCAAACATATCGCCGCGCTCCAGCGGGCGAAGAAGAAGGTGGTCATCGCCAGCTATTCGGGCGGCGCGCGGGAACGGCTGTCCGGATTGCTGGCCGACCATGGGCTGAAGCGGATCGCGGCGGCGGACAGCTGGCAGGAGGCGCTGGGCATCGCGGCCGGGGGCAGCACGGTGCTGACCGTCCTGCCGCTCGACCATGGCTTCACCGCGCCCGACGTGGCGGTGCTGACCGAACAGGACATGCTGGGCGACCGGCTCGTGCGGCGGGCCAAGCGCAAGAAGAGCGCGGACGCTTTCCTGGCCGAACTGGCGACGCTCTCGCCGGGCGATCTGGTCGTGCACATGGACCATGGCATCGGCCGCTATGAAGGATTGACCCAGATTCCCGTCGCCAAGGCGGCGCATGATTGCGTCGCGCTGGAATATGCGGGCGGCGACAAGCTCTATGTGCCGGTCGAGAATCTGGAGGTTCTCTCCCGCTACGGCTCCGAAAGCGAGGGCGTCAGCCTGGACAGGCTGGGCGGGGAGGCCTGGCAGCGGCGCAAGGCGCGGATGAAGGAACGCATCCGGGAGATTGCGGGCGAACTGCTCAAGACCGCGGCGGAACGCGCCCTGCGGCCCGCGACCGTGGCGGAACCCGACAGCGCGGGCTATCCCGCCTTCGTCGACCGCTTCCCCTATCAGGAAACCGACGATCAGGACCGGGCGATCGGCGACGTGATCGAGGATCTTGGCGCTGGCAGGCCGATGGACCGGCTGGTCTGCGGCGATGTCGGCTTCGGCAAGACGGAGGTCGCGCTGCGCGCCGCCTTCGTCGCGGCGATGGCGGGGATGCAGGTGGTGGTGATCTGCCCGACCACCCTGCTCGCCCGGCAGCATCACATGAATTTCGAGGAGCGTTTCCGGGGTTTCCCGGTGAAGATCGGCCGCCTGTCCCGGCTGGTGCCGGACAAGGAGGCGAAGGCGGTGAAGGCCGGCCTTGCCGACGGAACCGTCGACATCGTGGTGGGCACCCATGCGCTGCTGGCCAAGGGGCTGGAGTTCAAGCGGCTGGGTCTCGTCATCGTGGACGAGGAACAGCGGTTCGGCGTGACCCACAAGGAACGGCTGAAGTCGCTCAAGACAGACGTCCACGTGCTGACGCTGACGGCGACACCCATCCCGCGCACCTTGCAGATGGCGATGTCGGGCCTGCGCGAACTGTCGGTCATCCAGACGCCGCCGGTGGATCGCCTGGCGGTGCGCACCTACATCATGCCGTGGGACGGGGTCGTGATCCGCGAGGCGCTGCTGCGCGAACATTATCGCGGCGGCCAGAGCTTCTTCGTCGTGCCGCGCATTTCCGACCTGACGGAGATCGAGGAATTTCTCCGCACCGAAGTGCCCGAAGTGCGGCCGGTGGTCGCCCATGGCCAGATGAGCGCGACGGAGGTGGAGGAACGCATGTCGGCCTTCTACGACAAGCGCTACGACGTGCTGCTCTCGACCACCATCGTCGAAAGCGGGCTCGACATTCCGTCCGCCAACACGCTCATCATCCATCGGGCGGACCGCTTCGGCCTGGCGCAGCTCTACCAGCTTCGCGGGCGGGTCGGGCGGGCGAAGACGCGCGCCTATGCCTATTTCACCACGCCCGCCAACCGGGTGATCACCGAAACGGCGGAAAAGCGGCTGAAGGTGCTGTCCGACCTGGATACGCTGGGCGCGGGGTTCCAGCTTGCCAGCCACGACCTCGACATACGCGGCGCGGGCAATCTGGTGGGCGACGAGCAGTCCGGCCATATCAAGGAGGTCGGGTTCGAACTCTACCAGTCGATGCTGGAGGACGCGATACTGGAGGCGAAGGCCGGCGGCGCGGGGCTGGAGAAGGCGCGCGAGAGCTTCTCGCCGCAGATCACCGTGGACGCGCCGATCCTCATTCCGGAGGATTATGTGCCCGACCTCGACCTGCGCATGGGGCTCTATCGACGCCTCAACGAAGTCGAGGACCGGCAGGGGCTGGAGGCGTTCGCCGCCGAACTCATCGACCGGTTCGGCAAGCTGCCCGCGCCGACGCAGAACCTGTTCAAGATCATCGAGATCAAGCAGAATTGCGTCGCCGCCAATATCGCGAAAATCGATGTCGGACCGAAGGGCGCGCTGGTCAGCTTCTTCGAGGACCGCTTCCCCCGGCCCGAGGGGCTGGTCGCCTATATCCAGCGGCTGAACGGCGTGGCGCGGCTGCGGCCCGACAGCAAGGTGGTGGTGAACCGGGCCTGGGCCGATCCGGCGGCGCGACTCAACGGCGCGCTGCAGCTTTCCAAGGGGCTGGCGAAGGCGGCGGCCTGAACGCCAGCACCCCTTTGTCATCCCTCGGACAACAGCCAGCAACAGTCGCAACCTAAATCCCGCTCTGGCGACCGGACAGCAAAGTCCGGCGCCAAGCAGGAGAATGACATGAGTTTGACCCTTATTGCCCTGGCCGCAGCAGCGGCCACGCACAGCGTGCAGATCGACCATGGCGGAAAGCCTGTCGAGGCGACCTACAGCGCCCGCGCCGAGTTCCGCACCAGAACCATCGGCGCCCGGACCCCGAACCGAGCCGACATGCAACGGTGCCAGTGGACCGCCACCATATTGGTCGACCGGGCGCTCAGCCATGGACCGGCGCTCAGCCGCACGGTTTCCAGCGACAGGCAGTTTTCCGGCAGCGAGCATGGCGCCTGCACGCCCGGCCGCCAGTCGGGCGAACGCAATCTGGCCCGTTATGAAGGCGCAATCCGCGAACATCTGATCGCGGTTGCACAGGCGGACCACGCGCCGCTACTGGCCGAGCTTGATGCCGTCCGCAATCTTGCCTCCAACTGAAGACAGGGCGGCGCTGGCCTGCGCCATTCTGGCCAGCGCCTTCCTGGCTGGCGTCGGCCCCGCCTTCGCGCAATATGCCGACCGCGTGTCGGCCACGGTCGAGGTCGCAAGCGACGAGCGGCGCCGGGGCCTGAGCTGGAGCGAGGGCGACCCGGTGCTGCGGGGTACGCTGTCCGTGCCCGTGGCTGACGGGCTGAGCCTCGACGGCGCCGCCGCCTCGCTATGGGGCAGCGACCGGCATGGCGGAGCCGATGCCGTCGTCGACCTGGGTGCGGCCTATGCACGGCAGATCGGCGGATGGCGGCTTTCCGCCGAAGGCCGTTATCACCTTTTCCCCGGAAGTTCCGGACAGGGCTATGGCGAAATCGGCGCTGGCGCGGCTTTCCTGATCGGGCCGGCCAGCATAGACGTCAGCGGCAGCTATGCCCCCAGGCAGTCGTCCATCGGCGGGGACAATCTCTATCTGTCCGCGTCGGCGGCGATGGGGTTGCCGGGCACGCCCCTCACCGTCTCCGCGCGGATCGGCCGGTCTTCGGGCGATGCGCGCGACCCGGCCCGCGCCGCGCGACTGCGCCCGGACGGCGCCTATTGGGACCATGGGATCGGC
Organism: Sphingobium sp. 22B; assembly: GCF_001580035.1. Lineage (NCBI taxonomy): Bacteria > Pseudomonadati > Pseudomonadota > Alphaproteobacteria > Sphingomonadales > Sphingobiaceae > Sphingobium > Sphingobium sp. 22B. The sequence goes on along the minus strand of NZ_LTAB01000005.1, from coordinate 71,314 downwards.
GTCGATTATATGAAGGGCCGCTGGTTCGCCGGCCTGCGCTATGCCGACAGCGGCATCGCAGGCCCCGGAGGCCGCCATGCGGGGGCAAGCCTGATCGGACGGGTGGGGTTAGGCCTTTAGCGCCAGCGCCACCAGATCGGCGGAGGAAACGCCCGCCGAACGCAGGAAACCCTGATAATAGTCGCAACCTTCACGGGTGAGGAGATCGAGCTGCTGCTCGGTCTCCACCCCTTCGGCAATGACGCGCAGGCCCAGCGACTTCGCCATGTGGATGACGCCCCGCACGATGATCCTGTCGCGGGCGGTCCCCGCAATGTCCTGCGCCAGCCCGCTGTCGATCTTCAGATAATCGAGCGGCAGGCTCTTGAGATAGGCAAGGCTGGAATAGCCGGTGCCGAAATCGTCCACCGCCACCGCCAGCCCTTCGGCCCGCAGCGCCGTCAGCAAGGCGGTGGCATTGTCCACATCCTCGATCAGGCCGCTCTCGGTGATCTCCACCGTCAGGCGGGACCGGGGAAAGCCGCTCATGTCCACCAGGTTCAGGAACTGCGGCATGAAGCCGGGCTGGGCGATGTCCTCCGCCGTGACGTTGATCGACAGGCGCAGGTGCGACAGCGCGCGCGGCCAGGCGGCGGCCTGCCGCAGCGCTTCGGCCTGAATATGCGCCGAAAGCGGCAGCATATAGTCGGAACGCTCCGCCGTGGCGAACAGCATCCCCGCCCCCAGCGCGCCATATTGCGGGTGGTTCCAGCGCGCCAGCGCCTCGACCCCGATCATATGCTCGCCCCCGACCGGATATTGCGGCTGGAACAATATGCCGATCTCCCCGCGATGCAAGGCGAGGCGGAGGTCGGTTTCCAACTGGTCGGCATCCACCTGTCGGCTGCGCTTTTCCGAAGAAAAGATGCGGATGCCCTCCCCTCCCCCGACCCTGGCGTCGGCCAGAGCGGTGCCGGCGCGGCGGATCAGCCGGATGGCGTCGTCGTCCGGACGCGACTGGGCAATGCCGCAACGCGCCGTCAGACGGATCAGATGGTCGCCCGCGCTGAACGGACGGCCGATGGCGCCGATCAGTTGCCGGGCCAGGAAGGTCGCCTTCTCCGCCGTCGCCGCTTCGCCCGTCAGGCCGATCAGGAATTCGGTCCCGGCGATGCGCGCGACCGTCGCGCCGACCGCCATGTCGACGGTCATGCGCTCTATGCGGCGGGCGATCCGGCCCAGCAGCGCGTCGCCCACCACCTGGCCATAGGCGGCGTTCATCCGGTCGAACTGGCTGATCGACAGCAGCAGCACCGTCGTCGCCAACCCCTGCCGCCGTTCCAGCCAGTCGAGCGCCGCCTGACGCGAGCGCAGCCCGGTCAGGTCGTCGCGGCCGGTCGCATCATGGCCATGCGCGTCGGACAGCCATTCCACATCCGCCGCCACCACCCCGTCGATCAGCCGCAGATGATGGACCAGCCGGTCGCCCGGACGGCCCGGCGCGGCATGGGCGAAGGCCTCCGGACGCCCGGAACGCATCATGCCGCGCAGGGCGGCGATCACCGAACGGCGCTCCGATCGCGGCAGGCGGCGGATGAAGGCGGCCGGATCGACGCTCTGCCGCTCAAGGCCAAGATGGCGCGCAAGATTGTCGCTGAGGCGGATGCGGTCCCCGTCCCTTTCCCAGTACAGCGCATCCCCGCGCCGGATGCGCTGGGCGCGCCGGCTGTGCGTCGTCCCGCCAACGAGCCGGTCGACCAGCCGCTGCGCCGAAGCCAGCGTCGCGCGCAGCTCGACCGGCGTGAAGGGCACGGCAAGGAAATGCGTCGCCCCCGCCTCCAGCAATCCGGGCACGGCGGCCATGTCGAGAGCGTCGACCAGCGCGATGAGCGCACCCCCACCCGCATCCACCGCGGGCGCCAGCGACGTGATCAGGCCGGCCTCGCCATCGCGCGCGCCGCGCATGTCGACCAGGGCGATCTGGGCATCGCTGTGCAGGAAGCGCTGCGCCGCATCGGTCGCGCGACGGGCGGCGATGGCGCGCCAGCCGGCCGTCCGCACCTGCTGCGACAGTCCGTCGCGGTCCCCCGGCGACAGAATGAAGAGGCTGCGCTGTCCGTCCAGTGCGGTCTCGCCGCTCACATGATGCTCCTCGGGACGGTTCATCGCCCCTTCCTAGACCCCATCGGTTAGCGTCCTGTTTACGCTGCCGCAACCGGTGACGCTTGCACGGGGCAGGTCCATCGCCTAGCTAGCATATATGGAGATGGCCGATCTTGGGCGCACGGTCCTGACCGATGCACTCGGCCGCCGGATCAGCTATTTGCGGATTTCGGTGACGGACCGGTGCGACCTGCGCTGCCGCTATTGCATGGCGGAGCGGATGACCTTCCTTCCCAGGGATCAGGTCCTGACGCTGGAGGAGATCGCGCTGCTGGCCGATCTCTTCATCGCCCGGGGCGTGCGCAGGATCAGGCTGACCGGCGGCGAACCGCTGGTGCGGCGCGACATCGTCGACCTCGTCCGGCGCATCGGCCGGCATGTGGGCGCGGGCCTCGACGAACTGACGCTCACCACCAACGGCACGCGGCTCGCGCATCATGCGCAGGCGCTTGCGGATGCGGGCGTCCGGCGCATCAATGTCAGCCTGGACAGCCTTGACCCTGAACGTTTCGCCCATGTCACGCGGAACGGCGACATCCGACCCGTGTTCGAAGGGCTGGAGGCAGCGCGGGCCGCCGGCCTGTCGGTCAAGATCAACATGGTCGCGCTCAAGGGCATCAATGAGGACGAGATCCTGCCGATGCTGCACTGGTGCGATGCGCGGGGGTTCGACCTGACGCTGATCGAGACCATGCCGCTGGGCGAAACCGGGGAAGACCGGACGGATCATTATCTGCCGCTGACGCAGGTGGCCGATTCGATCCGCCGGCATCACGCGCTGACGCCGGTCCCGCACCGCACCGGCGGCCCCGCGCGCTATCATGCGGTCGAGGGGTTGAAGGCGCGGCTGGGACTGATCACGCCGCTCACCCATAATTTCTGCGCCGATTGCAACCGCATGCGCATGACCTGCGAAGGCAAGATCTTCATGTGCCTGGGCCATGAGGATCATGTCGACCTGAAGGCCGCCTTCCGCCAGGGCGGCCTGCCCGCGGTGGAGCCGCTGATCGACCGCGCCCTGCGGCTGAAGCCGGCGGCGCATGATTTCCGCATCAGCGCCGATGCCGCGCCGGCTGTGCGGCGGCATATGAGCGTGACCGGCGGATGACCGACGACGTCCGGCGCGCTCTGGTCGCGTCCCCCAGTCCGGCGGCCAAGGCGGCGGAGGAAAGGCTGCGCGCCGCCTATGATTTCGTGCCCGTGGAGCAGGCGGACATGATCATCGCACTGGGCGGCGACGGCTTCATGCTCCAGACGTTGCACTCCATGCTGGAGGGGCGGCGAATCCTGCCGGTGTTCGGCATGAACCTGGGCACGGTCGGCTTCCTGATGAACGAATGGCGGCTCGAACGGCTGGAACAGCGGATAGAGGCGGCCAAGCCGTTCAAGGTCAATCCGCTGCGCATGGTCGTCGACACCGTGGATGGGGAGCGTTTCTCCATCCCCGCCATCAACGAAGTCTCGCTGCTGCGCGAAACGCGCCAGACCGCCAAGCTGGAGGTGAAGGTCAACGACCGCACCGTCCTGCCCGAACTGGTGTGCGACGGCGTGCTGGTGGCGACGCCGGCCGGATCGACGGCCTATAATCTCTCGGCGCATGGACCGATCCTGCCGCTCGGATCGGCGCTGGTGGCGCTGACGCCGATCAGCCCCTTCCGCCCCCGGCGCTGGCGCGGTGCGATCCTGCCGGAAAATACGGCGATCCAGTTCACGGTGCTCGATCCCGTGAAGCGCCCGGTCAGCGCCGTTGCCGACCAGCGCGAAGTGCGCGACGTCGCGCAGGTCGAGGTGAAGATCGATCGCGCGACCCCGCTGACCTTGCTGTTCGACCCCGAACATACGCTGGACGACCGGATCGCGGCCGAACAGTTCATCGCGTGAAAATTCCGTCATTTGGCGCTTGCCATTGCCGGAAATCCGCTGCTATAGGCGCGGCCTGCCCAGCGGAAGCCGGGTTGCTCCCCGATAGCTCAGCGGTAGAGCATTCGACTGTTAATCGAATGGCCGTAGGTTCGAATCCTACTCGGGGAGCCACTTTCCATCCTGCGGCGGCACCGGAAAACCTCCCCTATTCAGGCAGATTGACGCGCCTTGGCTCATGCCCCGCGCGCATCGGGCCATTCAGGCATTTTTTTCGGACTGGCGGCGGTTCCGGCCCTTGCCATTTCGCCAAAGCCGCTGCATATGCGCGGCCTGCCCGGCGCAAGCCGGGCCGCTCCCCGATAGCTCAGCGGTAGAGCATTCGACTGTTAATCGAATGGCCGTAGGTTCGAATCCTACTCGGGGAGCCACACTCTTCCATCTCCAAGATTCTGATTGCTTTAACGGGTTAAGGCATGAAATGGTCAGATTGGCCAGATTTCGTGCCAGCATCGCCGCCCCACAACGGGTATGACACCGAAGTGACGAAGCGGCGAAAGTTAGCATAACAGTGCGCAAAACGGCCAAAGCGGCATTATGGTGCGCTTCTGTAAATTCCGTGCCCGGGTACTCGATTTCGACAGCTTTGATTTTCTTCATCCAATCCGCTGGACGAAGTCTTGGTGCCGCCCATCCTCGCCGCTCCGAGGCGTCTCTGATTTTCAGATAGCGGCCATGTCAGGATCGTACTCGGCTCCACTGCCATGTCGGCTTTGTTAAGCCACCGAGAAAGGTCCCGGAAACAAAGTCTGCTGTTGCCGCATGCCATGGAGAACGACGATGGAGTTCATCACCACGCCGGACCCTATGGCCTATCATGACCAGACACATCTGCGCAGGTGGCAGGACGAGGACCGAGCAGGGCGCAAAGAGGGATGGTACGACCCGACTTGAGGAGCATTCAGCGGCCCTGTTCCGATTCCCGACCCGGTCTTTATTCACCTAAGCCGCAGCACCAATCCCCTCTAGGAAGGTCGATTTGAGAGCGGAACAAGCCAAGCAGGGCATTGTGCGATACAAGTACGAGCAGTCGCTGAAATTCTGGTTGAAGCAAGGCCCCTGCCCAACTTAACCGCTTGCATCGGCCAGATTCTGGAACGATCATGACATCGATTTTGGACTGGTGGTCTAGCCATCCTGCCGGTGCGGAGTTTCTTCACGACTGCCAAGGCTGATGCTTCATGGAAGATGAGTCCGGTTATCGATTCAAGCCGCACGAGCAGCCGACCTTGCCCGGGTCACCAGCCAATCCCGACCATCCGTCAGGTCGCCGCCTGTCTTACATCCTGATCGGCGCCATGATCGGGCTCACCAGCGGCCTTGGCAATGCGCTCATCACGGTCAACATCGCGTTTGCGCAGGGCACGCTGGGTCTCAATTCCAACGAGGCGGCATGGCTTACGGCGGCTTATTATATGACCTACACCTGTGCGAACCTGCTGCTCGTCAAATATCGCCAGCAGTTCGGCTTGCAACCCTTCATCCGCTGGATGCTGGCGATTTACGCAGTCACGACGCTTCTGCACCTCGGCGTGCACGGCTTCTGGTCGTCGGTGGCTGTACGCGCGGCGAGCGGCTTTGCGTCCGGCGGCCTCACCACACTCGCGATCCTCTATCTCATGCAGGGTTTTACTGCGCCAAAGCGGCTCACCGGCATCATGATGGGCATCTGCATTCCCCAACTCGCGACGCCGCTAGCCCGGATGGTCTCGCCGGGGCTGCTCGTCGCAGGCGACTGGCACATGCTCTATGTGTTCGAACTGGGCCTCACACTGATCACGCTGGCCGCCATTCTTGCCTTGCCGTTGCCGCCGAGCCAGCGCAGCCAGGCGTTCGAATGGCGTGACTTCCTGACGATCGGATTGCTGGCGCCGGGCCTTTGGCTGTTCATCGCGGTGCTTTCCGAAGGACGGATCGAATGGTGGACCGAGCGTGCCTGGATCGGCTGGGCGCTTTGCGCCGGCATCGTGCTTGTCGCCACCTCGCTCATCCTCGAACATTATCGCGAGAACCCGCTCATCAATACCCGCTGGCTTGGCACGCGACAGATGATGCGCCTCATTTTCATCGCGTCCATAGTGCGCATCCTCTTGTCCGAGCAGGCCTTCGGTTCGGTCGGGTTGCTCAATGTGGTCGGCATGATCAACGACCAGATGGTGATGCTCAATCTCGTGATCGTGCTCGCCTCGATCGCGGGATTGCTGACGGCCGTATTGACGCTCAATCCGGCAAACCTGTCCTTGCCGATTACGCTCGCCGTCGCCCTTATCGCCATCGCAGCTTTCATGGATGCGGACTCGACCAATCTGACACGCCCCTCCAGCTTCTATCTGAGTCAGGCGATGATCGGCTTTGCCTCTCTCCTGTTTCTTGCCCAGGCCATGGTCATCGGCATTGCCCGCACATTGCTTGCCGGACCGAAGAATTTCATCAGCTTCGTCGTGCTGTTCAACCTGAGCCAGAGCCTTGGAGGGCTCGCCGGTTCGACGATGCTCGGCACCTTCCAGGTCGTCCGTGAGAAGTTCCATTCGCATGCGCTGGTGCAAAATATCGTCATGACGGATCCTCAGGTCGTCCAGCGCGTCGAAGGCGGCGCGGCGTCGGTTCGAGGCCTGATTGGCGATCCGCTGTTGCGCGGTGCGGAGGGCGGAGCATTGCTGGCCCGCCAAGTGGCCCGAGAGGCCAATATCCTTGCCTTCAATGATGTGTTTCTGTTGGTCGGCGTGCTGGCCGTTGCGGGCGTGATCTGGGGCCTTCTCATTCGCCGTTCCATCTTGCGGCGCAAGGAGCCCTCGCCCATCATCCAGCTCCAGCAGGCCCTGCAGGCGCAGGCGGCAAAGGCAGGTTAACGGGGGGTTTCATGACGGATCAGGCGGCGACATCCCGAGCTGCGGCAGCTGCGCCGCCTTCCGATCCGCAGGTCGAGCCTTCTTCGCAGGGCTGGAGTCCTCCCCGCAAAAGCCGCACGGCGGCAGTGGCGATCGGCGCTCTCGCGCTCGCAGGAATCGTGGCCATCCTCTACGCTTGGCGACTGCCGCCTTTTGACGGATGGGCCGAAGACACCGACAATGCCTATGTCCGCGGCAAGGTGACGATCATAAGCCCCCAGGTCAGCGGTTATGTGACCGGGGTGCCCGTGCAGGACTTCCAGACGGTGAAGAAAGGCGATGTCCTCGTCACCATCGACCAGCGCATCTATGGCGCGCGCGTCGAACAGGCGAAGGCCAATCTCGCAGCGCAACGTGCCGCTCTGGCCAATTCGCAACAAAGCCAGCGCGGTCGCGAGGCAGCGCTCACCGGTCAGTCGGCAGGCATTGCCAATGCGCAGGCCCAGTTGGTCCGCGCCCAGGCCGACATGAAGCGGGCCGCCGCGCTCGTCGCCGATGGCTCGATCTCCGAGCGTGAGCGCGATCAGACCCGCGCCGCGCTGCTCGCCGCCCAAGCGGCCGTGCGACAGGCCAGTGCTGCGCAGCAGATTGGCCAACAGGACGTCCGTTCGGTGATCGTGGGGCGTGGCGGGCTGGAGGCTTCCGTCGCCGCCGCCCAGGCCGCGCTTCATCTCGCCCAGGTCGATCTCGACAATACGGTCATCCGTGCTCCGGTCGACGGTGAGCTCTCGGAAATCGGCGTGCGCAATGGCGCCTTCGTTTCGGCGGGAACCCAGCTCATGTTCCTGGTCCCGCGCGATCGCTGGGTCATCGCCAACTATAAGGAAGCGCAGACGCGCAAGATGCGCATCGGTCAGCCCGCGACCTTCCGTGTCGACGCACTGGGCGGCGCCAAGCTCAGGGGGCATGTCGAGAATCTCTCGCCTGCCGCCGGCTCGGAGTTCGCCGTGCTCAAGTCAGACAATGCAACGGGCAATTTCGTGAAAGTGGCGCAGCGCATCGCCGTCCGTGTTAAGATCGATCCAGGGCAGGAGATGGCGAAACGCCTGCGCCCCGGCATGTCCGTCGAGTTGCATGTCGAGACAAACGACTGATGCGCCGCGCCTGCACGATCGCGGCATTGCCTCTCCTGCTCGCTGCCTGTGCCGGGCCGCATGTCGAGACCGCGCGGGTCGATCCAGTGACGCCGCCGCAGGGCTGGCGCACGTCGCCTGACCAGAGTGGTGCCCTTGATGCGGACTGGTGGCGGACCTTCGGCGACCCGGCCCTGACCGCTCTGGTCGAGCACGCGCTTGCGGGCAATCTCGACATTGCCATGGCCGGCGCGCGCATCCGTGAAGCGAAGGCGCAGGAGAGAGGCGCGCGCGCCGCGCTATTGCCGACCCTGGCGACCGGTGCGGGTGGTGAACGCTCGCGCAGCGTCAGCGCGTTCGGGACGCCCGAAGTGCAGACCGCCGGGCAAGTGCAGGTCCAGACGGCATGGGAGGTGGATCTCTTCGGCCGGCTGTCCGACCAAGAATCGGCAGCGCACGCGGCATGGCTGGCAAGCCAGGCCGCCCGCGACGCGGTTCGCCTGTCGATCGCCTCGACCGTGGCCAGCGGCTATGTGACTCTCCTCGCGCTCGATGCGCGGCTTGACGTCGCCCGCCAGACCGTCGAGGCACGCAAGGAGGCGCTGCAACGCATTAGGCGCCGCTCGGACGCAGGTTATTCACCCAGGCTCGAGCTTGCTCAGGCAGTGGCGGAATATCAGGGCGCGTTGCAGATCATCGCGCCGCTTGAGCAGGCGCGCACGCGGCAGGAAAACGCGCTTAGGCTGCTCAGCGGCGACTTGCCCGGTCCCATAGAGCGCGGCGCTTCGCTTGCCGCGCTCACAGACCCCGCAGTGCCAGCCGGCCTCCCTTCCCAACTGCTGCGTCGTCGTCCTGATGTCGCGCAGGCCGAGCTTCAGCTTGCCGCCGCCGATCATGCCCTTGCGGCTGCGCGCAAGCGCTTCCTGCCCCAGTTGCGCCTGACCGGGCAGGGTGGTGCGGTTTTCTCGACCCTGCTCGACAATCCGATCACCATCTGGTCGCTGGGCGGCAGCGTGCTTGCGCCGCTGTTCGAGGGCGGGCGCTTGCGCGCGGGCGCGGAAAGCGCCGGTGCGCAGCGTGATCTGGCTGCCTTTGCCTATCGCAAAACCGCTCTCAATGCCTTCCGTGAAGTGGAGGACGCGCTCGCGAATATCGTTCAGACAGATACCCAGTTACGCATCGTGGCCGCTCAGCGCGACGCGCTCGCCGAGACCTTCCGTCTTGCCTCAAATCGCTACAAAGCAGGCTATTCGCCCTATCTTGAGCAGTTGGACGCCCAACGCGGCCTGCTCGCCGCCGAGCTGAATCTTGTCCAGGCTCAGGCAGATGCCTTCACGGCGCGGATCGCCCTCTATCAGGCCTTGGGTGGCGGGTGGAACGAGGCTTCGCCAATTGCACCATCGGACTGACACAAGGTAAACCGGGTCGGCAGCCGCCGGCAAAGCGGTCATCAGGTCCAGCACTGATCGCTCCGATAGCTGGCCAGGCCAGCTTCCTGGTGAGTTTCGCCAACAGGGCGGCGGTATTCAGGCCACGCTTGCTAGAAGGGCAGCTATCTGCCAGCTACCCTCTAAGACCTGACGGGATGGACGCCCCCCCCGCGGCATCGATGTGCCAAAGCGGAGGTATTGAGAATAGAGGCGCCTTGCGTATCAGTCGAACAGGCGCGTCACTATCGGCCCTGCCTCCGGATCAACGGCGATGACATTACCCCCTGCTCGTCACTGACGTTGCGATAGCCGATCGGCGCGCAGCTCGGCCATGGCCCTGCTGCGCCTTCTCGATCATATCCTTGCGCGTTTCCTCGGAGAGATTGTCGCCACAGCTATCGTTACGAGTGACCGTTTTTGTGGGCGTCGCCTCAGTATCCACGCTTATCTCGAAGGATAAATTCGGCGGCTCGCTCTGCGATCATGATGGTCGCGGCATTGGTGTTGCCCGATACGATCACTGGCATCACCAAAGCATCGACGACCCGCAGGCTGTCGATACCGCGTAGCTTCAGCGTCCCGTCGACCACCGCATTCTCGTCCCCCATTCGGCACGTACCGACCGGGTGATAGCCGATATTCGCGCTTTGCCGGACATGGGCTTCCCAGGCTGAGTCGCTGGCGGGGATTTGGGCAGGATAGTTAGCCGCGACTAACCCCGTCTTCATCAGGAGACATGATAGCCGCCGTCCACCGTCAGATGATGGCCGGTTATATAACTGGCGGCGTCGCTGGCGAGGAACAAGATGGCGCGGGCCTGTTCGATCGGCTGGGATATGCGGCCCAGCGGAATGCGGCCCGGCAGGGTCATCGGCCCCTTGAAAGGCAGACTCTCGCCCATCGCCTTCGCGCCGCCGCTCGCCGTGCCGCCCGGTTGGATCGAATTGACACGGATGTTGTGCTCGGCGAACTCGACCGCGGCGGCGCGGGTCATCGCATCGACGCCCGCCTTGGCCGAGTCATAATGGGTGTTGTTGAAGATCGTCGGATGGTCGGCGCTCACGGACGAAACGTTGACGATGGAGCCGCCCCGCCCCTGGCCGCGCATGATCTTGATAGCCTCGCGCATCATCAGGAACGTACCGCGCGTGGTGACGGCGTGCATGATGTCCCATTCCGACGCGGGCATCGTCATGGTGTCCGCCTTGCGCCGATAGGCCGCGACATTGGCCAGCACGTCGAGGCCGCCCAGTTCCGCCTCCGCCCTTTTGAAGGTCGAGAGCACCTGCGCCTCGTCCGATATGTCGCAGACGGCCCAGGGCGATCCGGTCGCTTCCGCTGCCTCGCGCACGGCGTCTTCGACGACGTCGATCAACAGCACCCGTGCGCCGACCTGCGTGAACAGGGTTGCGGTGGCGCGGCCGATGCCGGACCCAGCGCCGGTGACGATGGCGGTCTTGCCTTCAAGGCCGTAAAATGAAAGTGCTTCCGGGGCGGACATAGAAACTCCTGTCAGTATGATGGGGTCAACGCGTGGTCGCGGAATCCCAGACGAGGTTCAGGGAATCGACGCCGTTGACGGAACCGGAATGGGTGACGGACGGCCGTTCAGGGTCGAGCCGGAAGTCGGGAAGGGCCTTCAGCCATTCCTCCAGGAACACCTGTATTTCGGCGCGGGCCAGGGGGCTTCCGACACATTTGTGCGGGCCATTGCCGAAGGTGTTGTGCACAGGATCGCGATCGAAATCGATGTCCATCGGCCGATCATACAAGCGGTCGTCCATGCTCGACATCGAGATCGGCACCATCACCATCTCGTCTTTCCTGAAGACGGCATCCTTGTAGTTGAAGTCCTGCAGGATCAGACGGCCGGTGTTCGACAGGCCAAAGCGACGCAGGAACTCTTCCGTTGCCTTGGGGACGATCTCCGGCTCGTCGATCAGGCGTCGGCGCTGCTGCGGATTTTGCGCAAGGTAACGGGTGATGAAGGACAACATGTTGGCGACGGTGTCGAGGCCGCCGAAGAAGATCAGGACCGCCATGCCGATGACTTCATACTCGCCCTGGAAGCGGGCATTGTTCCGCCAGCCCGCGATCTTGCTGAGCAGATCGTCGCCGGGATTGGCGGCGCGCTCGTCCAGAACTTGCTGGAGATAGGCGACAACCTTTTCCTGCGCGCCCAGCTTCATCCGGGAATCCGTCGCGGTCATGAAGGTGACGCCCCATTCGACAAACCGCTCACGCTGGTCCAGCGGCAGGTCAACGATGCCAAGGAACATCGTCACCGGCATCACGCGCGCGAAATCATTGACGAACTCGCATCGGCCCTTCGGCTTGATCTGTTCGATCAGACTGCGGGTCAGGACCACGGCATCCTCCCGCATCCGGCTCACCCGGCTGGGCGTGAAGAAGGGGTTGAGAATGGCGCGATAGCGGGCATGCAACGGTGGGTCGACGGTCAGCGGCGGCATGCGGACGGGGGACGACCCGCGCGGTATCGTGAACACCTCATGGCTGAAGATCTCGAAATGCTCCTGCACGAACTTGATGTCTTCGCCGCGCGTGACGATCCAATGTCCTCCGTTGCAGGGCGTCCAGACAATGTCCGGGCCGTCATGCAGCCTTTTCCAGGCAGTGTAGACGTCCCCTTCCTCAATGCCCGACGGATGCAGATAATCGAAATCGACCACCAGTTCGGGCGGCACATGATTTGGCACGGCCACCCGGTTGTAGAGCGCCTGATGCTGCGCATAGATGTCGACCGCGTCATTGTCGGCCATCCTTATTTCCCTTCAGTTATGGGGCACGTCGTCATAGATCGACGTCGCCGCCCCGGTCAGATAGACATATTCGCTGTAAATCCCGGTGTCGGCCCGCGTGTCGGCGTAGATATAGTTGAGCTGGCCATCCATGACGGCGCCGCGCATCGGTGTCGCCAGGCCTGCTTCGTCGATGCGTCGGTTGACCTCGTCCCAGGCAGCCGCATCGGCCACGCGAAAGCCGTGATGATGCAGGCGGACCGCGGACGGCTCGTCGGGCAGATAGGCTTCATAGATTTCGGGCGCGCCCTGCCGGATCTGGATGATTTCCAGCATGGTGGACCCCACCCATGCATGCGCCGCGTCCATGAATGGCGAAGAGGCCTTGCGGCGAAAACGCCTTATGCCGAACCGCCTCGCCAGCGCGTCGGTGGCCTGATCCAGATCGCGGGCGACAAAGCCCATCTGATAGAAGCCGTCGAAGAGCGTGGCCATCCGATCGGCCGTCATGCGATCTGGAAGCCGCCATCGACGACGATCGTCTGGCCGTTGATGTAGCGGCCGGCGGCGGACGCCAGAAGCAGCGCCACCGGCGCGACATCTTCAGGCGTGCCATAGCCCATGGGAAACCGCTCCGGCCTCACGCCCGGCCCCTTGGGAGGCATGGGGCAGCCTTCGGGGAAGGGGTCCGAGGGGATCGCACCCACCAGAATGGCGTTAGAGGCAATCCCGTCCTCTGCGCAATCCAGCGCGAATTGCCGGGTGAGGGCGTTCATCCCGGCGCGGGAAGAGCCATAGGCATAATTGCCATGCAGCACCGGATGAACCGATCCGATGGTCGACAGGTTGACAAGACGACCGCCCCGGCCATGCCTCCGCATCGTTCGCACCGCCTGCCGCATGAGCAGGAACGCGCCGCGAACGTTGGTTGAATGCACGCGGTCCCATTCGTCCATCGTCAGATCGTCGAGCGGCCAGGGGCCGGTCACAATGGCGCCGTTCACCAATATGTCGAGTTCCGGCACGCCGTCGAACAACGCCTCGACGCCCTCCTCCGTCAGTTCCGGTTCCTGCGAATGGGTGACGGCCGCTCCCGCTGATCCGAACAGGGACGCAATGGCATGGGGCACCTTGCCTGCGCCGACCACCAGCGCATTCTTGCCCGACAGTCCGAATAATGAATTGAGCACCGGCGCATTCCTCTCGCTGTTCTTGGGCTTCGTGCCGCTCTTCCGTGCAATATAAGAAACATGTCTTATTGCAAGCGGCCTACAGAACGAAAGGCCCGGCCTGCCAATTCCATCATCCATATGATGGGTGTGATCTACGCACGGCCCCGGCGCATTTGCGCGCCGTTGCATTATGACGGCGTTGGGCGGATAGCGGAGCCACTGATTGCTGTAGAGAGAAAGAGTGGCTCCCATCATGGATGATCTTCCTGCCCAGTCGTTCAAGGGCACGGCGCTGGCCATCATAGAGGCGGCGGAAAGGCTGTTCGGAGAGCATGGGATAGAGAATGTATCGCTGCGCCAGGTCCGCCTGGAAGCCAATGCCGCCAACAACTCCGCGGTCAGTTATCATTTCAATGACCGCGAAAAGCTGGTTCGCGCGATATGGGCCCATCGCCTGCCGACACTGGATGCGCGACGGCGGCAGATGCTGGACGCCATCCATGCCGAAGGGCGGGAGCGTGATCCCGCCTCCGTACTCGGCGCGCTCGTCCTGCCCAACTACGAACTGCGCGATGCGCAGGGGGTGCATCGCTACGCATCCTTCTTTCGCCATGCGATCCGCTGGAGGGAAGGCACCGAGATCCGCAACGCCCAGCTTTACTCGACACCTGCCAGCGGCGAAGCCATGGAGCTCTATTTCGCCCTGCAGCCCGATGTGCCGCGCGACCTGATGAGCTATCGCCTGCGGCACGGCTCCTGCACCTTTTTCGACATGATTTTCGAACGGGACAAGAATTTGTCCGAAGGGCTGGAAGTCATGCCCGAAGCGGAATTTCTGGCCGAAGGCATCGAAATGCTGCGGGCCATGTGCCTCAGACCAGCACCGGGAAGTTAAGACGGTATCCGTAGCACAGGAACCGTCTCCTCCCCGCCTTTGCGAGTCATGGATCGCATAGGCGATCATTTCCGTGCGGATTGGCGCTCTGGCCTTCTCCCTTCTAAGAGACATGTCTCATCTTAAGTCATATGTCTTAGGCATGGCCGTGAAAATGGGAGAAGATATGCGGAGAGGGAAAATTTATCTGGCCGGGATTTCGCTACCTGGCTTGCTGATGGGCCTGGCCGTGCCGGCAGTGGCACAAGATGGCGTCGCGGAAATCATCGTCACCGCCCAGAAGCGGGCCGAAAATCTTCAGGACGTGCCGATTGCGGTCAGCGCCTATTCGAGCGAGGCCCTTGAAGCCCGCGGCGCGACCGGTCTCACCGCCCTGTTTCAGTCGCCGCCACCCGGCGTCGTCATGCAGCCTTTCGCGGGGAGCCAGAGCCTGCTGATCGTCGACATGCGCGGCGTCACCAACAGCGATCCCGGACAGGGCACGGTGGAGCTGGGCACTGCGGTCTATATTGACGACGTCTATCTGGGCCGTGCTCAGGGCATGGGCGCCGAACTGGTCGATCCGGAGCGGATCGAGGTGCTGCGCGGCCCGCAAGGTACGCTGTTCGGCCGCAATGCCGAAGGCGGAGCCATCCGCATCGTGACCAGGAAGCCGACCGGCATATTGGGCGGCGACGGCAAGGTGACGATCGGCAATTTCGATCAGCGTCGCTATGAAGCCCACCTCAACCTTCCGGAATTTGCCGGTTTCTCGATCAAGCTGGATTATCTCAACTCCAGCCATGATGGATGGACGAAGAACGGCCCGCGGGTCGCCCGCATCGCGCGGCAAGATGATTTCGGCGCGTTCGATGGCGAAGGCTATCGCGCCAGCGTGCGGTGGAAGCCGACGTCCGCCATCACCGTCGACTATGCCTATGATCACAGCGTGACGAAGGACACGCGCGATTACAATGTGCTGGTCCGGCCCCCGCTGATCGACGCAAATGGCCGCACGGTGTTGCCGCTCGCCACTCTCACGGGCGCGCGGCCGCTGACGGACAGGCTGGACCGCCGTACCGACACGGCATGGACATCCCTTTACAATGCGCCTTTCCGCACCGAGGCATCGGGTCATACGCTGCAGGCGGGTTGGGAACTGAACGACGCCCTGACGCTGCGGTCGATCACCGCGTTCCGGAAAACAAGCGAGGAAGGGGCTAACCAACTTGGCGGCGCGTTCAACCTGACCAAATTTCCTGTCGCCCGACCCGCCAGCATTCTGTTTCCCCGGCTTGGCGGGACCAGCCTGGGCATTGATCCCACGACCCCGATCTGGGGCATTTCGGGTGTAACCTCCTACAACAAGGTCAAGCAGAAGCAGGAAAGTCAGGAATTCCAGCTCGTCGGCAGCCTGCCCGATCTCGAATTCGTCATTGGCGCCTATTATTTCCATGAGCGGGTGCAGGATACCCGCCAGACCCTGCTGAGCATCATCTACACCGATCGCGCATTCACGCAGGCGTTGGGCGTCAACCCATTCGCCGTGGGGAGCGCGGGTGCGGGACTTAATTCGCAAGAGGCGGAGTCCACATCCTATGCGGGCTTCGCGCAGGCGACCTGGTCGCCGGCGTTCGCAGACAACCGGCTGCACCTGACGGGCGGCCTGCGCTACACGAATGACGAGAAAAAGTTCGAGCGCACCATGTTCAACGGCGCACCGACAGCCACAATCGGCGCGCCGTTCCGTGAAAAGCGCTGGGATCCGGCGTTCACCATCGCCTATGACGTAACGGACGCCATCAACATCTATGCCCGCTACGCCCAGGCCTATCGCGCCGGCGGCGTGTCGGTGCGATCCCCTTCCTTCAAGCCCTTTGGCGCCGAAGTGAACAAGTCCTTTGAAATCGGGGTAAAAAGCGACCTGATCGAGCGCCGTCTGCGCGTCAATGCAGCGCTGTTTGAAAATCGCATCCACAACCGGCAGATCACCAGCCAGCTCGACCCCGCGGGCGATCCGGCCATCACCGATACGCTGAATGCGCCTGGCGTCACGCGGATTCGCGGGGCGGAGTTGGAAATCATTGCCGCTCCCACCGCTGGGCTTCAGGTCTCCGCGACCTATGCCTATCTGCATGGCAAGCGCCCTGAAAGCTATTTCACCATAGACCCCCTGGCCGACGTGCGGATACAGAGCCTGCCGAAACATGCGGTCACCGTGGCGATCGATTACAGCGTTCCGGTCGGGATCGGCGATCTTGCCTTCCATGGCGACTATGCCATGGCCAGCGATACCTCGGGAACAGGCCGGGTCGCGTTCGGCGCCTATGCCTATGACATCCGCCGCGACGTGGCCAATGCGCGCATGGCGTTGCAGAATGTCGAGGTCGGACCGGCAAGGTGGAGGCTGGCGCTGTTCGCGAAGAATCTCTTCGACACCGCCTATCCGGTATTCACCGCGCCGGGCGCGAATGCGATCCTTTCGCCGCCCAGAACCTACGGCGTCGAACTGGGCGCCAGCTTCTGAAGTGATCCATCAGGAGCGCGGCATCTTCGGGTGCCGCGCTCCTTCCATTGCGGAACAGTGCCATGATGACCGCCGCTCAGGAATGGAAGAAACACTGGCCGACGCTCGCCGCCGCCTCCGTCGGCGTCGCAACCGGCTTTTCCATGCTGCAATTCAACGCCAGCATCTTCATACAGCCCTGGCAGGATAATTTTGGATGGTCGCGCGGGGAAATCGCCGCCGCGCACAACGGAATGATCCTGACCGCGATCCTCTCGCCTTTTGCCGGAACGCTGCTCGACCGCCATGGTGTGCGCCGTCCGCTGCTGGCTGCGATGACGCTGACCGGTCTGGCCTATCTGGCGATGACACGGCTTGGCGGATCGCTGGTCCAGTTCTACGCGACTTATCTCGCCCTGCAGGTCATCGGCATCTTCACCACCGGCCTTGCCTTCACCCGCGTGGTCGCCGCGCGCTTCGTCAAGTCGCGGGGCCTGGCATTGGCATGCACGCGGGTGGGCATATCCATATTGGGCATTTTCCTGCCCGCCACGCTACACGCGCTTGTCGCACGCGAAGGATGGCAGGCGGGTTTCTACCTGCTCGCGGGCATTGTGCTGCTGGTCGGCCTCCCGGTCTGCTGGTTCGGTATCCGGGATGCGGAGCGGTCGGATTCAACGGAATGGAAGCCGCAAGCCCGCCCGGCGCAAGGGGAAAACTATATGGGATTGTTGCGGCGCGAGCCCCGCGTCCTGCTCCTTTGCTTGTGTGCGGGTTTCGGCTATGCGCCGTTGTCGACCTTGCTCAGCCAGTTTCAGCCGCTGCTGACGGCGCTCGACATCTCGCCGGCCGACGCGGCCATGTTGACGGGCGTGCTTGCGGGTTCGGTGTTGATCGGCACCCTGATTTCGGGAACGTTGATAGACCGGATCTGGGCACCTGCGGTCGCATGTCTTTTCAGCCTCGGCCCCATATTGGGCTGCATCCTCATGTTGCAGGGTTCCTTGACATTCCCCATGGCCTTGACCGCCGCCGTGCTGATTGGCGCGGCGCAGGGCGCGGAGATCGACATCGTCGCCTATATGGCCGCGCGCTATTTCGGCATGCGGCATTATTCCGCCATTTATGGCAGCACGATTACCGTCATGACGCTGATGGCGGTGGCGGGGCAGGTCGGCATCGGTTTCCTGTACGACCGTTTCGGCAACTATCAGGTCGCGCTGATCGCTGTGATCGGCGGGCTGGTCGCTTCCATATTGCTCTACCTGCTGATGGGCCGTTACCCCCAGCAGGTAGAGGCCAAGCCGGATCGGTCCGCAAGAACGGCCGGGGGAGAAGCTGCCGCCTGATCGTCCCCCGCCGCTGTCGCAAGCCGATCTGCGTCCCGGCGGGATACCGCCATCAAGGGAATACGGATTGCTTGAGGTAGCGCCAGATGCGTCGATACGATGAGTAGGCAACAGAGCGATTGTTCCGCCGCTCGGCCGAAACTGTCGACAACGAAGATGGGGACAAACATTTCCAGCGCGGTCGAGCGTCACCTATTATCTTCTCGCAACGAACAATCCGTCTCTCGATGGAATGATTATTCGATGATTTGAAGGTGCTAGACGAAAGGTAATGGCGCGTGACGGCATAGCGGACGGAATGGACCCGCCGGCCCGCAGATCGCGTCATCAAAAGACCGGCGCCGTGCCGGCACGTTTGCGAGAGGAAGCATGGCCTGTCCGCGCCTGTTCGATCCGTTCCGGATCGGCAATCTGACGCTCAAGAATCGCATCGCCATGGCCGCGATGGAAACGCATCAGGACGAACCCGATGGCGGCGTGATGCTGCATGGCGCCCATGACTATCCGATCCAGCAATACCTTTCCCCGCTGATGAACCATCGCGACGATATATGGGGCGGCGATTTCGAACGGCGGCTGCGCCTTCCCGCCGCCAGCGGCGTCCCGCTGGACCGTAATCGCAGCGCCGCCGCACCGCCATCACCTGCGATTACAAGGTTGGACATTATCTCGCCCCCGCGCTCGACCGCGACCGCCATGTCGAGCGGCTGGTGGACTGACGGACGATGAAGGCCGCCGTCCTGCGCGCGGCCGGTGCGCCGCTGTCGGTCGAGGACGTGATGCTGGGCGATGTCGGCCCGCGCGAGGTCCGCATCGCCAATCGCGCGGTTGGCGTGTGCCATTCCGACCTGCATTTCGCGGAAGGCCATGTCCCCCATCCGCTGCCCACCATATTGGGGCATGAGGCGGCAGGCGTCGTGCTGGCGGTCGGCAGTGAGGTTCGTTCGGTCCGGCCTGGCGATCATGTCGTGGCCTGCCTGTCCGCCTTTTGCGGCCATTGCGGCGACTGCGTCACCGGACGCCTATCGCTATGCGGCACGGGGGAAACGCGGCGCAGGGACGATGCGCCGCCCCGGCTGACGATCGGCGGCGAAACCATCCATCAATTCGTCAACCTCTCTGCCTTCGCGCAGGAGATGCTGGTGCATGAAAATGCCTGCGTCGCCATATCGCCCGACATGCCGTTCGACCGAGCGGCTCTGCTGGGCTGCGCGGTCGTCACCGGCGTGGGCGCGGCCATCAACAGCGCAGGCATCCGGCCGGGGCAGAGCGTAGCCGTGATCGGCTGCGGCGGCGTCGGCCTGTCGGCGATCAACGGTGCGGCGATCGCGGGCGCGGGGCGCATCATCGCGATCGATCGCCAGCCCGCCAAGCTGGACCTGGCCCGCCGCTTCGGCGCGACCGACTGCGTGGAGGCAGGCCGCGATGTGGCGGACAGCATCGTTGAGATGACAGGCGGCGGCGTGGATCATGCGATCGAGGCGATCGGCCTCAAGGCAACGGTAGAAAGCGCCTTTGCCATGCTGCGCCCGGGCGGGACCGCAACGGTCGCGGGCATGATGCCGCCAGGGGTGAAGGTGGAGGTCGATGGTTTCTCCCTTCTCGCCGAGCGACGCTTGCAGGGGTCCAACATGGGGTCGAACCATTTTCCCGTCGACATACCGCGCTATGTCGATTTCTACATGAGCGGTCGACTCAATCTCGACGATCTGGTCGCGGCCCATATCGAACTGGACGCGATCGACAATGCCTTCGCCGCGCTGCGCGGCGGCGCAGCGGCCCGCTCCGTGGTGATGTTCGCATGAGCGCGCAGGTCCATCCCAGCATCTGCCGTCTGTGCACGGCCTATTGCCCGATCCAGGTGACGGTGGAAGACGGCCGGGCGACGAAGGTGACCGGCAATCCCCGCGCCCCACTTTATGGCGGCTATAGCTGTCCCAAGGGGCGCGCCTTGCCCGAACAGCATTATGGCGACCAGCGGCTGCTCCACAGCCTCAAGCGCGGGCCGGATGGGGGCTTCGCGTCCATTCCGTCCAAAACGGCGATGGACGAGATCGCTGCGAAGCTGGACGCGATCATCGCCGAACACGGTCCCCGCTCGGTGGCGATGTATGTCGGCATGGGCCTCGTCCCCTTTGTCGCGTCGACCGGCGTGGCCGCCGGCTGGCTGCGTGGCATCGGATCGCCGATGTTCTTCACCGCAGGCTCGATCGACAAGCCCGGCATCCTCATCGCGCTCGCCCATCACGGCATGTGGCAGGCGGGCCAGCCGCAGTTCGACACCGCCGACGCCTGGCTGCTGGTCGGCATCAATCCCGTCATCAGCAAGTCGCCCGGCTTCCCCGGGCAGAATCCCGGCCGCATGCTCAAGGACATGGAAAAGGCGCAGGCGAAACTGATCGTCATCGACCCGCGCGTCACTGAAACCGCCAGGCGCGCCCATATCCATATGCAGCCGCGCCCCGGCGAGGACATCGCCATCCTCGCCACGATGATTCATGTCATCCTGGCTGAAGGGCTGGAGGACAAGGATTTCGTCGCCGCCAACACGCAGGGAGTGGAGGCGCTGCGCGCGGCGGTCGCACCCTTCACGCCCGATTATGCCGCCGATCGGGCCGGCGTCTCGGCCGATCACCTGCTGGAGGCCGCGCGCATCTTCGCCGGCGCGCGCAATGCCGGGGTCAGCTGCGGCACGGGCCCCAGCTTCGCCACCCATTCCACCCTGACCGAATATCTCGCGCTCTGCCTCGCCAGCCTGTGCGGCCACTGGGCGCGGGCGGGCGATAAGCTGGCCAAGCCCAACGTCCTGCTGCCCGGTTATGAAGCGCGCGCCCAGCCCTGGCCGCCCTTTCAGGGCTGGGGGTTCGAGCCACGCCTGCGCGTGCGCGGGCTGGGCGGCTGCGCCAGTGGCCTTTCGGCAGCCGCGCTCGCGGACGAGATCCTGCTGGACGGGCCGGGTCAGGTGAAGGCTCTGATCGTGGCCGGTGGCAATCCGATGATGGCCTGGCCCGACCAGAACCGCGCCTTCGCCGCCCTCAACACCCTCGATCTGCTCGTCACGATGGACACGGAAATGACAGCGACGGCAGAGCTGTCCCATTATGTCATTGCGCCCAAGTTGACGCTGGAAACGCCGATGACGACCTATATGCCCGAAAGCGTCAAATATTACGGCACCACGCGCGGCTTTCCGCAGCCTTATGCGGCCTACACGCCTGCGCTGGTGCCGCCGCCGCCGGGCAGCGACGTGATCGAGGACTGGGAACTCTTCTGGGGCCTGGCCCAGCGCATGGGCACGATGATCGACGTCACCATGCGCTATGGCAATGGCCCGCAGGCCGAAGCGCCGCCGATGACCTTCACGCTCGATCCCGCCGGGGCCAAGCCCACCGCCGACCGGCTGATAGAACTGTCCTGCCAGGGATCGCGCATTCCCCTCGACCGGGTGAAGCAATATCCCGATGGCCATGTCTTCGAAAGCGACCAGCGCGTGCTGCCGCGCGCGCCGGACAATGACGACCGGCTGGAGCTTGGCGCCCCGCCGATGCTGGAGGAGCTGGAACAGGTGCTGGCCGAGGATAGTCGCGCGGTCGAGGCGGACTATCCGTTCCGCCTGCTGCCCCGGCGCACCAACAACATCCTCAACAGCTTCGGCCGCCGCATCGGCAAGCTCGCCGGCGATGGCGTCAACCCTGCCTATATGCACCCTGATGATCTTGCCCGCCTGGCGATCGCCGAAGGGGAATGCGTCACGATCCGCTCTCCCCATGGCGAAATCCAGGGCATCGTCGCGGCCGAGGCGGCGCTGCGCCCGGGCATGGTGTCGATGGCGCATGGTTTCGGCGCCAATCCGGGATCGGATGATCCACGCCGCACCGGCGGCAATACCAGCCGGCTGATCTCGGTCGAGGATGGCTATGATCCCGTCACCGGCCTGCCACGCATGGGCAGTATCCCCGTGTGCGTCGAACGGTTGCCGGCGGCGGATAGTTTCCCATCATGCCATCAGAATGCGGTTGCCTTGACCGGCGCGTCGTTCGCCTTGCGCTTGCCGAGCGACACGCGCGCTCCTGCCCGGATATAGCTCCACAGCGCGCGCTTGTCCGCATCGGAGAGGGTTTCGAAGCGGGGCATGCCCCGCTCCATGAGCGGCCCTTCCGACAGAAGCTGCGAGAAGGCCTGGTAATCCAGCGCCACGCCCGATTCCCGAAGGTCCGGCCCGGGAACGCCGGTATTGTTGAGGCCCGCGCCATGGCAGGCGTGACACATGTTCGCTCCATAGAGCTTGGCGCCGCGCTTGACCGCGGCTTCATCCAGAACCAGCTTCGGATCGTCCACCGCGCGAACCTGAAAATCCGCGGGCGCCGTCTTGGGGAGCCGCGCCTTGCCCCCCAGGGCGAAGGTCAGCAGACGCCGGGGCTGCGCATTATATTTCCAGCCGCGATCCGCATACCGGCCCAGCATCGCCACGCCGCCGCCATAGCCGACCAGCAGCGAGAGATATTGCCTGCCGCCCACTTCATAGGTGATCGGCGGCGCGATGATCCCCAGCCCCGCGTTGAAACGCCACAGTTGCTTGCCGGTGCGGGCATCATATCCGTGCAATATCCCGTCGGCATCGCCCTGGAAGACCAGGTTGCCCCGCGTGGTCATCGTGCCGCCGTTCCACAGGCTGTCATACTGGACCCTCCACCGGGCCTTCTGCGCCACGGGGTCCCAGGCGATGAGTTCGCCCTTGCCGTCGCGCCGGTCGTTCGGATCGGCATGGATCGAAAAATGCGTGCCTGCGCCCGAAACGCCGAATATGGGCTCGCCGCCATTCGCCTTCACCCTCTCCAGAAAGGCCTTGTCTTCCTCATAGACGGCGCCGAGTTGCATATAGGGTATATAAACCAGCCCCGTATCCGGATTATAGGCCATGGACTGCCAATTATGCGCGCCCTGCGGGCCCGGCCAGATGGTTATCGGCCCCTTTTCATACCGGACATTGGGCACCTCCACAGGCCGGCCGGATTTCACGTCGATCCGCTCGGCCCAGTTGACCTTGCCGATCTTTTCGGCCGAAATCAGCTTCCCGCTGTCGCGGTCGATCACATAGAAGAAGCCGTTGGTCGGCGCCTGCATCAACACGCGCCGCGGCTTCCCGTCGATGGTGAGCCGCGCCAGCGTCATCTGGGCTGCCGCCTTGTAATCCCATGCTTCCTGCGGATTGACCTGATAATGCCAGATATAGCGGCCCGTATCGGCATCCAGCGCGACGATGGAGGCGAGGAAGAGATTGTCGCCGCCGCCGGGCGTGCGCAGGCGCGGATTATAGGGACCCGAATTGCCTGCGCCGATATAGATGCGGTTCATCTCCGCGTCATAGGTGATCCCGTCCCAGACGGTGCCGCCCCCGCCCCATTTCCACCATTGCCCGGTCCAGCTTTTCGCGGCCATCGCCAGCGCCGGCTGCTCGAACGGCTTCGCCGGATCGCCCGGCACGGTGTAGAAACGCCACAATTGCCTGCCGCTGTTCGCGTCATAGGCCGTGACATAGCCTCTGGCGGCCCAGTCCCCGCCGCCATTGCCGATGATCACCTTGCCATTGAACACGCGCGGAGCACCCGTGATGAACTGAAAGGAATCCTCCGCCACCGTCTGTCGCGACCAGATGGGGCGGCCGGTCCGGCTGTCCAGAGCCACCAGCCGGCCGTCGCGCGTGCCGACATAGACCTTGCCCTGCCAATAGGCGGCGCCTCGGTTGACCGAGAAGATATAGTGCATGGTCTGCGGGCGCAGCGCCCATTCCCGTGAGTCCCAGCGCCAGAGCCGCTTTCCGGTCCGCGCATCGACCGCATAGACCGATGCGTCCTGACCGGTGAAATAGAGCGTGCCGCCGACCGCCAGCGGCGTCGCCTCCAGCTGATGCTCCCCCTCCAGATCGAGCGACCAGGCAAGGCCCAGCGACGCGACATTGCCGTCGTTGATCTCCTCCAGCCGGCTGAAGCGCATCTCGTCCTGCGTCCCGCCATAATGCGCCCAGTCCGCTGAACTGCCGCCGACGGAAGGCTCTGCCGGACCGCGGCAGGCGGCAAGGCCGATCGTCATCGCAGCCACGAGGAAAGGGGCGAGAAGACGCCTGCACAGCCCGGCGGCAATGCCGGTCATGGCAGGCCTGCCGCCTTCCGGGCTCCGCTGGCCTCGATCGACATGATTGGGTCCGCTCATGATCTTCCCCTCCCACCGGCCGGGTTTTCCCGCCCCGCATCCGCCGGACTCGGCGGCAGTTGTCACCGACGCGATCATATGCCACATTATCCACCATACAATATTAAATCGACTTTTTTACCGGAAGTCACTTTTTAGGGAGGCGGCAGATGAGCGGCGGCGGAAAGTCCGGGGAGGAACGCAGGCTGCGGTCCCGGCAATGGTTCGACAATGCCGAGGATCCGGTGCTCGCCTCGCTGTACACGGAACGCTATCTGAACTTCGGACTGACGCCGGAAGAGCTCCAGAGCGGGCGGCCCATCATCGGCATCGCCCAGACGGGCAGCGACCTTTCGCCCTGCAACAGAAGCCATCTCGAACTCGCGCAGCGGGTGAAGGACGGCATTCGCGAATCAGGCGGCATTCCGCTGGAATTTCCGGTCCATCCCATCCAGGAGACCGGCCGCCGCCCGACCGCGGCGATCGACCGCAACCTCGCCTATCTGGGACTGGTCGAAACGCTGCACGGCTATCCGCTGGACGGCGTCGTGCTGACCACGGGCTGCGACAAGACGACCCCCGCCTGCATCATGGCGGCGGCGACCGCCAACATCCCCGCCATGGTGCTCACCAACGGGCCGATGCTCAACGGCTGGTACAGGGGCGAGCGGGCGGGCGCGGTCAGCATCGCCTGGAAATTGCGCGCCGAACATGCCGCCGGCCGGATCAGCGAGGGCGAGATGAGGAAGGCGATCATGGATGGCGCCACCTCAGCCGGCTATTGCAACACGATGGGCACCGCGTCGACGATGAATGCCCTGGCCGAAGTGCTCGGCCTCTCCCTGCCCGGCAGCGGCACCATTCCGGCCGCCTATCGGGAACGCGGCGCCGCCGCCTATCGCACCGGGCGCAGGATCGTGGAACTGGTGCGGCAGAATATCCGCCCTTCCGACATATTGACGCGCGAAGCTTTCGAAAATGCCGTGGTCGTGAACACCGCGCTCGGGGGATCGAGCAACGCGCCGGTCCACATCATAGCCATAGCCCGCCATGTCGGCGTCGATTTCGGCATCGCGGACTGGGAACGGGGCCATGACGTTCCCCTGCTCGTCAACATGCAGCCCGCCGGCGCCTATCTGGCGGAGGATTTCCACCGGGCGGGCGGCGTTCCGGCGGTCGTCGCGGAACTGATGCGGATGGGCCGCATCCATGAAGGCACGCTGACGGTCAACGGCAGCACGCTGGGCGAGAATTGCCGGAATGCCGTGGCGACCGCCAGCGATGTGATCCGCACCGCCGAAACGGCCCTGCGCCGGAATGCCGGCTTCATCGTGCTGCGCGGCAATCTCTTTGCATCGGCGATCATGAAATTGTCTGTCATCACATCCGAATTCCGGGACCGCTATCTGACCGATCCTGACGATCCGGACGCGTTCGAAGGCACGGCCATCCTGTTCGAAGGCCCGGAGGATTTCCGGAAAAGGATCGACGATCCGGCAAGCGGGATAGACGAAAGCAGCATATTGGTGATGCGGGGCGCGGGACCGATCGGCTATCCCGGCGCTCCGGAGGTCGTGAACATGCGCCCGCCGGCCGCCCTGGTGAAGCGGGGAATAAGCGTCCTGCCCTGCATCGGCGACGGCCGGCAATCGGGCACCTCCGCCTCCCCGTCGATCCTCAACGCCTCGCCGGAGGCGGCGAGCGGCGGCAATCTGGCGCTGGTCAGGTCCGGTGACCGGATTCGCATCGATCTGCGCCGCCGCAGGGCGGACCTGCTGGTCGAGCAGGCCGAACTGACGCGGCGGCGGGACGCGCTGGAGGCGGCAGGCGGCTTCCCCATGCCCAGGGCGCAGACGCCGTGGCAGGAAATCCAGCGGGAACTGGTCGATCAGCTTTCCGACGGCATGGTGATCGGCTGCGCCACCCGCTACCGCAATGTCTCGGCGCTCAGCGATCTGCCACGACATCCGGTGTAGCGCATCGCCCGGCGGCGCTACTCCGGCCCTTCCTCCTCGGCAAACCAGTCCATTGCCTCTTTTTCGGTGGCGACCGGCCTGATCAGGCGTTTTTCTCCGATCCTCTTGACCTGCATCGCATGCAGCGCGCTGTGCGAAACCACTGCCGTCTTGCGGATGATCCTGAAGGCTTCGGATTCGACCAGATCGTTGATCGCCTCCACGGTGCCCTGGGGCATGATGTCCTGCTGCCCGACCGTGATGAGGAGGTTATAGCGCCCCCTCCCCTGCCTGGCGCGCAGCCCGTCAGACAATTCCGTGGTGTAGCGCTGGCCGGTTTCCGCATCCAGAAATTCGAAGAAGGAAACGGAAACCAGCTTGCGCTGATCGTCGAAACCGATCCTGTACTTCATCCTCCACCTCATGACCGATCGTGATTTCGAGGGGGGAACCTAAGCGCAAAGCGATGGCCGCACCACCAGGGATTTTCAGGGAGGCGGATCACCCTCCGCTGCGCCGGCCTCCCGATCCGTCGACCGCATCGTCGAAGCTGGAATCCAGGCCCGCCGCGCCGTCGCGGTGCGGCGGCGGCAGCTCCGCGGCGAAGATCCGCGCCGTTTCGTGCAGGGCGTCGGCCACCCGGCCGTCCACCGGGGCAGGCGTCCAGTGCCAGCGTTCGGCGCTGTAGGCGGCGATGTCGCGCGGAACGCCGGTTTCCCGCGAAGAGATTTCCGACCATTCGCGCGGATGCCCGTTCGCCCAGAGCTGCGCCCGCGCATAGCGGCGCAGGAAATCCTCCAGCAACGCATGTTTCGCCCGCACCGAAGCGTCGCTGCTCACCTGCACCAGATAGTTGGATGTGCCGTTCCAGGCATAGGTCAGCACCCGCGCACGGTGGCTGCGTACCGCGGTCGCCAGATAGGGAAGCCATATCGCAAGCGCGTCGACCTTGCCCGTGGCGAAGGCGGTCATGGCATCGTTCGGGCTCAGGAAGCTGATCGACACGTCGCTGGTCTTCAGATGGGCCTGTTCCAGCGCCTGGAGCAGCGTGATGTGCCCGACCGACCCCCTGGTCGTGGCGATCGACCTGCCGCGAAGGTCGCGCATGTCCCGCGCCGCCGATTTTTCCGGAACGATGACGGCGACCGCCTTCTGCTCCGGTCCTCCGTCCATGGCCTGGATCGCACGCAATTGCGGGTTGCCGTTATAGGCGAAGAGGAAGGAGGCCACGCCGGCAATCCCCACATCCACCGCATTCGCTGAAATCGCCTCGATCTGCGTCTGGGCGCTCGGGAACTGCGCCCATTCTATCCGGTAGGGCACGTCCTTCAACTCTCCGGCCGCAAGCATCATGCCCCGCGTGCCGCCCCTGTGCGTGCCGACGCGCAGGACTTGACCGTCGCCGTCGGCCGGGCGATCGCACCCGCCAAGCGGAACGAGCAGGACAGCGACCGCCGCGCCGGCCAGCGTCCGCCAAAGCGCCTTCATCCGGCGGATCGCCCCGCTCATTCTCATGCCGCCGCGCCCGAATAGCGGTTCTGCGGTATCGGCAGGTCCAGATTCTCGCGGAAGGTCGCGCCCTCATAGCTGGTCCGCAGCAATCCGCGCCGCTGCAGCACCGGCACGACCTGCTCGACAAAGGCCTTCAACTGGCCCGGCAGCCCCTCCGTCAGCATGAAGCCGTCGATCGCACCGTCGTCCAGCCAGCTCTGCATTTGGTCCGCAATCTCTTCGGGCGTGCCGTCCAGGCTGTCGATCGGCCTGCCGAAGCGCAGCGCGGTCTGCCGCAGCGTCAGCCCTTCCTCGACCGCCGCGCTGACGATGCGCGTGACCGCCCCCTGGCTGCTGTTGAGCCATTCCTCCGTCACAGCGGGAAAGGGCGCGTCCAGATCATGCCTGGAAAAATCATAGTCGTTGAACGACTGGCCGAGCGACGACAGGGCATTCTCGATCGAATTATAGCGATTGCGCTCCTCCACCAGGCGGTCGAGTTCCTCCCGGGTGGAGGCGACCTGCGCGGAAATCGCCCCGAAGACATAGAGCTTGTCGGGATCGCGCCCGGCCTCCGCGGCGCGGCGGCGCAGATCGCTGCGGAAGGCGATCGACTGTTCCTTGCTGCGCGGCACGCTGAAGATCGCATCGGCATAGCTGGCGGCGAAGTTCCGGCCCTCCTCCGACGTGCCGGCCTGGAAGGTCACGGGATAGCCCTGCGGCGTCCTGTCGAGGTTGAGCGGGCCACGAACGCGGAAGAACTCCCCGGCATGATCCAGGGTGTGGAGCTTGCCGGGTTCGAGGAAGACGCCCGCCTCCTTGTCCCCCACCAGCGCGCCGGGTTCGAAACTGTCCCACAGTCCCCGCACCACGTCGACATATTCCGCGGCCAGGCGATAGCGCTCGTCATGGGCGAAATGCCTGTCCTTGCCGAAATTGGCGGCGGTCCCGGCAAGCCAGGACGTGACCACGTTCCAGCCCGCCCGGCCCCGGCTGATCTTGTCGAGCGATGCCAGTTGGCGGGCCAGGTTGAAGGGTTCGGAATAGGATACCGTGAAAGTGCCGACCAGGCCGATATGGCTGGTGACGGTCGCCAGCGCCGAAAGGATCGTCGCCGGTTCGAACCGGCTCAGATAATGGGGCATGGACCTTTCGTCGATCTGAAGGCTGTCGGCCACGAAGACGAAGTCGAACAGGCCCTTTTCGGCCAGTTGCGCCTGCTCGACATAAAGGTCGATATTGGTGCTGCCATCGATGATGGCTTCGGGATGGCGCCAGCTTTGCCATCCCCGGCCCACGCCATGGAGGACAAGGCCCAGCTTCAACCGGTTGGCAATCGTCATCTGCTGTCTCCTGTCTGGGCAAAGCCGCTTCTGGCGGGGATCGTTGGAAGGGTTCGGGCGGCCCGGCGGGCGGCGGCGGCGCGGTTCACAGCTTCATCCTGAGCGTGGCGCCGTAGAAGCGCGGATCGCCAAGCGTCCCGTTGTAGGAATAGGTCGTGACCTGATCGACCGACGCATTGACGAAATATTGTTTGTCGAAGAGGTTGCGGCCCCACAGCCGCAATTCCCAGCGATTGTCGGCGCTCCGGATTCCGGCATAGGCGCTCGCCAGCCCATAGCCCGGCACGCGGGCGAAGGGATCGGTATTGAGCGATCCGTAGAAACCGGTCCGGTGATTATAGTCGCCGCCCAGGAACAGCGTCGCCTCCGTGCCCAATATCGGCCGTGGGGCGAAGGCATATTCGGCGGCGATGGTATAGACGAATTTCGACACGCCCGCGATCTGGCGCCCGGAAATGTCGCAGATCCCGCCATTGGCCGCCGTGACCCACAGATAGGGGCATTGGGCGTTGGTGTAGGACCGGTATTTGGCGTCGTTATAGGTGGCGGCGCCCGTCAGCGACAGGCCGTTCCATCTCGCCCGGACATCCATTTCGACGCCCTGGGTCCTGACCTTGCCGGCATTGGTGATGAAATAGCGGGCGATGGGCCCGCTGCCCGTCTGCACGATCACCCCCTGATTGGCCTGATAGCCCTTGTCGTCGGACCGGAAGGCGGCAAGGTTGAAGGTGACGGCGTTGTGGAACAGGTCGGTCTTCAGGCCGATTTCGAAGGAATCCACGATCTCCGGATCGAAAGTCACCGGAGCCGGCCCGTTGGCGAGCTGCACCGGCGTCACCAGGTTGATCCCCGCCGATTTGAAGCCGCGCGAATAACCGGCATAAAGGTTGATGCCGGGGGCCAGCCGATAAAGCGCGTTGACCGTCCCCGACACGCGCCCGCCCTCGGTCGCCGCATCGTATCGCGCCGTGGGAGCGAAGCCGTTCCGGCGGGACGCGATGGCGGTCAGCTGCGCGGGGGACAGGGAGGAGAAGACCGGGTCGGTCAGCGGCACGCCGCCCACGGCCACGGATTCGAAACGGCCCGAGCGCTTCTCATAGGTGTAGCGGATGCCCCCGGTAAGGTCGAGGCGCTCATCCACATGCCATGTCGCATTGGCGAAGGCGGAATAGCTTTTGGTGTGGAAGAGCTGCAGGCCGGTCTGGCTGAAATTGTTCAGCGCTTCCGAGGGGAAGGCCGCGCCCAGCAGATATTTGGCGGCATCCCTGCCATAGGTGTTGAACGGCACCTCGCGGGTGCGCTGCCAGAAATAATAAAGCCCCGCCGTATAGTCGACCGCGCCCCCGCCGGGGGAGGCGATGCGCAGTTCCTGGCTCCATTGCCGCTGGGCGGTGGGCAGATTGGTCTGGATGTTGATCGCCGCGCCGGTGCCGTCGCTGTCGATGGAGGGATTCCAGTCCCAGAACCGCCATGCGGTGATCGAGGTGAGGCTGTGATCCCCCGGCAGCTTCTTCACCAGGGTAAGCGAAGCGCCGCCGGTCTGCATGTTGATCGTGAACGGCGTATCCACATCGATGCGCCGCGCAAAGGCGTCTATGGGCGGCGGGACATAACCGGCGTCGCGCGCCCGGTCGTAATAGCCCCTTGCGGTCGCGACGCTGCCATCCGCGCGCAGCTTCGGCAGGACGCCGCGCCGGGGCATGGCCGAATAGGAATTCTGGTCGTTATAATCGGCGTTCAGCCGGGCGGTGAAGCTCTCATCCTCATTGCGATAGGCCAGCTCCCCGCGAACGGCCTGGTTATGGTGATCCTGCCAGTCGTCCCTGTAGACGCTGTTATAGACGGTGCCGTTGCGGTCCGCCTTCATGCCCGCGACCCGGACCGCGAAGCCGCTGTCCCCCAATGGCCCCGACGCCGCCAGCTTGATCTGGCTATAGTCGTAATTGCCATAGGATACCTCCCCCAGCAATTCGGGCTCATAGGATGCGCGCTGGCTGGTGATCTCGATCGCGCCGGCCACCGTGTTCTTGCCGAACAGCGTGCCCTGTGGACCGCGCAGGACATTGACATTGGCCACGTCGAAAGTGTCGAAGACGACCACCGACGGACGCGCATGATAGACGCCGTCCACATAGATGCCGACGCCGGGTTCGGTGCCGCTGTTGGCCGCGCCGCCCGTCGTTCCCAGCCCACGGATCTGGATCGTGATGTTGCGCGGATTGAACCCCAATATCTGAAGGCTCGGCACCTGCCTCTGCATCTGGCGGATGCTGGAATTGCCGGACGCGGCAAGGTCCCGCTCCGTCAGGGCGGTGACGGCGATCGGCACTTCCTGAAGCTTTTCGGCGCGATGGCGCGCGGTGACCGTGATCACCTCCACGCCGGTGTCTCCCGGCCCGGCCTGCGCCGGGGACGGCGCATCGGGCTCCGCGGCCC
Organism: Sphingobium sp. 22B; assembly: GCF_001580035.1. Lineage (NCBI taxonomy): Bacteria > Pseudomonadati > Pseudomonadota > Alphaproteobacteria > Sphingomonadales > Sphingobiaceae > Sphingobium > Sphingobium sp. 22B. Next base: position 39,787 of record NZ_LTAB01000005.1, on the reverse strand, counting down.
CGGCGACCCCGCCCGCGCAGAAGGCCATGGCGCTCGCGCTGGCCGCCAGGACCCGCCCGATTTTCGAACTCAACCGCATATATCCCCCAGGCGGCGCTGTCGCGCGCCGCTCCATTCGGCACGACGTCCGGTCGGCCTTCGGGGCGTTGCATTATGAATATAATCTAAGGGAGGCGATTTAGTTCTTCGAATACACCCATTCGAAATGCTGATAGGTGGAGGAGGAGGGCAGATGTCCCACGCCCCGCCTTCTTCCCCATTTCACGCCCCGCAGGCAGCAGCGAAAAAGGAAGCGGGCGGCTCCCATGGGGGAAGCCGCCCGCAAGACGCCTGTAATGCAAAGATTTTTTCAGCGGCCGGCAAATTGGCGCCCGCGCGTCGCCAGCGCCCAGCGCTGCGGCGTCGCGTCCGCCACATTCTCCCGCACGAAGCATTGACCGCGCCGCGCCTGTATGGCCCGGCAAAGCGCGACCGCCTCCGCCCGCTCGTCGAAGCCGCCGACCGCCAGACGGGCCAGGGTGGCGCCGTTCACCGCGATCTGGCTGGTGACGACCGGCAAATTCGCCAGCATGCTGTTGCGGCGAGCCATGGAGAACCATTTTTCCTTGGCGATGGCCGCATTGTCATAGGCGCCGAGCTGGACCACCCAGTGGCCGCCGCCCTTCCCACTCGCGCGGAAAGCCGCCGGCTGAAGGCGCGGAGCCTGCTGCATGCGCGCAGCCGCCGCGACACGCGCCGGAGCGGCCTGGCGCGGGGCGGCGACGCGGACCGGGGCCGCAATGGCCTGGATCATCGGCGCCGGCGCTTCCGCCATGGCCGGCGGCGGCGCGGGTGCGGGATCGGCGGCGGCAAGCGCGACAGGACCGGCCTCCACGGCCTGCTCGACCGGGGCGGCTTCCGCCATCCGGGCCGGCGAGGCCGGCGGCGCCAGGGCAAGAGCCACAGGCTGACCGGCATCGGCGCCGTCGATCGTCACGCCCATCAGCGCAGCGACCCGCTGCTGCGAAAGGCCGGGTGCGGCGTTCTGCGCCCATTGGGTGATGCGCTGGTTGGCGGCAAGCGGATCGAGGTCGAATCCCGCCATCATCCGCGCATCCTTCCACCGGCCCGCCAGCGCATAGGCATAGGCCAGGTTCTGGCGGGTTCGCGCATTGGCCGACGGATCATGGATCATCTCGGACAGGATGCGCACGCCCTCCGGCGCGTCGCCCGCCATCGCCATCGCCAGACCATAGTCGGCCGCCGGAACGATGTCGGCATGGCTGGCGAGCAGGTCGCGCGCCGCGCGATCCTTGCCCAGTCCCACCTGCACCAGCGCAAGGGTGATGATCGTCCGGGCGTCGCGATTGCCCAGCGTCATCGCATCGGTCAGCGCCGTTTCCGCCGATGCGAAGCGACCGCCGGCAACATAGGCGCGGCCCAGCAACTGGCGATAGCCCGCATCCTGCGGCGCCGCCTGCACGGCCGCCTCCGCCAGTTCGACCGCGCGGGCCCCGTCGCGATCCGCCAGCGCCTTCTCGACGCCGGCCGCCAGACGGTCCGGCTTCTGCGGCGCGACCGCGGCGGTGGTGCGGAACGCCGCACCGGTGCATCCCACCATGGTCGTGCCGATCAGCATCGACGCGACCGCTGCTTTGGCGAAGGCCTTGCGCTTCATGGCTTTCCCAACCCTCAATTGTCGCCGCGGGCGCGCGGCAGTTGCTGGGCCAGCCGGTCGACTTCCGGCAGGCTGCCAAGATAGGCGTCCAGCGCCTCGGTCACCATCTGCTGCGCGGAGCGGCCGACGATGGCGCTGGCAAGGCGCAGCTTCAGATGGCGGTCGGCATCCAGCCGCAGGGTGAAGGCGGCCTTGCGCCCCTTCGCCACGGCGGAGGCGCGGGCCTTCTTCCCGGCCTTCCCGACCTTTGCCGGCACGGCCGTTTCGGCGATGCGCTCGGCCAGTTCCTCGCGTTCGGTGACGACGGCGGGCACCGGCGCCACGGCGGGAACCGCGGTCATGGGGGTCAGCCCGGCGACGGAGCGGGCCTCGGACGGCGCCGGTTCCGGCTGCGTCACGTCAAATCCCATGTCGTTCCAGCCCAGATCCTCCTGCAGCGCAGTGGCTCCGGCGGTCAGGCCGAAGACGGGACGGCGCATGGCGGGCGATGCGGCGCCCTTGCGCGCCAGCAGGCCGGACGTCAGCGAAGCGAGAGGTTTCGGTTCGACCATGATGCTCCCCTTCCCTTATTGCGTGACCCGGCGGCCGAAGCCGCCGCTTGCCGGACGAACCGTGCCCGCCGTGCCGACGACATTGTGCGGCACGGAAAAGACGGTGCGGCGGAAATTCTTCTCCAGCCGGTCGGACACATAGGTCCAGAGCTGCGTGACCTCTCCTGCGGATCGGCCATTGGGGTCGACCTCCATCACCGTGCGGCCGTCGATCATCGACGCCGCGAAATCCGTGCGGTGGTGCAGCGTGACCGGCGCGACCGTGCCGTGCTGCGACAGGGCGACCGCCGCTTCGGATGTGATGCGCGCCTTGGGCGTGGCGGCGTTGACGACGAAGATCAGCGGCTTGCCCGCGCGCTCGCACAGGTCCACCGTGGCGCCCACGGCGCGCAGGTCGTGCGGGCTGGGACGGGTCGGAACGACGATCAGCTCGGCCACGGAAATGACGCTCTGGATCGCCATGGTGATGGCGGGCGGCGTGTCGATGACGGCCAGCTTGAAGCCCTGCTGGCGAAGTATCTCAAGATCGGCGGCCAGACGGGCGACCGTGGTCTGGGCGAAGGCGGGATATTCGGCCTCGCGCTCGTTCCACCAGTCGGCCAGCGATCCCTGCGGGTCGATGTCGATCAGCACGACCGGACCGGCGCCCGCCATCTGCGCCTGGACGGCCAGATGCCCCGACAGGGTCGTCTTGCCAGATCCCCCCTTTTGCGATGCCAATGCCAATATGCGCACGCAATTTCCCCCAGAAAATCCAATGGAGGGAAGCAGTGCCACAGGCCCGCCTAAGAATTGGTTAATCCGCGCGGAAGCCTGACGCCCGTTAAAAAGGCGATGTTCTTAATGCTAAGTCGCTATTAACCTTGTGACGGCATAGGATCGGGCAGGAACCCTTGGGAGCATGAGCATGAAGCGTATCTGGGGCGTGCTGGCCGCTGGAGCAATGTTGAGCCTGACGCAGGCCGCATCGGCCGATGTGAAGGCCGGGGTCGATGCCTGGCAACAGGGCGATTATGCCAGGGCGGTGGCGGTGTGGCAGCCGCTGGCGCAGTCCGGCGATCCCGATGCGCAGTTCAACATGGGACAGGCCTATAAGCTGGGCCGCGGCGTGAAGGCCGATCCCGCCCTCGCCATCGACTGGTACCGCAAGGCCGCGAAGCAGGGCCATGCCCGGGCCGAGGACAATCTGGGCCTCCTGATGTTCCAGCAGGGCGACCGCGCCGGCGCCTTTCCCTATCTGCAACGCGCCGCCGAACGGGGTGAGCCGCGTGCGCAATATATCGTCGGCACGGCCCTGTTCAACGGAGACCTGACCGCCAAGAACTGGGTGCGCGCCTATGCGCTGATGACGCGGGCGTCGCAGTCCGGACTGGCGCAGGCGACGGCCAGCCTTCGCCAGATGGACAAATATATTCCGCAGGATCAGCGCAACGACGCCATCGCCATGGCCCGCTCGATCGGCCGGCAGGAGGAAGATCCTCGCCTGCCCGCCCCCGTGGTGCGGGAGGCTCCGGCCCCGGTTCGGACGGCGCAGTTGCCGCCCTCGACCCCCAGGCCCAAGGCGCCTGAACCCGCGGCCAAACCCGCGCCCGCAAGGACAGCCGCCGCTAAACCCCCGGAGGCCGGACCCGCCGCCCCGAAGCCCGCCCTTCCCAAGCCTGCCCTGCCCAAGCCTGCCCTCCCCAAGCCAGCCGCCGGCGGCTGGCGCGTGCAGATCGGCGCCTTCAGCGCGGAGGCGCGGGCCCGGACGCTCTGGACCCAGCTCAGCGCCAAGGTCGGCGGCCTGTCCGGCTACCAGCCCTATATATCGACCAGCGGCGGCGTGACCCGGCTTCAGGCCGGTCCCCTGGCGAGCGGCGCGGACGCGACCCGGCTGTGCGGCGCGATCAGGGCGGCCGGCGCGGAGTGCATGCCGAAGAAGATGTAAATCTTGCCAAAGCTTGGAATTTTATTTCAACCATGCGATAATGGGATCTCAGCACGGAGCGTCCCATGTCGATCGAAAATCATTCGGTGATTCATGCGCTGGTGGAGGGGCTTCTTGGCCCGGAAGCAGCGGGTGCAGCGCTGGCGGCGCTCGATCTGGACCGCCGCCTGACGGAACAGGGCGGTCCCCATGTCTCCCGCGCCGCCTTCGCCATGGCGATGAACGTGGCGCTGTTCCACGACCTGCTGCAGCGGGTGCCGAGCGGAGCGGCCTATGTCGCGGACCGGCTGGCGCATGGGGGCAAGGTGCTGTTCGACCATGGCGCGCTGCGCACCATGAGGCTGGCCGAAGGCGCGACCGGACGCTTGCCCCCGGGGGAGGAGGCCTTCACCCGCATATTGCTGCCGCTGGGCTATGAGATGGCGGCGGTCTATCCGCTAGACCGGCTGCGGATGACGGGCCGCGCCTATCGCCATGCCGACCTGCCCGAAGCGATTCCCCAATTCTTCCTGTCGGAACTGCATGCCGACCGCTTCGACCCGGAATTCGCCGAAACGGCGGCGCGGGTGTTCGGCACATCCCGCGATCCGCTGACGGGGGAGGCGCAGGCCGTGCTCGCGAAATTCGCGGACGGCCAGCCCGTCACGCTGGCGGAGGCGGCCGCCGCCCTGCCGGTGATCGTCGCCGCCTTCGACCGGCAGCATCAGCCGCCTAGCGTCGAGGATTATGAACTGCTGCTCTCCCGATCCCATGAGGCGGGCTGGATCGCGACGGAAGGAAACGCCTTCAACCACGCCACCGACCGGGTGGCTGACGTCGCCGCGCTGGCGGAACGGCTGAAGGCGGAGGACTGGCCGATCAAGGATCGGCTGGAAATCTCCCGCACCGGGCGGGTGCGACAAACCGCCCTGCGCGCCGACACGGTGGAACGGCTCTTCGCCGGCAACGAACTGCGCCGGGTTCCGGGCTCCTTCTACGAATTCATCAGCCGGGACATCGATCCCGCAACCGGCAGGCTGGACCTGGCCTTCGACACCGGCAATGCGACCGGCATCTTCGCGATGACCAGCACCCAGGGCGAAGGACGCGCATAACGGGTTGATCGGCGCGCGGGCTTGAGGCAACGGGTTCCCGATTTTTGCGGGGAGATGCGCGTTGACTGATCCGGTTGTCCCATCCTGGGTGCTGACCCTGGCCTGCGCCGACCGCGTCGGCATCGTCGCCGCCGTCAGCCAGTTCCTGGCGGAACGCGGCGGCTTCATCACCGACAGCCAGCAATATGCCGACCGGGAAGCAGGCCGCTTCTTCATGCGCGTCGCGTTCGAGGCGACGGACGGCCGCATGGGCGACACCGGCAGGCTGCGCGGCGAATTCGGCGATGTCGGCGCCCGCTTCGCCATGGACTGGCGGTTGACCGCCGCCGATGAAAAGCCGCGCATGCTGATTGCGGTGTCCAAGGGGTCGCACTGCCTGGCGGACCTGCTGCACCGCTGGCAGACAGGCACGCTGGCGGTCGACATCATGGGCGTGGTGTCCAACCATCCCGACATGCGCCGGATCACCGAATGGCACGGCATTCCCTATCACGAGCTTCCGCCCAATGGCGACAAGGCCGCGCAGGAGGAAGCGCTGCTCGGCCTGTTCGAACGGACACGCTCGGAATATCTGATCCTCGCCCGCTATATGCAGGTGCTCTCGGAGGAACTGGTGGAGAAACTCGCCGGCCGCTGCGTCAACATCCACCACAGCTTCCTTCCCGGATTCAAGGGCGCGCGCCCCTATCATCGCGCGCATGAGCGGGGCGTGAAGCTGATCGGCGCCACGGCGCATTTCGTGACCGCCGATCTCGACGAAGGGCCGATCATCGAACAGGCGGTGGAGCGCGTGGACCATCGCGCCACGGCGGAGGACATGATCCGCATCGGACGCGACATCGAAGCGCAGGTGCTCGCCCGCGCCGTCACATGGCTGGCCGACCGCCGGGTCCTGCAAAATGGCGGCAAAACGGTGGTTTTCCGCTAATCGGGCGCTAATCGGGGCGACCGCGACCCCGCCGGCCTTCAGGCCAGCTTGCGCGCCCTGTCCCGCCACGCCTCGGCCAGCACCGGCATGTCCGCCAGCGCCCTCACGGCGTCCGGCTCGCCCTTGTGCCCTCCCCCGATCAGCAGCCGGAACAGCCGCGCGACCGGCCACTCGGGCCATGGCCGCTCCAGCAATTCCATCTGCGTGCCGGCCTCCGCCTCCCCCTCCCGCAAGACCCGAAAATAGATGCCGCATCGCGCCGTCTTCACGATGGCCGCCATCACGTCGCGCGCGCCGAAACGATGGTCGAGCTTCCAGCAGGGCTGCCGTCCATGGCTCACCTCGACCACCGCGCTGCCCAGCGCAAAGCGGTCGCCAAGGCAGATCTCCTCCTCGGTCATCCCGCGCGACGCGATATTCTCGCCAAAGGCGCCCGGCCCCTCCAGCAAGGGATGACCGGGCTTGCGCTCGCGCCACCAGCCATAATGGTCCTGCGGATAGAGGTGGATGGCCTTGTCCCACCCGCCATGATGCACCTTGTCGGCCACCCCGTCGCCTTCAAGGCCCAGCCAGCCGATCCGCACCGCGCCCGCCACCGGCTTCTTCGCGATCGCGCTATAGTCGCCGTCGCGAAAGGGCGCGGGCATCCCGGTCAGCAGCGCGTCGACGGTCATGGAACAAAGGGTCATGCCTTCCCTTGCCATGGAAGCCATGGCCGGGAAAAGGCCGCTCGACAGGAAAATTACTCAGGCGGGGGACAGCTCCGAACCCAGCTTCAGCACTTCGCACCCGCTGTCGGTGGTCACCAGATAGGCGGGATTGCGGCGGGAACCGTTCCGCCTGATGACGGCGCCCTCGATCCGGCGCTCGACCTGCTGCTCGAACCGCTCGGCCACTCTCCCGCGGCCGACGCCCTGCCCCCAATTCCACTTGACCCTCGCTCCTTTGCGAAAGCTTCCGGTCATCAAGCATTCTCTCCTTCGGGGAACAACCGCGCCGGCCGGCCATCATTGCTGCCGCAAGGCAAAAATCCCGAATGCCGTCCTGGTTCCCTTGGGTTTTGCGCCTGCCTGCGTTAAGGGCGGCGGATGGATGTCACGGGGCTTCGCGTCGCGCTCTTCAGCGGCAATTACAATTATGTGCGCGATGGCGCGAACCAGGCGCTCAACCGCTTCGTCGCCTATCTGCTGCGGCAGGGCGCGGCGGTGCGCGTCTATTCGCCCACCACGGACAGCCCGGCCTTCGATCCGGCGGGCGATCTGGTCAGCGCGCCGTCGGTGCCCGTGCCCGGCCGCCGCGAATATCGGATTCCCTACCGCATGTCGGGCGCCGTCCGCCGAGACCTGAAGGCCTTCCGCCCGAACCTCGTCCATGTGTCCAGCCCCGATCCGCTCGGCCATCGCGCCGTGGCCTGGGCGCGCCGCCACGGGCTGCCGGCGGTCGCCTCCGTCCACACGCGCTTCGAAACCTATCCGCGCTATTACGGCCTCGCCTTTCTGGAACCGGTGATCGAATCGCTGCTCCGCCGCTTCTACCGCCGCTGCGACGCCATCGTCGCCCCGTCCGAATCGATGGCGCAGCTCCTGCGCGAACAGCGGATGAGCTATGATGTCGGCATCTGGACCCGCGGCATAGACCGGGACATCTTCCATCCCGGCCGCCGCGACATGGGATGGCGCCGGTCGCTCGGCATCGCGGACAACGAACCGGTGATCGGCTTCATCGGCCGCCTGGTGATGGAAAAGGGCCTCGACGTCTTTTCCGACACGATCGATCATCTGTCGGCGAAGAATGTGCGGCACAAGGTGCTGATCGTCGGCGAAGGGCCGGCGCGGGAATGGTTCGCGAACCGCCTGCCCAACGCCGTCTTCACCGGCTTCCAGAAGGGCGCGGACCTCGGCCGCGCCGTCGCGGGCATGGACATGCTGTTCAACCCCAGCGTCACGGAAACCTTCGGCAACGTCACGCTGGAGGCGATGGCCTGCGGCCTGCCCACCGTCGCCGCCCGCGCCACCGGCAGCGAGAGCCTTGTCACTGACGGCGTCACCGGCCGCCTGATCCGCCCCGGCGCGATCACCGCCTTTGCCGACGCGCTGACCGTCTATTGCACCGATCCCGCCACGCGCTCCGCCGCCGGCGCGGCCGCCATGGCGCAGGCGGAACATTATGGCTGGGATCAGGTGAACCAGGCGCTGGTCGACACCTATATCCGCATCATCCGCCAGCGCGAACATGGCGCGCTGGTCCGGTCGAGCCCTGTTCCCTGAACGCAAAAGCCTTCCTATATCACAGGCGATGGCCGATCTTTTCGCCCCCGACGATCTCCCCCCTGTCCCAGCCGAAGCGCCGCTGGCCGACAAGCTGCGCCCCCGCGCGCTGGCGGACGTCGTCGGGCAGGATCATCTGACCGGACCGGATGGCGCGATCGGCCGCATGGTCGCCGCCGGCCGGCTCTCCTCGATCATCCTCTGGGGCCCGCCGGGCACGGGCAAGACCACCATCTCCCGCCTGCTGGCGGATGCCGTGGGCATGCGTTTCGAACCGATCTCCGCCGTCTTCTCCGGCGTCGCCGACCTCAAGAAGGTCTTTGCCGCCGCAAGGGACCATGCCCGGCGGGGCGAGAAGACACTGCTCTTCGTGGACGAGATCCACCGCTTCAACCGCGCGCAGCAGGACAGCTTCCTCCCCTTCGTGGAGGATGGCACCGTCACCCTGGTCGGCGCGACCACGGAGAATCCCAGTTTCGAGCTGAACGCCGCGCTCCTCTCCCGCGCGCAGGTGCTGATCCTGCGCCGCCTCGACGCAACCGCCCTCGAACAGCTGCTGGAACGCGCCGAATCGCTGATGGAACGCCCCCTGCCGCTCGATGCAGCCGCCCGCGAAGCCCTGCTCGCCAGCGCAGACGGCGACGGACGCTTCCTGCTGAACCAGGTGGAGACCCTCTATTCCATCGACGTCCCGCAGCCGCTCGATCCGGCGGGCCTTTCCGCCCTGCTCCACCGCCGCGTCGCGGTCTATGACAAGGACCGGGAGGGTCATTACAACCTCATCTCCGCGCTCCACAAAAGCCTGCGCGGTTCCGACCCGCAGGCCGCGCTCTATTATCTCGCCCGCATGCTGACCGCGGGCGAGGAGCCGCTCTACGTGCTGCGCCGCCTCGTCCGCTTCGCCGTGGAGGACATCGGCCTTGCCGACCCGCAGGCGGTCGTCCAGTGCCTCGCCGCCAAGGACAGCTACGACTTTCTCGGCTCCCCCGAAGGCGAACTCGCCATCGTCCAGGCCTGCCTCTATTGCGCCACCGCGCCCAAGTCCAACGCCGCCTACAGCGCCATGAAATCCGCCTGGAGGTCCGCCCGCGAGACCGGCTCGCTCATGCCGCCGCAGAACATCCTGAACGCCCCGACCAAGCTCATGAAGACCATCGGCTATGGCAAGGGCTATCAGTACGACCATGACGCGCAGGACGGCTTTTCCGGCGACAATTACTGGCCCGAGGAAATGCAGCCCCAAAGCTTCTACGCCCCCACCGAACGCGGCTTCGAAGCCCGCATTGCCGAACGCATGGCCTATTGGGACCGCCTGAGGGCCGAACGCCGCCCGAAATGACCCCCCGCTTCGCCCGCTATGCGGTCATCGACTGGTCCGGCGCAAAGGGATCGCGCCACAAGGGCATAGCCGTCGCCCTGTGCGAAGCCGGCGATGCGGCGCCCCGGCTCCAGCATCCGGACGGCGGCGGCCTCTGGTCGCGCCGCGCCGTCGCGGACTGGCTTGTCCGGACCGCGGCCGAAGCTCCGACCCTGTTCGGCTTCGATTTCAGCTTCGCCCCGCCCTATGTCGCGCGCCGGAGCTATCTGCCCGGCGACGACGTGCCCGCCACCGGCCCGGCTTTCTGGGCCTATGTCGACGGCATTTGCGCGGACGAGGATCTGGGCGCCGCCAGCCTGCTCGAACGCACCCACCGGCGGCATTTCTATTTCGGCAAGGCCGACGGCATCAAGGCGGACTATATGCACAACCGCGCCTGCGAGGCGCATTACAACGCGCAAGGCGGCGGCAAACCCTCCACTGTCTATGACGCCATCGGCGCGGCGCAGGTCGCCAAGGCCAGTTTTTCAGGGATGCGCCTGCTCCACCACGTCCATCCGCACGTCCCCGTCTGGCCCTTCGACCCGCCGCCCAGGATCGGCTCGCTGATCGTGGAAATCTACACCAGCATCGCCGCGCGCGCCGCCGGACGCCCCAAGGGCCGGGCCAAGATGCGCGACCTCCCCGCGCTGAACGACGCGCTATTCGCCGTCGGATCACAACCGCATATGGGCCTTCCCCCCGACGACCATGGCGCCGACGCGATCCTGACCGCCGCCTGGCTCCGCCGCGCGGCCCCCCGCCCCAGCCTGTGGAACCCGGCGCCGCTCGACGAAAAAATCGCCGCAACAGAGGGCTGGACGTTCGGCATCATCTGATAGTAAGGCGCTCCCCGTCCGAAACGGATGGGCCGGCTTAGCACAGCGGTAGTGCAGCGGTTTTGTAAACCGAAGGTCGGGGGTTCGATCCCCTCAGCCGGCACCATGACTTCCAGAACCGTTCATGCCGGGGTGAGGCCGGACGAAGCCGAAGTCCCCTGTCGAAACATTCGGCGCAGCCCGAACCGACAGGTTCTGATTCCACGCCACCTGCCCTATACTCGCCCGATGGCATATCAACGCCTGAAAAACTGGGCCCGCGCGCTGAAGGTCGACATCATGGCCCTGTGGCTCGCCGCCCGCGACAGCCGCACGCCCCCGGCCGCAAAGCTCGTCGCCGCCGCCGTCGCCGCCTTCGCGCTCAGCCCGGTCGACCTCATCCCCGACTTCATCCCGATCCTGGGCTATCTGGATGATCTCATCATCCTGCCGCTCGGCATCGCCCTGGCGATCCGCCTCATTCCCGCGCCGCTGATGGCGCAGTTCCGCACCGAAGCGCAACGCCTGTCGGACCGTCCCAAAAGCCGCACGGCAATGGCGGTCATCCTCCTGATCTGGCTTGCTTCGGGTCTGGCGCTGTCACTGTACGCCGCCCACTGGATCGCCCATCGCGCCCACTGATCATGTTTCAGAGCGCGACCTGCGCAATCTGACGCAGCGCGCACTGGCCCAAAAACAAAATGGGGGCCGGCATTTCTGCCGGTCCCCACTTCCGTCGCGTCTCTCGATCCGCTTCTCTTTCAAGATGCGATCATCGGACTCGGCGCGCGATAGGTCCGCCTCAAAGGCTTTGCTATCGTGTCGGCTCCGTTTGCCCGGCCGGTCGGCCGTTCTCCCGCAGCCTGTCCTCTTTATTCGATGCCCGACGTTCACTTTCGCGCGTGCACGGCACCGTCTATTGAGAACCATCGGATTTCCGCATTTTCCTTCCGGTCCATGCTTCTTTCCCGACGCTCGAAAATTCCTTCAAGTCGCTGATTTCTCATCGACTTTGGCATCCAGATCGCTCTGTCTCCCGGTCTTTCCGATAAGAGGATGCTCTCACCAAAAGCGAGTCGCTCAAAGCGGAATCTTGCACCCTGAAGACCGCCTCCTGCTAAAGCTGTGGATAAGTGTGGATAATTTTTCCGCACGGTTCAGCCGCCCGGCGACCAGCCTGGCGGCGCCAGCGTGAAGCCGGAAAATTCAAAGCCCGGCACGACCACGCAACTGACCAGCGTCCATCCGCCCATCGGCCGCGCCGCCTGCCAATGATGGGCCGGGACCAGCCCTTGCGGCTGCTGCCCCGCCAGCACGTCCCCGCCCAGCAGCATGTCCCGTGCAGCCCCTCCTTCATCCGCGATCGAGAGGGTGAGCGGCGCCCCGGCATGCCAGAACCAGTGCTCGACGGCGTCGACCCGGTGCCAGTGCGAAGCCTGGTGCGCCTCCAGCAGGAAATAGATCGCGGTCCCGCCTGCCCGTTCGCCCGCTCCGGCCGGCGCGCGCCAGCTTTCCCGAAACCATCCCCCCTCCGGATGCGGCGCAAGGTCGAGAAGCCGGATCAAAGCCCCCGCTGCCGCTTCATCGCAACCGTCCATCGCCCTGCCTCAAAATTTATGCCCCGAAAAACAACATGATGCGTCGTTGTCGCAGGTTCATGCAACCTCCATCAATATGCGCGGGTTGAACGATCAAAGCACGTCTTTTGGAGGAGAAAAAATGCGTAAAGCCCTTATGGCCATGGCCGCCGTCTCGCTGGCCATTCCCGCTTCGATGGCGATCCCGACGGACGGCGCCAATGCCCGCCGCCATTATCAATATCGCGAATGGCGCGGCCGCGACGGCCGCATGTACTGCCGCAAGTCCAACGGCACCACCGGCCTGATCGTCGGCGGCGTGGGCGGCGCTCTGGTCGGCCGCGCCATCGACACCCGCGGCGACCGCGCGACCGGCACGATCCTGGGCGCCGCCGGCGGCGCGCTGCTCGGCAAGGAAATCGACAGCAAGCGTCGCTGCCGCTGACAGGCGCGAAAAAGGGCGGCTTCCGATGGGAAGCCGCCCTTTTTTCATGTCTTCAAGACATTCAAGGCTTATTCGGCAGCAGCGCCGCGCGCCTCATCGACCTTGAAGGCCACCGACTGACCGCCGGAAACGCCCGACACGCGGCCATTCTTGACCGACAGGTTGAAGGCGACGGCGTCGGGATAGCGACGGCCCGAAATCACCTTGCCGGTCTTGGTGTCCTTGACGTCATACACATAGGTGTAGCCCTCGTGCGTGAACTTCTGCTTGGCAGCGTCTTCGGCATGGGCGGGAGCGTTGGCGGCGCCGGCGGCGAACAGGGCGGAAAGGACAAACTTGGACAGCATTCGCATGGGTAAACTCCTTGTGAATGCCGATCAAACACCTCTGGAATATTCTTTTCTGTTGATGCCGATTTATGGTGCGCCGCGCTAAAACGACAATCGCAAACAAAGGCGAAACGATTGCATTTCCCGCAACCGCTAACTCAACCCTTTGATAAATCAAGGATATGTTTGAATTCCGCCGCCGTCAGCGGGGACACGGAAAGGCGCGATTGGCGTATCATCACCATATTGGCCAGCTTCGGATCGGCCTTCATCGTCTTCAGCGTGACGGGCTTGGCGAACTTTTCCTTCGGCGCCACATGCACGGCCACCCACTTGCCCGTACCGTCCGTGCTGTCGGGCGCGGCTTCCTCGACGATCTCCATGATGCCGACCGCCTCGACCCCGATATTGCTGTGGTAGAAGATCGCAAGATCGCCCTTGCGCATCGCCTTCATATGGCCTTGCGCGGCATGATTTCGCACCCCGTCCCACTCCGCCTTCCCCTTTGCGGCCAGATCGTCGTAGGAAAAGGCGTCGGGTTCCGATTTCATCAGCCAATAGTTCATGGCTTCTCCTTGCATCAGCCGCGAAGGACGATCAAGGATGCGCGCATGGCCCGGCGGCGCCAGGACGGCGCGCCAGGGCGGGTCCAGTTGAATTTCGGAGAATCACGTGTCGCAATCCCTGCTGGGACAAGTGCCTGTCCTGTCCTTGGGCAATATGGAAAAGGCCGACTTCGCCGCCGCCTTCGGCGGCTCCTTCCAGCGCTTCGGCTTCGCCATGGTGAAGGACCATGGCATGGACCCGGCGCTGATCGACCGGGGCTGGGCGCTCGCCCGCCGCTTCTTCGCCCTGCCGGAGGAGGCAAAGCGCCGCTACGACGCCCGATATAATGGCGGCCAGCGCGGCTACACCGCCTTCGGCGTGGAAATCGCCAAGGGCGCGAGCGAGAACGACCTCAAGGAATTCTGGCATGTCGGTCGCGACCTGCCCGAGGGCGATCCGCTGGCGCAAAGCATGCCGCCCAATGTCTGGCCGGACGAGCTGCCGGAATTCCATGAGACGTTCACGCGCCTCTACGCCGAATTCGACCGCGTCGGCGCCGAACTGCTGTCCGCCATCGCCCTTTATCTGGGGCTGGAGGAGCGCTGGTTCGACAAGCCCATCGAAAACGGCAATTCGATCCTGCGCCTGCTCCATTATCCGCCCGTCTCGCCGGAAGCGCCGGGCATCCGCGCCGGCGCGCATGAGGACATCAACCTCATCACCCTGCTGCTGGGCGCCGAGGAAGGCGGGCTGGAACTCAGGGACCGGGACGGCAACTGGCTGCCCGTGGTTCCGCCGCCGGGCGCGCTCGCCATCAATGTGGGCGACATGCTCCAGCGGCTGACCAACCATCGCCTGCCCTCGACCAGCCACCGCGTCGTCAACCCGCCGCCGGAACGGCGCGGCCATTCGCGCTATTCCATGCCCTTCTTCCTGCACCTGCGGCCGGACTTCCTGATCGACGCCCTGCCCCAATGCGTCGATGCGGCGCATCCCCGCCGCGACCCGCCCATAACCGCGCACGACTATCTGACCGAACGGTTGCGGGAAATCGGCCTGATCAAGGGGTAGCGACGGGAATGACGGGCGCGCCCCGGCGAGGAGCCCGGTCCGCGCGGCGGCCCGCCATGTCCTGACCGGCGATCGGTTCCGATCGCCCGGAAACCGCCTTATCTCCGTCCGCGCCCCATGGTGATCCCGATCTCCTCGCCCTTCTCGCTGAGGGCGAGCTTCACGATCTTCACCTCGACATGGGTCACCTTGTCGTCCTGGAGGAAGATCGTCTCGATGATATGATCGGCCACCGCCTCGATCAGCGTGAAATGCTGTCCTTCCGGCAGGGCCGCGGTCGCGGCATGTTTCAGGTCCATGTAATTTTTGGACCGGGACAGCGGCGTGTCGGGATCGTAATGGTCCGCGATCTTCAGCCGCGCCCTGATCGATATGCGCAGCGGTTGCGGCAGGTGCGTCTCCTCCGAATAGATGCCGGTCAGGACATCCACGTCCAGATTATTCACCTCCAACGTCAGGAAATCGTCAAATCCGCTGTTCATAGCTCGCCACATTCAGGCCGTCCCTGCCGCGGGCCGGCCCCAGTTTAGACTTTTATTTTGCGAGCCACGCGCTAAAGCCCGCCGCTCTCGGCGCGTCCATGCGCCATTGAGGACGGATCGGCAAGACGTGTCTGTGATAGTGCCCCTCAACATGATGTCGCGGAACGCGGTCGAGCAACTGCTTGACGCGGCCTTCGGCCCTGACCGGCACGGTCGCACCGCCTATCTGATTCGCTACGGCATGCCCTGGCTGCCCGAACTCTCCTTCGGCATGCGGGATGGGGAGGGCAGGCTCATCGGCTCCCTGCAAAGCTGGCCCGTCGCGCTCGCCCATGAAGACGGCAGCCGGACGCCGCTCATCATGGTCGGCCCCGTCGCGGTGGACCCCGCGGTGCAGGGCGCCGGCCACGGCCGCGCGCTGATGGACGCGGTCGTCGCGGCCGCCCGCGCGCGGCGAAGCGATCCGCTGATGATGATCGGCGATCCGGAATATTATGGCCGCTTCTGGGGCTTTTCGGCCGAAGGCACCGGCGGCTGGGACTGCCCCGGCCCGTTCGAGCCGCGCCGCCTGCTGGCGCTGTCGGTCGACGGTAGGCCGATAGGCGGCACGGGCATGCTGGGTCCGCGCGCCACCGTCCGCGCCTGAAATTTCCCTTTTGCCTTCGCGCCCAAGCGCCCCTATCTCGGCCCCATGCCAATGGAGCCGCCCCCCGATCTTTCCAGCCTGTCCCTCAGCGATGTCGCGCGCCTGCTGGCGGAAAAGCGCCTTCCGCCCGTGGAGAAGTGGAACCCCGACCATTGCGGCGACAGCGACATGCGCATCGCCCGCGACGGGACCTGGTTCCATCAGGGCTCGCCCATCGGCCGCGAAGCCATGGTCCGCCTCTTCTCCACCATCCTGCGCCGCGAACCCGACGGCAGCCACGTCCTGGTCACGCCCGTAGAGAAACTCTCGATCGAGGTGGAGGATGCCCCCTTCATCGCCGTCGAGCTCAAGAGCGAAGGCGAAGGCCGCGCGCGCAACCTCGCCTTCCGGCTCAACACAGGCGACCTGGTCGCCGCCGGCCCGGACAATGCCCTTGTCCTGCGCGAAACGCCGGACGGGCCGCATCCCTATCTCCATGTCCGCGGCGGGCTGGAGGCGCTGATCGCCCGCAGCGTCTATTATGAACTGATGAACCTGGCGCTGGACGAAGGCGCCCAACCCATCGGCCTCTGGAGCAACGGCGCCTTCCTCGCGCTGGACGGATCGGCATGACCCTGGCGGAACGGCTGCGGACCGCCCTCAGGCAGGGGCATGAGCGGGAGGTCGGCCTGATACCTTCCGACACCCGCGACCCCCGGATCGACGGCGACATCCTGCTCTCGCCCGCGGCCGTGCTGGTCGCGATCACCGACCGTCCCGAACCCGGACTGATCCTGACCCAGCGCTCCGCCGGACTGCGCCAGCATGCCGGACAGGTCGCCTTCCCCGGCGGGCGGGTCGACGACGACGACCCCGACGAAATCGCCGGCGCCCTGCGGGAAGCGCAGGAGGAGATCGGCCTCCCTCCCGGCCTCGTCGACATCATCGGCACGTCGGACCGCTATCACACCTTCACCGGCTTCGACATCGTCCCCGTGCTCGGCGTGATCCCGCCCGACCTTCCCCTCTCCCCCCGGGAAGCGGAGGTGGCGGAGCTGTTCGAACTTCCCCTCTCCTTCGCCCTCAATCCCGCCAACCGGATCAGGAAATCGATAGATTATCAGGGTATTGAAAGGCATTATTACGAAATATTCTGGGAAGGACGCCGCATCTGGGGCATCACCGCCGCGATCCTCGCCAATCTGTCGCGCAGGCTAGGCCATGACCAGCCTGCTGCCTGACGCCGACTGGCGCCATCGCCCCGGCCTGGACGCGCTGCTGAGGGCGCTCGGCGCGGAACAGGGCCTCGCCCGCTTCGTCGGCGGCGCCGTTCGCGACGGCCTTCTGGGCCTGCCGGTCAACGACCTGGACATCGCCACCGTGCTGGAGCCGCAGTCCGTCATCGACCGCCTCAGGGCCGCCGGGATAAAGGCCGTCCCCACCGGCATCGACCATGGCACGATCACGGCGGTGATCAACGGCTGGCCGGTGGAGATCACGACCCTCCGCCGCGACGTCAGCACGGACGGCCGCCGCGCCACCATCGCCTATACCGACGACTGGCGCGAAGACGCCGCCCGGCGCGATTTCACGATCAACGCGCTCTATGCCGACCCCCTCACCCACGCCATCACGGACTTCTTCGGCGGCGTCGCCGATCTCCGCGCGCATCGCGTCCGCTTCATCGGAGAGGCAAGCGCCCGCATCGCGGAGGATCATCTCCGCATCCTGCGCTATTTCCGTTTCCTCGCGCGCTTCGGCCATGACGAACCGGATGTGGAGGCCTATGCCGCCTGCCGCGACGCCGCCAACAGCCTGATGGCCCTTTCGCGCGAACGCATTGCGGACGAACTGCTCAAACTGCTCGCCCTGCCCGGGCCGCTCGCCTCGCTCCGGCTCATGGTCGACGGCGGCATATTGCTGCCCGTCCTGCCGGAGGTCGACCATGACGGACTGGCCCGCCTGTCCATGCTGGTCGAGCGGGAGGCCGCCTCCGGCACCGCCCCTGCGGCCCTGCGCCGCCTGGCGGCCCTGCTTCCGCCGGACCCGCGCGCCGCCGATCAGGTGGGCGCCCGGCTCAAATTGTCCAACAAGGCCCGCAAGCGCCTGACCGCCGCGCTGGAAGGCGCCGCCACCGGCGCGACCCCCCGCGCCCTCGCCTTCCGGATCGGCGTGGAAGGGGCCATCGACCGTATCCTGATCGATCCCTCGGCTCCGCTCGACGGCCTGAAGATGCTCGCGGACTGGGCCCCGCCGCGCCTGCCGCTGGGCGGCGGCGCCCTGATCGCGCGGGGCCTTCAGCCCGGCCCGGACGTGGCGAAGGCGCTGGCCGAGGTTCAGGACATCTGGGTGGCGGAGGATTTTCCCGACGCAGCCCGCGTCTCGGAAATCGCGGATCAGACCGTTTCGAAATTCCAGCGCGCCCGCCAATAGTCATAGGCATCGCCCTCCGCCATCGGCCGCGCGAAATAATAGCCCTGCCCCTGCCAGCACCCCAGATTCTGCAACGCATGGGCCAGTTGCTGCGTCTCGATCCCCTCGGCCGTGACATGCAGCCCCAGCGATTCGGCCAGCGACAGGATGGTGCGCACCATGATCTCCTTGTCCCGGTCCTCCAGCATGGATGTCACGAAACTGCGGTCGATCTTCAATATGTCGATGGGCAGGCTGTGCAGGCTCGCCAGGTTGGAATAGCCGGTGCCGAAATCGTCCATGGCGATCGGCATGTGCAGGTCCTTGAGCGCGAACAACAGCTTCCGCGCCTTTTCGGGGTCCGCCACGATGGCGCTTTCAGTCAGTTCCGCCGTCAGCCGCTTGCCCGAAATGCCCGCATAGCGCAGCGCTTCCTCGAACATGGATGCGACATCGTCCCGCGCCATCTGGATCGGGGAAAGGTTCACATTGACGCCCACCGGCAAAGCCTGGCCGAATTTCGCGTCCCACCGGCTGAGCGCCTGCGCCGCCTCATAGGCCGCCCAGCGGCCCAGCGGCGTGATCAGCCCGCTTTCCTCCGCCACCGCGATGAACTCGGCAGGCGACACATGGCCCAGTTCTTCATCCTCCCACCGCGCCAGCGCCTCGAAGCCGGTGATTTCACCCGTCTGCAGGTGGATCAGCGGCTGGAAGGCCAGGGTCAGCCCCCCCTGGGCCAGCGCATCGCGCAGCCGGCTCTCGACGGAAAATCGCCGCTGCGCCTCCTTCAGCACGCCATTGCGGTAGATTTCCACCTTGCCGCTGCGCTTGGCGATCTTCACCGCGGCCTGCGCCTTGCGCACCACATCCTCGGGGTCTTCGGTCAGGCTGGTCGACAGGGCGCAGCCGATCGCGCAATCGACCCGGATTTGCAGATCGCTCAGCCTGATCGGATAGCTGAGCGAGTCCCGGATGCGCTGAACGATATGAAGGGCATCCGACAAACCATTGTTAAGCCTGGCGAAAATCGCAAAGTCGTTGCCGCCGATGCGCGCCAGCACATCACCCTGCCGCAGGCTGGACTTCAACCGCTTGGCCACCGTGATCAGCAACTCGTCGCCGGCCATCGGGCCCAGGGATTCATTGACCCGGCTGAACCGGCTCAGATCGATGGCGAGGATGCCGAACTGCGCATTGTCCGGCCAGGGCGTGTTGGTCAGCCGGTCCTCGATCTCCTCGCCAAATCCCGTGCGGTTGGGAAGCGCGGTCAGGCCGTCGGACAATAATTCCCGCCGCAGGTTCTTCTCGATGGTCCGGTCGCTCGTCCGGTCGAGGGCGGTGAACAGGAACAGATTGGGTTCGCCATCCGGTTCGGGCAGCCGCCCGACGGTGCAGTAGAAATATTCGGGCCCCAACATGCCGTCGCGGCGCAATTCGAAACCTTCCGAATCGCGCCCGGACAGGACGCTCTGCACGATCCGCCTGCGCCATTCGGCCGCATGGGGCCGTTCGGCTTCGCCCGGATTGCTGCAGGTGAAGCAGTTTCCGAACGGCGCATTGGTCGCCACCATGGACAACCTATTGTCTTCGAAGGAGAATGCAGCCGCCGGATAAGGCAGCGCAGCCAGCCAGTCCGCTATCGCCACGCGATGGGAAAGATGCGCGTCATCCTGCCCCAGAAGGAGCTGGATGTCCGGCATTTCGGTCGGCCGATCACGCATCGACATGGCTTCCATAGGCCCGGCGATAGGCCCAAAGGGTAAATTTTCGGGAAACGACATTCCCGATTCCAGCGCGATAGTAACGAAAAAATCAGCTTCTCAGAACCGGTTATCGCGCGGGAAGCCCGTGGGCGGCATGCGCCCGGCCGCGCCCCTGGCGACGCGCCATGGCGTCATGTCGGCTTCCGTGCGCACCCGCCCCGTTCCTCCACCCATGGCCCAGCTCAGCCCGTCGGACAGGCGGAAGGCGATGGCATCGGACAGCCCGCCGTCGCGATAGCGCTGCATCTGCACGCCCTGACCGCGCGCCATGCGCGGCATTTCAGTGAGCGAGAAGACCAGCAGCTTGCGGTTTTCGCCCATCACGGCGACGCTGTCCGCCTCCGGCGCGATGGGATGCACGACGCTCAGCTTGGCGCCGGTCCGCACATTGACGACCTGCTTGCCCTTGCGCGTTTCGGCGATCACATCCGCCACCGCCGCCACGAAGCCGCGCCCGTCCGAGGATGCAAGCAGCAGTTCGCCACCCACCCGCGCAGGCAGCAGGGCGACGATATTGCCGGTGCCGTCCATATCGACCAGCGACCGGACCGGATCGCCAAAGCCGCGCCCGCCCGGCAGCTTGTCCGCGCCCAGCGTGAAGACGCGCCCGGTCTCCGTCGCCAGCAGCAGCTTGTCGGTGGTCTGCGCGTGGAAGGCGATCATCGGACCGTCGCCTTCCTTGAATTTCAGCGTGTCCGCCGAAGCAAGGTCGCGATGCCCGCTCATCGCCCTGATCCAGCCGCGCTCGGACAGGATCACGGTGATCGGCTCCTTCTCGATCATCGCCTCCAGCGGGATTTCCCGCGCCGGCGCCGCCTCCTCGACCAGCGTGCGCCGCCGGCCGAAATCGCTCTCGGACGAGTAGCGCTTGCGAAGGTCCGCCAGGTCCTTCTTCAGCCGCGTCCGCTGCCGCGCCGGGCTTTCCACCAGCTTTGTCAGCTCGTCGCGTTCCTTCAGCAGTTCGGAATGCTCGCGCCGCAGCTCCATCTCCTCCAGCTTGCGCAGGGATCGCAGCCGCATGTTCAGGATCGCCTCGGCCTGCCGGTCGTTCAGGCCGAACTCGGCCATCATCACCTCTTTCGGCTCATCCTCGGTCCGGATGATCTCGATCACCCGGTCAAGGTTCAGATAGGCGATGATATAGCCGTCCAGCAGCTCCAGCCGCGCCGCGATCTTGTCCAGCCGGTGCTGGGCGCGCTTCACCAGCACGTCGATCTGGTGCTTCAGCCATTCGACAAGGACCGTCTTCAGCCCCAGCACCCTTGGCGTGCGCGTCGCGTCCAGCACGTTCAGGTTCAGCGGGAACCGGTTTTCCAGATCGGTCAGCCGGAACAGGCTGTCCATCAGCACGTCCGGGTCTACGGTGCGGGCGCGGGGTTCGATGACGATGCGGATCTCGGTGTCGCTCTCGTCGCGCACATCGGCCAGGATCGGCAGCTTCCTGTCGTTGATCAGCGCCGCGATCTGCTCGATCAGCTTGGACTTCTGCACCTGGAAGGGGATCTGCGTCACCACCGCGACCCATGTGCCCCGCCCGCCATCCTCCTTGTGCCAGCGGGCGCGGGTTCGAAACGATCCCCGCCCCGTCGCATAAGCCTCTGAAATGATGGAAGCGCTGTCCACCAGCACGCCGCCCGTCGGAAAGTCCGGACCGCGCACGATCCGCATCAGCTCGGCATGCTCGGCGTCCGGATTGTCGATCAGCAGGCTGGCCGCATCGATCAGTTCGGCGACATTATGCGGCGGGATGCTGGTCGCCATGCCGACCGCGATGCCGGTGGCGCCGTTGGCCAGCAGATTGGGGAACAGGCCGGGAAACACCTCCGGCTCCTGATCCTCGCCATTATAGGTGGGGCGGAATTCGACGGTGCCTTCGTCCAGCCCCGCCATCAGGTCGGCGGCGGCCTGCGTCAGCCGCGCCTCGGTATAGCGCATCGCCGCCGCATTATCGCCGTCGATATTGCCGAAATTGCCCTGCCCGTCGACCAGCGGCGTGCGCAGCGAGAAATCCTGCGCCAGACGCACCATGGCGTCATAGACCGACGCGTCGCCATGCGGGTGATATTTGCCGATGACGTCGCCGACGACGCGGGCGCATTTCTTGTACGGCGTGGTGTTGCGCGCCGGATTGGCGACCAACACGTCGGGCGAAGCCCCGCCCGGCTCCATCCGCAGCAGCCGCATCGCCCAGAGCAGCCGCCGGTGCACCGGCTTCAGCCCGTCGCGCAAATCCGGCAACGACCGCGCCGTGATGGTGGAGAGCGCATAGACGAGGTAGCGCTGGGACAGCGCATCGTCGAACGGGTGATCCTTGATAGCGTCGAACGGGTCGCGAAATTCGGTCATCGCAACGGGGAATAGCAGCGCCGCGACAAAACGGAAACGGGGTTTAATCCCACCGTACTCCTGCGAAGGCACTCGAAGGAAACAAGTGGCTCATGAGAGCCCGGTTCAGCTGTCGCCCTTTCACGCCAGGCAGCGTGGACAAATGCAAGACCCCCCGGATTGAGTGATCCGGGTGGAAAGCGGACATTCCCCCTCCCGCAGGCGGGAGGGGGCTAGGGGGTGGGCTGGCGCGACATCAGCGTGAATTTTCAAGGGCTAAGCTGGAAGCTCGCTCCGCTCGCGCCCACCCCTAACCCCTCCCGTTTACGGGAGGGGAATGTCCTGAATCGGCCTTTCCCGACATTCCGAACTCGCCCACGCGGCCTAGAGCAGAACTGATTTCCCGCCTCCGCAGGAACACGCGACATCAACTCCTATCACCGCGGCAAAAACCGCGCCTCCGGGTCCGCCGCGATCTCCCGCGCGAACTCCGCGCCGATCCAGTCGCGAAAGGCCTTCACCTTGGCGGTGTTGCGGGCATGGGGCGGATAGACCACCCAATAGCTCGCCCGTTCCCGGACATAGGATGGCAGGGCCTCCACCAGCAACCCGGCCTCCACCTCGGTTTTCCACAGGAAGGGATTGACGATGGCCACGCCCTGCCCCGCCATGGCGGCGCGCCCCTCCATCACCTGGGAATCGAGCGCGATAGCGGGCGGCAGCCCCTTGCCGTCCGCTTCCACCCCCATGGCGGCGAACCATTCATGCCACCACATGTCGTCCGGCGACAGGCGCGGCATGGCGTGCAGCGCCCGCGCATCGGCGATCGGCCCATTCGCCGCCAGCCATGACGGGCTGCACAGCGGCGCCAGCCGGTTGTGGGTCAGCAGCTTCGCCTCCAGCCCCGGCCAATCGCCCCGCCCGCCCCGCACCGCCACGTCCACGCCGTCGCGGGCGAAGTCCACCACCCGGTCGGTCGCGTCGATCCGCACGGCCAGCCCCGGCTGGCGCATCTGGAACGTGCCGATGCGCTGCGCCAGCCACAGATGCGCGAAACTGTTGGTGCAACTGATCGTCAGGATCGTCGAATGGTCCTGCGTCAGCGCGGCGAACCCTTCCCGCATCTGGTCGAAGGCGCGGGACAGGATCGTGGCGATCTCCCGCCCCTTGTCGGTCAGTGCCACTTTCCGCCCCGCCCTCTGGAACAGGCTGATGCCCAGCCGCTCCTCCAGCAATTTCACCTGATAACTGACGGCCGCCTGGGTCATCCCCAGCTCCTGCGCCGCAACCGTGAAATTCTCCAGCCGCGCGGCGGCCTCGAACACGCGGACGGCGGATAGGGGCGGCAACTGGCTCATCCGCCATGGATAAGCCAGCCTTATGATTCGCGTCCATCCTTTTGTTGGCCGCCCCACCGGAAAAGAGCGATAGGAATTCCCACGAAACGAAATCCATTCTCCGGATCATTCATGGAAAAGGAGCCTTGCCATGCACTTGTCCAAGGACGCCCGGCTGTCCCCCAACGGCCACGAAGCCGCCCGGAATCGCCCCGGCCTGATCGCCGCCATCATGCAGGCCTTCTGCGCGCTCCACCGCATCGCCTGGTCTGCCCCCTGGATCGAGGAACGGCGATGAAGCCCCTCGAAAATCGCGAACATGGTGCGACGGGGGTTGCACAATCCGCGCCACACGCCAACTTGCGCGCGTGTCCGATTCCCGCCTTTCCCCTGTTCCCGATCTTCCCCCTCCGCCGCCCCGGCTGCTGACAGGGGCCGCGCTGTTCCTCGACTTCGACGGAACGCTGGCCCCGATAGCCGATACGCCCGACGGCGTGGAGGTGGATGACGATCTGCTCGCCCTGCTCGGCCGTCTGCGCGACCGGCTGGATGGGCGGCTTGCCATCGTCAGCGGCCGATCCGTCGCGACGCTGCGCGATTTCGGCTTCGGGCAGTTCCTGCTCGCCGGCACCCATGGGCTGGAACTGGCGGAACCTGGCCGCCCCGTAGAAGCGCCTGCCCGCCTCCCCGCGATCGATGAGGCGGAAGCCGCCTTCCAGACCTTCGCGGCCGGAAAGGCCGGCGTCCTCGTCGAACGCAAGACGATCAGCGTCGGCCTTCATTTCCGCGGCGCCCCGCAATGGGGCCGGGAAGCAGGCGATCTGGCCGCCAGCCTGGCGGATCGGCTCGACCTCGCGCTCCAGCCGGGCAAGATGCTCTACGAACTGCGTCCCGGCGGCGCCGACAAGGGCAGCGCCGTCCGCGCGCTGATGCGCCGCGCACCCATGGCCGGCGGCACGCCGCTGTTCATCGGGGACGACGTCACCGATGAGGAGGGCTTTGCCGTCGCACGCGATCTGGGCGGCTCCGGCATTCTCGTCGGCGTGCCCAGGGCGACGCTCGCCGCATTCTCTTTGGAACAGGTTGCCGCCGTCAGGCATTATCTTGCCCAGGGGGTCGCTGGCACCGACTGATCCGATGGTCCGGCGCCCCTGTCGTGCACGAACAAGGGGGACGGACCGATAGAAACGCAGAAAAACGACCTTCCGGGCGGGGATGAGCGCACGCTCGACCTGTGGCCCATCGGCAATTGCCAGGCATCGGCGCTGATCGACCGGGCCGGGCGGATGATATGGGCCTGCGTCCCCCGCGTCGACGGCGATCCCGTATTCTCGGCACTGCTGGACGATGCCGCCTGGGACCAACCGGATTCGCGGGGCTTCTGGGCCATAGAGCTGGAGAACTGCGCCCGGATCGAGCAGCATTATATCCGCAACACGCCTGTGCTGGTGACGCGCCAGACCGACGCGCAGGGCAATGCGATAGAGCTTTACGATTTCTGCCCGCGCCACAAGCATCAGGGGCGGATGTATCGCCCCGTCGCGTTCGCCCGCGTCGTCCGGCCCGTATCGGGCAGCCCGCGCATCCGCGTCAGGCTGCGCCCCACCACCTCCTGGCATTCGGAAAAGGTGCCGATCAGCTATGGCTCCAACCATATCCGGCTGGTGCTGTCCTACATGGCGATGCGCATGTCCACCAATGCGCCCATCGGCCTGATTTCCCAGGAAAGCTGGTTCCGGCTGGAACATGACATGCATTTCTTCCTGGGGCCGGACGAGAGCTTTTCCGACGCCCTCCGCCCCGCGGTGGAGCGGATGCTGGACGACACGATCCACGAATGGCAGATCTGGGTGCGAAGCCTGGCCATTCCGGCCGAGTGGCAGGAGGCGGTGATCCGTTCCGCCATCACGCTCAAGCTCTGCCAGCATGAGGAGACCGGCGCCATCGTCGCCGCGCTGACCACCAGCATCCCCGAACATGCCGACAGCGGCCGCAACTGGGACTATCGCTACTGCTGGATCAGGGACGCCTATTATACGGTGGAGGCGCTGAACCGGCTGGGCGCGCTGGACGTTCTGGAAAGCTATCTCGTCTATCTCCGCAACATCGTCGACGGCGCGCGGGGCGGCCATATCCAGCCGCTCTACGACGTGCGCGGCAACGCCACGCTGGAGGAGCGGGAGGCGCAGAACCTGCCCGGCTATCGCGGCATGGGGCCGGTGCGCGTCGGCAATGCCGCCTATTCCCAGGTACAGCACGACGCCTATGGGCAGATCGTCCTCTCCTCCGTGCAGGGCTTCATCGACCAGCGCCTGCTGCGCATGGCGGGGCTGTCGGACTTCGAAGCGCTGGAAGCCGTGGGCGAGCGCGCCTGGCAGGTCTATGACAAGCCCGATGCCGGCCTGTGGGAACTGCGCACCCGCGCGCATGTCCACAGCTACAGCGCGGTGATGTGCTGGGCGGCGTGCGACCGCCTCGCCCATGCGGCAGCCGCCCTTGGGCTGCCGGACCGCGAAGTCCATTGGCGCGAGCGGGCGGAAATCATGAAGGCCCGCATCCTCCAGTCGGCCTGGCGGACGGACAGCAACGCCATCTCCGCCAATTTCGA
This sequence comes from Sphingobium sp. 22B, assembly GCF_001580035.1. Lineage (NCBI taxonomy): Bacteria > Pseudomonadati > Pseudomonadota > Alphaproteobacteria > Sphingomonadales > Sphingobiaceae > Sphingobium > Sphingobium sp. 22B. The sequence continues at coordinate 13,668 of NZ_LTAB01000005.1, read as the reverse complement.
GGACGATGCGAGGGACGCCTCCCTGCTCCAGCTGATCGACCTGCGCTTCCTGACGGCGGACAATCCCATGTTCATCGGAACGCTGAAGGCGCTGGAAAAGGACCTGCGCCGGGGCAACGACATGCTGCGCTACAGCGCGCCGGACGATTTCGGGGAGCCCGTCACCGCCTTCAACGTCTGCACCTTCTGGCTGATAGAGGCCCTGCATCGGACCGGCCGCAGCGAGGAGGCGCGCGCCCTGTTCGAGGAGATGCTGTCCCGCCGCACCGCCGCCGGTCTGCTTTCCGAAGACATCGATCCCGTCACCGGGGAATTGTGGGGGAACTATCCCCAAACCTACTCATTGGTCGGCATCATCAATTGCGCCGTGCTCTTGAGCAAACCGTGGAGCGTGATGCGATGAAGCGCTTGGCATGGAGGCGCTTGGCATGAGCCGCCTGATAGTCATTTCGAACCGGGTCAGCCGCCCGACCAAGAACGGCAACCAGGGCGGCCTGGCCGTCGCGCTTTCCCAGGCGCTGCGCGAAAGCCGCGGCATCTGGGTCGGCTGGTCCGGCGAGATCACGGAGAATTTCACCGGGCAGATCGGCTTTTCGGAGGATGAAGGGGTCAAGACCGCGACCATCGACCTGGAGGAGCAGGATGTCGACGAATATTATAATGGCTATGCCAACAAGACCCTCTGGCCGCTGTTCCACTTCCGGATAGACCTGGCCGAATATGCGCGCGATTTCGAAGGCGGGTATAACCGCGTCAACCAACGCTTCGCGGACACGACCAGCCCGCTGATCGAACCGGAAGACATCATCTGGGTCCAGGATTACCACATGATCCCGCTCGGCCGGATGCTGCGCGACCGGGGCCATGACAATCGCATGGGCTTCTTCCTGCACATCCCATGGCCGCCGACCCGGCTGCTTGTGTCGCTGCCCCACCACAGCAAGCTGGTGCAGGCGCTTTTCGCCTATGATGTCGTGGGGTTCCATACCGAGGAATGGCTGGAATCCTTCCGCCATTATGTCGAACGCGAAATGGGCGGTTCGGTGGACGGCGATTTCGTGACGCTGGGCAAGCGGACGATTCAGGCGATCGCCTGCCCCATCGGCATCAACGCACAGGAATATGCCAGCGCCGCCGTCAGCGATGCGGCCAAGGACATGTATGAAAAGGTCCGCCGGTCGCTGCAGGATCGCGCGATGATCGTGGGCGTCGACCGTCTGGACTATAGCAAGGGACTGGAGGAACGGTTCAACGGCTACGCCCGCTTCCTGAAGGATCATAGCGAACAGCATCGCAACGTCGTCCTGACGCAGATCGCCCCGCCTTCCCGCGGCGAGGTGGAGAGCTATCAGCAGATCCGCGCAACCCTGGATGCGCTCGCCGGCCGCATCAACGGGGAATATAGCGATGTGGACTGGACCCCCATCCGCTACGTCAATCAGGGCTATCCGCGCGACAAGCTGGCCGGCATCTACCGCGCGGCGAAGATCGGACTCGTCACGCCGCTGCGCGACGGCATGAACCTGGTCGCCAAGGAATATGTCGCCGCGCAGAATCCGGACGATCCCGGCGTCCTCATCCTGTCGCGCTTCGCCGGCGCCGCCCAGCAGCTCAAGGACGCGCTGCTGATCAATCCCTATAGTCCGGAGGAGATGTCCGACGCCATCACCCGCGCGCTCTCCATGCCGCTGGACGAGCGCAAGCGGCGATGGCGCGCCATGATGGACAGTGTCGAAAAGCAGGACATAAGCTGGTGGCGGCAGCGCTTCACGGAGCGGCTGATGGCGGTCCAACGCAATGGCGAGGTGAAACAGGAGGCGCAACCGGCTTAACTTTCCCGCCAGCGCCGCTACAGTCGGGCCGATGGATGATGAGGATGAAGCGGGCGGTGCCCTGGCCGCCATTCGCGCCAGATCGGGCGTCATATTGGGCGTGGTCGGCCTTCTGGCCTGGCTGGCGCTGATCTGGTTCATGTTCGGCGACGTGCTGTAGCGGGCTCCCTCGCCGGAACTCGCCCATTTGCACCCCCGCCCCTTTTGGTCTAAGGGCCAGCCCAAGCAGCCCCGGCACCCGCTGATCCTTCCCGATTCGCGTTTGCCGGGGCACATTCTTTATTGGGAAGACAGGAACCGCATATGGCCCGTCGCCGCCAGATCTACGAAGGCAAGGCAAAGATCCTTTATGAAGGCCCCGAGCCGGGTACGATCATCCAATATTTCAAGGATGACGCGACCGCCTTCAACGCCCAGAAGAAGGGCACGATTTCGGGCAAGGGCGTGCTCAACAACCGGATTTCCGAGCATATCTTCACCCTGCTCGGCCAGATCGGCGTTCCTACCCACTTCATCCGCCGCCTCAACATGCGCGAACAACTCGTCCGTCAGGTGGAAATCGTGCCGATCGAGGTGGTCGTGCGCAACGTCGCCGCAGGTTCGCTCAGCAAGAAGCTGGGGATCGAGGAGGGAACGCAGCTTCCCCGCACGCTCATCGAATATTGCTACAAGGACGACGCGCTGGGCGACCCGCTGGTGTCCGAAGAGCATATCGCCTGCTTCGGATGGGCCAGCCAGGACGAAATGCACGACATTGCCGACATGGCGATCCGCATCAACGACTTCATGTGCGGCCTGTTCGCGGGCATCGGCATTCGCCTGATCGACTTCAAGCTGGAATTCGGTCGCCTGTGGGACGGCGACTATAGCCGCATCATCCTTGCGGACGAGATCAGCCCCGACGGTTGCCGCCTCTGGGACATGGCGACCGGCGAGAAGCTGGACAAGGACCGTTTCCGCCGCGATCTGGGCGGCGAAGTCGAGGCCTATCAGGAAGTCGCCCGGCGCCTGGGCCTGATGCCGGAGGGCGTGGATACAACCGTCCTCGACCTCGACACCCATCGCAAGAAGCGCGGCAAGGACTGATGGGAATCCGGACGCGCGGCTCAGGCGAGCAGCGCGTCCGTCATCAGCTTGATCCCCAGCAACACCATCAGCACATAGATCAGCGTGTAGAAGCGGGCGGGATCGAAGCGCCGCACCAACGCCACGCCGGCCATGGTCGACACGACGGCAAGCGGGATCAGCATCGCCGTCGCCAGCAGGTTCGCCCTGGTGAACTGCCCCAGGGCGGCATAGGCCGGCACCTTCATCCAGTTCGTCACCGCAAAGGCGATCGCGGTCGTCCCCACCAGAACGTCGCGCGACAGGCGCTTGGGCAAAACCCACATCTGGAAGGGCGGCGCCCCGGCATGCGCGATCTGGCTGGTGAAGCCGCTCGCCACGCCGAGCAGCACGCCCACCCATGAGGGCGAGGTCGACGGCAACACGATCGCGCCGCCCCGCTCGATCCAGAGCCGATGCAGGCCGAACAATGTCGAAATCAGGCCCAGCACGCCCATCACCGCGATTTCGGACACGCGGGCGGCGAAGAAATAGCCCAGCCCTACGCCGGCCGCCATGCCGGGCAACATGACCTTAAGGACATGCCGGTCCCAGCTATGCCGGAACGACCAGACGCCGACCACATCCTGCAGGATCAGAATGGGCAGCATGATCGCCGCTCCCCGCACGGGATCGACGCCCAGGGCGAGGATCGGCATGGCCAGCGCGCCAACCCCGGCAAATCCGCCCTTGGCAAGGCCCGACAGGATCACCGCGCTTATGGCGCAGGCATAATAGAGATAATCCGGATTCATGGCGCTCCGCCTAAAGCAAGGCGGCCCGTTGGGGGAGCATCTTTTTTGCGGCGTTTGGCGCCTGCGCGTCAACTATGCGCGCGATAGCCGATCAGGACGCCGAAGGTGAAGGTCGCCAGAAGCGCCAGCTGAACCCGGCCATGGGGATCGTCATAGCCCATGACCTGCTGACCGAAGGCGAAAAGCCCCACGAACATCGCCAAAGCAAGACCGGCCATGCGAAAATCCTTCCCTCTGCGGGATGGATAACGCCATGGCCGCTAACAAAAGCATAATGCCTTGCTTGCCGGGCGCTCCGGGACTAGAGGGCTGGACGATTCAAACGATCGCCAGCCCTCCGGTTTTCACGGCTTGCGCATTCTGCAGGCAGAATGCCCTGGGGGTGCGCGAAAGCCTGTTTTACGGAGTTCCACACTCATGAAAGCCCGCATCTTCGTCACCCTCAAGGGCGGTGTCCTCGACCCGCAGGGCAAGGCGATCCATCACGCGCTGGAAGGCCTTGGCTTCGGCGGCGTCAATGATGTGCGCGCGGGCAAGCTGATCGAACTGGACCTGGCCGACGGCACCAGCGACGAGGACATCGACGCCATGTGCCGCAAGCTGCTGGCGAACACGGTGATCGAAAACTACCGCATCGAAAAGGCCTGAGCCATGAAGAGCGCCGTCATCGTCTTTCCCGGCAGCAATTGCGACCGCGACCTCGCCGTGGCGTTCGAGACGGCGACCGGGACAAGGCCTGCCATGATCTGGCACCGCGACACGGAACTGCCCGACGATCTCGACCTGATCGGCGTGCCGGGCGGCTTTTCCTATGGCGACTATCTGCGTTCCGGCGCGATGGCGGCCCGTTCGCCGGTGATGCAGGCAGTGGCGAAGGCGGCGGATCGCGGGGCCTATGTGCTGGGCATCTGCAACGGTTTCCAGGTGCTGACGGAGAGCGGCCTGTTGCCCGGTGCGCTGCTGCGCAATGCGGGCGGGCATTTCGTCTGCCGCGACGTGGTGCTGACGGTCGAGAATGCGCAGAGCGCCTTCACCAGCCGCTATGAGGCTGGCGAGGCGATCAGCTTTCCGGTGGCGCATCATGACGGCAATTATTTTGCCGATGCGCAAACGCTGGACCGGCTGGAAGGCGAAGGCCGCGTGGCGCTGCGCTATGCGGAGAGCGTCAACGGATCGGCGCGGAACATCGCGGCTATCCTGAACGAGGCCGGCAATGTGCTGGGCATGATGCCGCACCCGGAGCGGGTGATAGAGCCGGCCCATGGTGCGACCGATGGCCGACGGCTGTTCGAAGGACTGGTGGAAGGGCTGCTTGCCCGGGCCTGAAGCCAAGGGATATGGCCCGGCTTGCTGAACCGACTTTCGGCATGCAATTGCGCCGTTGTCAGCCAGAGCGTTCAATCCATGAACAGCTTTGTGCCGTAACACTCCACGCGCCGCCATTGCATAGCGGGCTAAGCAAATCTTCGCCGAAGTCGCGCCGCGCTACTTGGCTCACCCGCCGCGATGATAGTCATATTCGAAGGCGCGGCCTTCCTGCTTGGTGAGGATCGCGCCAATGATCGCGCCCCCCGCCCGGCGCAAGCGATCGACGGCGACGCGCAGGCCGCCATGATGATTGCGGCCCCATTCTACCACCAGCAACGTCACCTGCGCCTTGCTCGCCAGCAGGCAGGCATCCGACAGGCCGAGAATGGGCGGCGCATCGATCAGCACCGTGTCATAGCGTTCCCGAACGGTCGCCAGCAGGGAATCCATGGCGGGCGTGACCAGCAATTCCGCCGGATTGGGCGGGATCGCCCCGCAGGGCAGCAAAGCCACGCCCGGTACGCCGCTATCCACGATGACGTCGTCCATCCTGGCCTGGCCAGTCATCAACTCGCTGATCCCACGAGCGGGCGATATGCCGAACAGGCTGTGCTGCTTGGGCCGCCGCATATCGGCGTCGATCACCAGCACCCGCTTGTCGAGTTTTGCCAGCGCCCTGGCCAGGGCATGGAGGGTGGAGGACTTCCCCTCCCCTTCCTGCGCGCTGGTGACGAGTATGGAACGCGGCAGACCGGCCGCAGAACCCAGAAGCAGCGAAGAAGCCATCGGCGCGAAAATCTCCGCCCCCGGCTTCTCCCCCGCCGGAACCGCGCCGAGCAGCGGCAGGTTCACCCGCTCCACAAGCGTGTCGGCGGAGGTCACGGCGTCGTCGAAGATATGCCGCCCCGCCACCGCCATCAGCCCGAGGATCAACCCACCCAGCGAAGCGAACAGCATGGTGACGCCGATATTGGGGGAAGAAGGCCGCGAAGGGACCGCCGCCCGGTCCAGCGGCTGGATGCGGCCTGCCTGGAAGCCTGCCTGCGATGCCATGTCGCGATAACGCTGGAGCAGGCTGTCGTGCAGCAGGCGATAGGTGTCGACCTGCCGCTCCAATATGCTCATCTGCACGCCGCGCCCGCGTTCGGCCCGGGCCTGCCGCTCGACCTTGGCGATTTCGGACTGGATCTGCTTCTCGCCATGCACGGCGACATCGAACTGTTCCTTGAGCGAGGCGCGGATCGTGTTGGCCATGCCCTCCGCCTGATCGTCCAGCGCGGCCAGCCGGGCGCGGGCCTCACGCATTTCGGGGTGGGCATCCTTGCGGAACTGGCGTTCCTGCACGACCTGCGCCCGCGCCTGCGCCCTTTCCGTCATGATCTGCTGCATCGCGCCGTTGTTCAGCACTTCCGGCAGCGTCTCTACACTCGACATGCGGGCGCTTTCCCAGCGCTTCTGCGCGGCGATGCGGTCGGCGGTCGCCTGCGCACGGAAGGCGTTGAGTTGCGCCAGCCGTGTCGCGATCGTGACCTCGGGAGACGGATCGCCGTCATCCTCCTTCGATCCGGCCTCCTTCGATCCGGCCTCCCTCGATCCGGGCAGCGCCATAGCGCCCGCATTGGCGGCATAGACCGCCAGGTCGCGCTCCGCCCGTTCCAGATCCTTCCGCGCTCCGTCCAGTTCGCCGAGCAGGAATCGCCGCGCCTGAACACCGGATTCGAAGCCTCGCTTCAGATCGGCGCGGATCAGGCTGTCGGCATAGCTGTTGGCGACGCGCGCCGACAGCACCGGATCGGCGCTGGTGAAGCTGATGCGGATGACCCGCGACTTGCCGGGCAGTTCGACATGCAGATTATCGCGCAGCAGGCCTACAACGGTCTCGGTCTCGACCTGCCGCTGGCTGAGCGCGCCCGTCCCCTGCTCCGGCCGGCGCACGTTCATGCCGTCGAAGAAGGTGCGGCTGCCGATCAAGGCCAGTTCGCGGGCCACATCTTCCGCCAGGGCGCGGCTGCGCAGCACTTCCAGTTCGGTCTGCATCAACGCTTCATTGTCGGACGGCGTCGCCTGTCGCTGCGCAGCGGCCGCCCCAGCGGCGCCGGCGGGGACATCCTCCACCTCGACGGAGGCGGTGGCGCGATAATCGGGCGTCGACAGCAGGATGAAGACCACGCCTGCCAGCACGCAAAGCGCCATGGTGACGAACAGGATGATGCGATGCCGCCGCACCGCCGTCCACGCCCCGCTCGCCGCCGCGGCGAAGCGCGCTGCACGTCCCTCCATGGAAGTGGACGCGCCGCTATCGTCGATCAGCAGACCTGGCCGCGCCATCAGAGTCCTCCATCCAGCACGACGAATCCGGCGCCGACCGCAGGCAGCGCCAGCAGCGTTCCGCCCAATATCGCCTTGGCGCGCGAGAGGCCGACGATGATGGTGTCGCCCGGCAGGATTTCAGGATCGGGCGCCTCGCCCCTGCGGATCGCCCCCAGGTCGAACATCGCCGCCTTGCGCTCGCCGTCCGATTGCCGGACCACGACGATCTGGCCCAGGCTGGCAAGGCGCGTCGGCCCCTTGGCCATCGCGACCGCCTGCAACAGCCCCAGTCGGCCGTCCACCGGGAAAAGGCCCGGTTCGCGAACCTCCCCATCCACGGTGATGCGGCGACCCACCGCCTTCTTGACGAATACCGTCACTTGCGGGGAAACCAGATAGCGCTCGCCCAGCCGCCCGGCGATGACGTCCGATGCTTCGCTGGCGGACAGGCCGGCGACGGAAACATCGCCCACCAGCGGCATGCGAACCATGCCCGCAGCCGTCACCTGCGCGTCCTCCAGCGAAAGGCCCGGTTCATGATAGACCTGGATGCGCAAGACATCGTCGGGGGATATGCGATAGTCCATCCCCACAGCAGGAGCCGCCGGAATGGCGGCATAAGCGGCTTCCCCCTTCGGCGCGTCCTCCACGGTCGAGCAGGCACCGAGCCAGATGCAGGCCATGATCATGACCAGCGCTTGGCTCCTGCTGTCGGTCGGCCGCTTCATGCCGCTTAAATCCCCCGCAATTCAGTGGGCACGCACAAGGCCTGCCATTGCGGGCGGGGTTAACGGCGCGACGGGAACATGGCAACCATCGGCTGGACGAAGGAGGGCGCGGAGCGCCCGATCAGATGGCGATCCGGGCCTGATCCGGGACAACCTGACCCGCGGTCGGCCGCCGTGGCTGATCCGGCCAGACGCCGCGCGTGTCGTAAACCGCCTTGTCGGCGCGTTCGTCCACCGGAACCGATTTGAACATGTCATGATCGACAAGAATGACGAAAACGCCGCATTGTTCCAGAGCCGTATCGAGATCGATAAGTTCAGCGCCCGTTCCGGCGAACTCCATCGGCAGATCATGGGCATAGGGTTCGACCAGCTTGATGCGGCGGCCATAGCGTTTTGCGAGACGCGCCGCGACCTTCACGGCCGGGCTTTCGCGGAAATCGTCGATATTGGGTTTGAAGGCGAGGCCAAGGCAGGCGATGTCCTCGCCGGGAAACTCGTCGATCAGGTCGGAGGCCTTCGCGACCACATGGTCGGTCTTGCCGTCATTGACTTCGCGGGCCGTGCGGATGAGGCGGCTGTTTTCCGGGTCGCCATGGACGATGAACCAGGGGTCGACCGCGATGCAGTGGCCGCCGACGCCGGGGCCGGGCTGGAGGATGTTGACACGGGGATGACGGTTGGCGAGGCGGATGACTTCCCACACGTCTATGTCCATGCGTTCCGCGATGACGGACAATTCATTGGCGAAGGCGATGTTGACGTCGCGGAAGCTGTTTTCGACCAGCTTCACCATTTCGGCGGCGCGGGCGCTGGTGGTGATGCAGGCCCCGCGCACGAACTGGCGGTAGAAGCCCAGCGCCTTGCGGGCGCAGCGGGGCGTGATGCCGCCGATGCAGCGGTCATTGTCGATCAGTTCGACGAGGATGCGGCCAGGCAGGACGCGTTCGGGGCAATAGGCGATGGCGATGTCGCCCGCCACGCCAGGTTCGGGCATCTTCAGGTCGGGGCGGATCTGGGCGAAAAGATCGCGCATGGCTTCGGTGGTGCCGACCGGCGAGGTGGATTCTAGAATGACGGTATCGCCGGCCTTCAGAACCTCAGCGACAGTGCGGGCGGCCTTGAGGACGTGGCTGATGTCCGGCGCGCGGTCTTCGGCCACGGGAGTCGGCACCGCGATGATGAAGACATCGCTCGGCTCGACTTCCAGACTGGCGCGGAGATTGCCGCGAGAGACCACGCCCTGGACGAGGCCGTCGAGATCGACTTCCTCGATATGCACGCGACCGGAGTTGACCGTCTCCACGACATGGGCGCTGACGTCCACGCCGACGACCTGCGCGCCGCCGCGCGCGATCAGGGCGGCGGTCGGCAGGCCGATATAGCCGAGGCCGATGACGGATACCTTCTGCTGGAGCTTGTCGAGGGGCATGGGGGTCCTGTGGAAGCTTTTGAATTCCATCCGTTTGTGGCGGGAAATGCTGAAGATTTCGGTAACGGACCGTCAGTTCCCAATCGAGTTTAGGCCGCCTCTTCCATATTCTCAGCCTGCGCGCTCGCGGCTATGATGTCTGCGATGCGCTCCGACGCGTGACCGTCTCCGAAGGGGTTGTGGGCGCGGGACATGGCGGCGTAGGCGGCTTCGTCATCCAGCAGGGCAAAGACCGAGCGGACGATCTTTATTCGATCGGTGCCGACCAGTTTCGCGGTGCCCGCCGTCACCCCTTCGGGGCGCTCCGTGGTCTCGCGCATCACCAGCACGGGCTTGCCGAGCGAAGGCGCCTCCTCCTGCACGCCGCCGCTGTCGGTCAGGACGAGATGGCACAGGTCCAGCAGGCGAACGAAATGGGGATAATCCAGCGGCTCGATCATCGCGACATTGGGAAGGCTCCCCAGCACGGTATCCATGACAGGGCGCACATGGGGATTGGGGTGGACGGGGAAGATCACGGCCACATCGGGACGCGCGGCGATTTCGGCGATCGATCGGGCAATCGCCTCCATCCCGCCGCCGAAATTCTCACGCCGGTGGCTGGTGACGGCGACGATCCGCTTTCCGGCGAAGCGCTGGGCCAGGCTGTCGAGTCCCGACGCGAGATGGGGTTCGGCCAGCACGCGCTTGCGGGTGGCCAGCAGCGCGTCGATCACCGTGTTGCCGGTTACATATATGGTCGCAGCATCGCGATTTTCCGCCAGCAGCGCGTCGGCGGCTGCCTGGGTCGGCGCGAAATTCATGTCCGCGATGCAGGCGACGACGCGGCGGTTCACCTCCTCCGGCCAAGGGTGGTGGATGTCGCCGCTGCGCAGGCCCGCCTCGACATGGGCGACGGGAATCTTGCGGTAATAGGCGGCAAGGCTGGCGACCATGGTGGTAAGGGTATCGCCATGCACGACCACGCGATCGGGCTTCTCTTCGTCGAAGGCCTTGCCCAGTTCCACGATCAACTTCGCCGTCAGGCCGTCCAGCGTCTGGTTCGGCACCATCACATCCAGATCGATGTCCGGGGCGATCCCGGCGATCTCCAGCACCTGGTCCAGCAGGCCGCGATGCTGCGCGGTCACGATCACGCGGGTTTCGACATCCTCCCGCCCCCGCAGCGCGTGGATCACTGGAAACAGCTTGATCGCCTCGGGGCGCGTCCCGAACACCAGCGCAACCTTCATTTGCCGTCCTTTGCCATTTTCCCGCCTTTGCAAGCCGTCTTTCGGGTAAGTGTCTGGCAGAAAATGGTAACCATCCCCTGAACATGGGTAATCCCGACGCCCGCTTTCGCACGGGAGAGAAGCTGTGCTAGAGGCCAGCCAGACCACTTCCCAATCGAGGGCTCAGTTATTTTATGAAGATCACGATGATCGGCACGGGCTATGTCGGGCTGGTGTCAGGCGCCTGCTTTGCCGATTTCGGCCATGACGTGGTGTGCGTGGACAAGGATGCGGGCAAGATCGCCGCAATCGAATCCGGACGCATGCCAATTTTCGAGCCGGGTCTGGACCATCTGGTAGGCAGCAATGCAGCGGCCGGAAGGCTGAGCTTCACCACCGATCTGGCGAAGGGGGTGAAGGGCGCGGACGCGATCTTCATCGCCGTGGGCACGCCCTCGCGGCGCGGCGACGGGCATGCGGACCTGAGCTATGTCTATGCGGCGGCCAAGGAAATCGCGGAGTCGCTGGATGGGCCGACCGTTATCGTCACCAAGTCCACCGTCCCGGTCGGTACCGGCGACGAGGTCGAGCGGATCGTCCGGGAAGCGCGCCCCGATCTGGACATCCAGGTCGTATCCAATCCCGAATTCCTGCGCGAAGGCGCGGCCATCGGGGATTTCAAGCGGCCGGACCGGGTCGTGGTCGGCACCACCGGCAGCCAGCGGGCCATCGATGTGATGGCGCAGGTCTATCGGCCGCTGAACCTCAACCAGGCGCCGGTGATGTTCACCGGGCGGCGGACGGCCGAGTTGATCAAATATGCAGCCAACGCCTTCCTGGCGACCAAGATCACCTTCATCAACGAGATGGCGGACCTGTGCGAAGCGGTCGGCGCGGAGGTGCAGGACGTGTCGCGGGGGATCGGCCTGGATAACCGGATCGGGTCGAAATTCCTGCATGCTGGCCCAGGCTATGGCGGCTCCTGCTTCCCCAAGGATACGCTGGCGCTGGTGAAGACGGGGCAGGATTACGACACGCCGATCCGTATCGTCGAGACCGTCGTGCAGGTGAACGACCTGCGCAAGCGGGCCATGGGGCGCAAGATCGTGAAGGCGCTGGGCGGCGAGGCGCGGGGCAAAACCGTGGCGCTGCTGGGCCTGACCTTCAAGCCCAATACCGACGACATGCGCGATGCGCCAAGCCTGGCCATCGTGCAGGCGCTGGAGGATGCGGGGGCGAAGATCGTCGCCTATGATCCCGAGGGCATGGAGGTCGCCGCGCCACTAATGCCCAGCGTGACCATGGCGAAGGATGCCTATGAGGCGGCGACCGGGGCGGACGCGCTGGTATTGGTGACGGAGTGGGATGCGTTTCGGGCGCTGGACCTCAAGCGGCTGGCGGCTTCGATGAACGGACCGGTGCTGGTCGACCTGCGCAACATCTACCCGCGCCGGGAAGCCGAGGCGGCTGGCTTTGCGCTGACTCGGGTCGGAGGCAAGGGCGTTTCTGCCTGATGCTGCTGAAGCCAGAGCGAAGGCGCGATGAACGCGGCCTTCCCCGGCTGCATCATTGGGTGGTGGCGGTTCTTGCCTTGCTTGTCCTGACGCTGGTGGTGCCGGTGATAGCCGGGTTGATGTGATAGAATATGCGCTCCTGCCTGCGCAGGAGCACGTGCCGCTATTTTCAGGCCTTCAGTTTCCACCCGCGCTTGAGCAGCGCGTAGCACAGCATTCCAAGCGCGATATTCAGCCCCAGCAGCACCAGGCTGCCCACCACGACATCGCCGTCCGCCGCCGCGACGAAGCCGTAACGGAAGCCTGAAATGGCGTAGAAGAAGGGGTTGGCGTGGCTGATCGCGCGGAAGACGGGCGCGAGGCGGTCGATGGAATAGAAGGTCCCCGACAGCAGCGTCATCGGCCCGATCACGAAATTGGTGATGGCGGCGGCATGGTCGAACTTTTCCGCCCAGATGGAGGTCAGCACGCCGATGAAGGCGGTCAACCCCGCGCCCATCAGCCCGAACCAGAGGATCGCCCAGGGATGCGCCGGGGTCACATGCACCCCCGGCCACAGCGCCATAGCTCCCCATAGCGCCAGGCCGACGCAGAAGGCGCGCGTCACCGCCGCGCCCACCAGCGCCAGCAGCAATTCGCTGACCGACAGCGGCGGCATCAGATAATCGATCAGCGTCCCCTGCATCTTGCCCGCCAGCAGGGAGAAGCTGCTGTTCGCGAACGCATTGTTCATCATGCCCATGATCATCAGGCCCGGCGCGATGAAGTCCGCGAAGGGCACGCCCAGCACCTGGCGGTTGGCTCCGCCCAGCGCCAGGGTGAAGATGACCAGGAACATCAGCGTCGTAACGGCGGGTGCCCAGATCGTCTGGAGCTGCACCTTCATGAAGCGTCGCACTTCCTTGCGGTACAGCGCGCGGGCTCCGGCCCAGTTGACGTTGCGGATAACCAACTCGCCCGGCTCATGGAAAGGCGGCTGATGCGACAGGGAAGCAGCAATTTTGGACTGGTCGTTCATGGTCGGATCGACTATCGGCTGAGGGGTTGTGCCGCAAGGGCGTTGTGCACGGGAAATTGAACCCGGGCCGGCGCGCCCCATATAGGGCGCGAATTTGAAATTTTGAGGAGTCATTCATTGTCCTGGACCGACGAGCGTATCGACCAGCTCAAGGCAATGTGGGAACGGGGCCTGACCGCCAGCCAGATCGCGGACGAACTGGGCGGGGTCAGCCGTAATGCCGTGATCGGCAAGGCGCACCGCCTGGGCCTGCAATCGCGCCCATCCCCGGTGAAAGCCAACGAAGTGCCGAAAAAGGCCGCCCCGCCGCTGCGCAAGTCCGCAACGGAGGCCGAAGCGCCAAAGCCGGCCGCGCCGGCGCAGCATGCCGCGCCACCGCCCGCCCGCCCTGCGGCGCCGGCGCGGCCGGCTTTGGCGCTTCGGCCTCCGTTGCGGACTTGCGCAGCGGCGGGGCGG
>NZ_LTAB01000004.1:0-187251 GCF_001580035.1 Sphingobium sp. 22B | reverse complement strand
TGGCGGTTTCCATTTGAAGCGCGACACCCGAGGTGATGCGTAGCATTTCATCCGGGGTGGGGCGAGCCCCACCCCGGATGGCAAAATTTATCCGGCCTTGAGGAGGGCGATCTGTTCTCCCAGGACCTCGTGCGGGGTGCGATAGCCCAGGCACTTGCGGGGTGTGCTGTTGAGGCGATCGGCGACGGCCTGGATCTCTTTGTCCGACAGGAGCGCAATGTCGGTGTTGGAGGGCAGGAAGCGCCGTATTCGGCCATTGCAATTTTCCACGCCGCCTTTCTGCCAGGGCGCGGACGGTAAGCAGAAATAACTGGTGACGCCGAGCCTGTTTCGCAGTGTCGCAAAAGCCGCAAATTCCGTGCCGCGATCAAAGGTGATGCTACGCCGGAGGGAAGGGGGGATGCCGCGCAAATGCCGATCGATCCCGGCCATGACACCGGCAGAATGTCGGCTCGGATTACGCGCGAGGAAGGTGAAGCGGCTGCAGCGTTCGACCAGCGAGGTGAGGTTGGCTTTGCCATATTCTCTCCGGAAGATCAGGAGATCGCCTTCCCAATGTCCGAAGCTGCTGCGATCCGCAATTTCCTGCGGACGTGCGCCGATCGTATTGGCCACAGGAATATGGAGACCGCGTGGCTTACGAGCGTAGCGCTGCCGTCGAGAACGGCGGGCAACGGGAAGATGGCGCCACAGCTTCTGGTGGCGTCCATCAGGTCCATAGACATATTGGTAAATGGTCTCGTGGCACACCGCCTCCCGGTTGCCCCGATGACGCCGCAGGTAACCCGCAATCTGTTCTGGCGACCAGGCGGCCGACAAGCGATCAGCGATATAAGCGGCGAGTTCCGGTTGGCGAGCGATCTTCCCGCCACGAACTCGACGCCCGCGCGCCATGGTCTGTGCGACAGTCGGAAAATAGCCGCGAAACAGCGGATTCTCATCCAGATGGCGGTTGCGCTTGAGCTCTCGATAAATCGTCGAAGGATGCCGACACAGCGCGTCAGCAATTTGCTGTGCTGACCGTCCGGTTGCTGCCAATCGATAAATGTCGCGCCGCTCGTCCAAACCCAGATGCTGATAGCCGTTCATTGCGTGCCTTCCTGGAAAAGGGATCAAACCCTTATAAAACCTAGGATTTCGCACTTCGAAATAGAATCCACCNAAACCCAGATGCTGATAGCCGTTCATTGCGTGCCTTCCTGGAAAAGGGATCAAACCCTTATAAAACCTAGGATTTCGCACTTCGAAATAGAATCCACCTATAAAACGATAAAAGTTTGATAATATTTCTTATGTTAAATTGCCGTAGTTTGAGCTTCAGTAGTGGGGTGCCCACGTTCGACGGCTGCCAGCTTTCTTGCACGGCCGCGATAACGCAGGGCGTTCACAAGCCTGACATCAATTCTCGCGCGTCGCTTTTGCCATTGCGATAGCAGCTTCAAACCGCTTCCTCGTAGGCTCCCGCAATCGAGCCAAGCTGAAAGTCCGTGCAAAATGGGCAAGGACATCGGCTTCCGCCTTGCCTCTTCGGACAAGAGGCAACGCCAGGCTCGCGAGTTCAATGAGAGGAATGTCGCGGTGAGATCGCCAATCTGATCGGGCCGGTCGATACGCAACCAACTGGCCAGTATCCATCGTTTCGTGGAATACCACGTTCCGGCCATCTTCTTGCACCGATGGATGACGATCGGAAATTGCCTGTGTAACGATATCCTGAATAATCCGGCCTGCTCGCTCCTTTTTGTGAGCGCGGGCGATCCTTTCAATCAGGATGTCTTCATACATTGGCCCCTCGGCCTGAAGTGTGGCGTCGATCAGCCTTTCAAGTCTTGGCTTATACTCTGGCTGATAGATCTGTTCGATCTCTTCCAATGGAACAACCAGAGAGGCGATTTGGTATTCGGTGCCGATTTCGATTGCAGGAGGCGAATAACTTTTCTCGCCATCCTCGGGGCTGGAGGGGCGGACCACGGCGGCTTTGTCGACGGGCCCTGCCATATCGTCATCAGACAGGACATGCAGGCCGCGCCCTGCGCTCTTGACCAAGCCCTTTGAATGAAGCGAATTTCCACGAGAAGGGGAAAGGGCATTGTTTACCAGTTCTTCCCACTTTTCCTCGCCCGGGCGAAAGTTGGCGGGTGCCCGATCAGCATCGGACAGAGCCAAGACGTCCACGAGCGCCCTTTTTAACTCACCATTGGACCAAACGAGCTTATCAGACATCAGATTGAGAATGGCATCCTGAACTTGTGACTCGGTGACACGCGTCAAGTTCATATTGAAATCAGGCGCTTCGGCGGCGCTGAGGACACCCGTATTTTGAGCTGGCGCCGGCCAAGCATCATCGGTTTCACCATCATCAGGCGGTGATTGCCCTACGGCAGGTGCAGGCTCAGCATCTTCAGGCGACGGAAGCCGCCAAGTCCGCAATTCTGTATGGCGGCTTATCCATTCTTCGCCATCGTTGATCGGTTCAATTCCCCGCGCGGCAAGAAATGCGGCAACTTCATCGACTACTACCTGCCGATTGCGAACGAAACGCGAGGCAAAACAACGCCAGATCGTCCAACCGGCACGCTCAAGGATACGCTGGCGCATCATGTCATCTGGCCACTTGTCGGGCCCGTGGTAGCGATCCCCGTCGCATTCGATGGCAATGCGCTGGTCGTTGTCACCCTCGACCACGAGATCGATTCTGAAGTTTCCGACACGAACCTGAGTGTTGACCCGGAAGCCGCGTTCGCAAAGCAAGTCGAACATTTCCCGCTCGAAATCGGATTCGCACCGATCACGCCGATCCTTCAGATCAGAAGTTTCAGCCGGGTAGGGGCATCGAAAATGCTCCAGGAGGGATCGACGCAGTTGATCGCTCGTGCGCAGCTGATCGAGCTCAACCGAGCGAACAAGGTAGGTTCGATCTCGAGCCCGCGACAAGGCGACGTTGAAGCGCTGTTCATATCGATTGCCTGAGAGCGGGCTATCCTCCCGCTGTGCCACCAACGAGACGAACATGATGTCCCGTTCATCACCCTGGAAAGCGGTCGGATCACCAACCCGAATTGTGTGGCGCTCCATCACCTCAGTTCCGAGACGCTGCTCGATCTCCTTGTAAATGTGCGCGGCCTGGTTCTGACCCAGCAATGTGGTGACGCCGATCGTTCGCTTCGACATCCTTTCGTCTTCCGCGATCGCCGCGATCTCAGAGACGATGAATTCCGCCTCGGGAACATTCACGTCTCCCTTGCGGAAGCCGTCCTCCACGAAAACGTCAATCAAAGGCGGATCCAGCCGCTCGGATGCCATCGGCAAAGTCCCATCCCTGAGCGGCTGCAACCGCGCCAGGAGAACACCATCGAGGCTCTGGAAATCGCCGCTCGCGCAGCCCGTGATGAGAACCGGCTCCGCCATGCCCGTGCGCTGGAAGATCTAAGAGACAGCCTGATCACGCGCCTCTCCCCGCGCGACGCGCTGCGCTCGGAAGCCGATGCGGAGGCGGTGCTATCGGCTTTGAGCCAAGTGGCGCGGCCAGGCCCAAAGGTCGCGATGAGACCTGAGGTCACCGACGTTCTGATCGAGGCGCTGCGCGGACCGTTCAAGATGCGCATTGTCTATGGCGACACCGATGCAGAAACCCGGACGGTCGAGCCGCATGGGCTCTTGCTGGGATTGCGCAGCTATCTCGTTGCTCGCCAGGCTGATCGAGGCGAGAATCTCCGCCATTTTCGCCTGGACCGCATTCACAGCGCCGAATGTCTCGATGAGAGTTTTCCCATCCAATCCGGCTTTTCCTTGAACGATCATGCGGCGCAGGCCTTCGGCGCTTATCAGGACCCCGCCCAATATGGCGAGATCGTCTGGCGGTTTCTTCCCGAGGCAGCCTCGCGTGCGGCGGAATTCCAGTTCCACCCCAACCAGTCGGCCGAATATCGGGACGACGGCAGTCTGATTGTCCGGTTTAAAGCCGCAGGCTGGCTGGAAATGGCCTGGCATCTCTATCAATGGGGCGACAAGGTCGAGGTGCTGGAACCGGCGGGGTTGCGGGCGCTGGTCGAAGGCCACGCGCGTCCCGACTTCCCGGCCCTGCCCTGATTGACCGATTTGTATCGCCCTTCGTGGCGGCGGTTTTCAATTGAGCTCGGCGAGGAAGCTGGTCGCCGTCAATTGTGCGTGATCGCTCAGGGGCGAGCGCAGCGTGAAGGCGCTTGGCGCACGGGCGAAATTCCACAGCCGCATGAGGCACCATTCCTCGCGCCTCGTATCGGCGACGGCCAGCTCATTGCGAGAGATATGAAAAGGCGTGCGCTCCCATCCGTTGGTGGTCTTGACCTCGATCAGCTTCTCGCGCCCGTCCGCCTCAAAGCTCCGGATATCGAAGCCAAAACCATCGCCATCCTGCACAGATGTCCAGCGGACTTTGTCCGCGAGATCGTCGCGGCCCGCGGCAGATAAATGACGGCGCTCGTGATGCAGCACACATTCTTCACCCGCCTTGCCAAGCGCCCGGTTGCGCGCGTCGCGCTCGGCGACATCATATTTGCGGCCGATCGCGGCCATGAACGCTGGATCGATCGGCGACGGTTCGTTGCGCACCGTGGGCGGCGGCCCGATCCGCAGTGATCCTTGCGCTTCCGGTACGTTCAGGGCAGCTCGTGAGAGCCTGTCGGGAGCCAGCCATTCGGTCCGCGCCTCCAACCACCGCAGGACGCCATCGACCAGCGCATTCTGGAAATTGGCGGCCGGCTTATAGCCCTCGATCCAAGGCTGACCAAGGCCGAGCAAGACCGCGCTGATGTTCTGATGCTTGAACTCGATTGAGCCCTTGCTACGGTCGATCACGGCTTGAAGATCGCGGTTTCGCGCCGCTTTATTGAAGGAGCGACCAACCAGCTCGTCGGTGAGCATGGCGAAATAGTCGGCGACGATGTGATCAATTTCCTGATCGGACCAGACTTCCGCCACGCCCTACTCCACCACCGGGTAGTTCGGCATCGGCCATTCATGCCCGGCATTGTCCATCATGAGATCGATGAAGATCGGCAGCAAGCAGCCGAGCAGCGCGGCGCCATCCCTGACCTGGGCGCGATTGACATCGCTGTTCCATGTCGAGCCACCATGCACCAGTTGGTTGCGCAGCACATAAAGCCGGTCGAACAGGATCGAGAGTATCCTGGCCGTGTCATGATCGCGCAGTGCGGCGCCTATCGCTGTCCGCGACCGCTCGAGCCTGTCAGCCCAGTCGGCATAGCCGGACGCACCATTGTGATGCTGCCAAAAGGGATGGAAGACATAGCGGTTTGCGAGCAGCACCCGGATTTCCTGAGGGAAGCGCTGCCAGACCATGTCGTAGATGCGATGTTTGCCATCAAAGCCCACAAGGGTTGCGAAAAAGGCCTGGAACAATCCCCGCTCACCCTCGGGGATACCAATCACCCGCGATGCTTCAACGTCGCCGGCATAGGCAGCGTTGAAGCCGATCCAGAGCAGGATGAAACGTACATCCTCATCGGCCTGCTCGGCCTCGGCACGGCGCAGCCACGACAGCGCGCGATGCACCCTGAGCGTCAGCGGCTCCGGAAAATCGCCACGCAGCTCGCGCTGCTTGGCCTTCAAGATCTCATGGTGCAGCGGGCTGCCGGGCGGATAGCGATAGGCCATGACCGATATGGTAAAGCCTTGCTGGTCAGGCTCAATCCCTCTCGATCAACGGCCTCGAGATCGTTGCAGCGGCGCTCGTTCCTTGCCGGGTTCCTGCCGGTTCCGGCCTGACGGCTCAACCGCCCGGACCGAGGTGTCCCGCACCTTGGCTGCCTGAAACTGCCGACCTGCCTGCAGATGCGTTTGCACCTTGTCGTTTGCCACCTTCATTACCCTGGCAACGGCATCGGGATTGTCGAACAAGGCCGCGCGCACCACCGTCTCAATCACGCGAAGCTGGCTCTGGGCCGCCCGCGCATTCTTCACCCGGCTTTGCTCCGACGATGTTTGCCTAGACGCCTCATCGGGCTGGCGTCGATCCCGCCCAGGTTCGCGCGACGCCGGCGCAGTGACGGCAGGGGCGATGCTGTTGCGACTAGCATCGCGCCGCACGCGATCCAGCTCCTGCAAATCCCGTTCGCTCGGCCGATATCCCCGTACTTCCAAACCTTGGCGACTGGCTTCGAGCCACGCTGCCCTTCGGAACGTCTCACTGCCGGTAACATGGACGTGTGACCACCCGCGATGGCGAGCGATGGCAACGAGATCGCGCACAACTTCGTCGCTCTCGCTGGAGGTGATGAGCCGTCTGCCCTGGTCACGGAACGCCGGTTCCTTAGCCTGCGCACTCGTGAAATAAGCAGGCTCGCCCGACCATTTGTTCGTCGTGGAGAAATAGCGCTTTCGCAAGGCATCAGGAATGTCACCAGACGACGCCGCCTGGAGAACGGACGGATCGATCGACTTCCCCTTCTTGGTTGCTTCGGGCGACGATTGCGCCGCGTTCGCCGACTTGGCTGCCGCGTCCTGAGCGATCGTATTGCTACGCTTGCTCATACCGCGTGGCACCACAGGTTTTTCAGCGGCCATGATCTGTCCTTTCCTGGATGAGGGGTGAAGATGACGCCCCTTCCGTCTGCACGAGCGCCCGCTCGATCATCGATGACACAAAAGCGATGGCCGCTGCCTCATCGCCGGGCGGCGGCAAGTCGGTCAGGTTGCCCAGGACCAACATATCATCGGTAATCTTAGCCGCCCCCGCCAGTTCACCATCGGTCATTTCCCGCATCTTGGTCTCTTCCAGCAAGGCCCCGCCCGTGCTCTTCGCCGTTGATTTCTCCGCGTCATTGTAAGGGGACACCACCTGATGCTTGCCTGGCGGCAGAACAGTTGGGGGCTGAGCAGCGGGGATAGGCCGCGACGGCAGAATGGGCGGCGCCAACACGCGCCTTGTGAAGCGCGGCATTCGATAAAAGGCGATCTTCCTGCCACGAACCGGCGCGATCCCGCCGCGCAGCAACAAGAGCTCGGTCTTGGGCATCTGCATCAGCTCCTGCGGCAGCAGGAGGGCGCGGCGCTGATCGGATTCCGATATGCTGCGATTGGCCAACAGCCCATGAATCGTTCGGCTGCGCGATTTTACATTCATCGTGAAGAAGCCGAGCCGCTCTGAAAGCTCGTTCGCGACCTTCAGCTCCTTGGGCGTGAACACCACCTCAAGCCCGCAATTGGCGATGATTTCGTCGGTAACATCGGGACCATAAATGGCCCGCAGCTGCGCCCGGCTCTGGATCACCGGCAGCAGGCGCAAGCCGTATCCAGCGACATAGGAAAAGCCGCCCGCGATGACCGAGGCCTTCCCCAGCCTTGCGAATTCATCGAGCAGGATCAGGACTGGGACATTGCTGGCAGCGTCGGGCAAATCGCGCGTGTTGAGATCCACCAGCTGCTGCAGGAAGAGGCTGTAAACCGGCGCGATCCGGTCGATATTGTCGGGCGAGACACCGAGATAGATCGACATGCGCCGCGCCCGGACTTCGCGCAGGTCGAAATCGCTTGCCGAGGTCGCGGCATCGACCACGGGGTTGAGCCAGAGATTGAGCCGCGCCGTGATCGTCTGCTTGATCCCGGAAAAGGTGTTGTCCGAAGCCGAGGCGAAATCCTGGATTGCCGAGACGCATGCCTGACTTAGGCGCTGTCCTGCCCCCCTCGCCTCTTCCAGGGCCTTGGGAAGATCGCTCTTGGGATCCCCAGTGGTCAGCCGTCGATAGATCTCGCCGATCGTGAAGGGCATGCCAGGATTGGCAGCAACGAGCGCGCCGACGCCGATGAAGGCCGCCCGCGCCGCTTCGGCCCAAAACGGGTCCGATCGTTCCGGCGCGGGGAAGAGCATGACTGCGATTTTCTGAAGCTCGTTGACGACTTCGGTGTCATCGGCTCGCCGGATATGCGCCAGGGGATTGTACCGTGCCGTCCGCCCTTCAGGGTCCAACGGATCGAAGAGGTAAACCGATTGACCGGCACGTTGGCGATAACCGGCGCTGGTACTCCAATTCTCCCGCTTCACATCGAGCACGACGACCGAATCCGGCCAGGTCAGCAGATTGGGGATGACAACACCGACGCCCTTCCCGGCGCGCGTCGGCGCTTCGAGCAGGACATGCTCGTTTCCGCCGAAAATGAGGAAACGCCCTGCTTTGCGTCCAACGACAATGCCAGACGGGGCACGCAGCCCCTCGCGTCGGATTTCGCCCTCGCGTGCAAACCGAGCCCTGCCGTGCAAGGATGGGCCTCGCCGCAGGATCGTGAGGACAAGAAGCGCGATTACGGCGGCGCCGGCCATCGCACCCCGCTTGATCCAATCCCCGAGCAGTGGATCACCACGATAATACCAGAGCCAGGCCGGCAGAGTGCCGAGATCGATATTAGGTCCGATCTGCCCGAGTCCGAACAAGGCAACGAACAGGGTAATGACAGCCCACAACAGAATTGCGCCGATCACGCACAGGCCAATCGCCCAGGGACTACGCTGCGCCAGCATCGCCCATCCTCGGCTCGAAATAGATCTCGTCGACCTCAAACCGCCCGCCGTGACGGCGTGTCTGCACAACGACGTCGACGAGCATGCGAAGGAGTCCGCGAATATCGTCGCGGGCGAGATCGCGGCCGCCTTCCGATTCCTTGACGAGCAGCGTCAGCTGTTCGAACGCGCCGGCGGGTGAACCGGCGTGGACGGTCGTGATCGATCCGGGATGCCCGGAATTGACGTTCCTTAGATAGAAGAAGGCGGTGCCGTCACGCAGCTCCTGGAGCAGGATGCGGTCGGGCCGCATGCGCAGCGCGCTTTCGAGCAGCTGCTTGGCGCCAACCTTGGCCAGGCCCTGCCCCTCGCTCGAATAGACCATATGGACGACATTGCGATGAGGCACGACCAGCTCACGGGTGTCTTCGATGGTGAGCAACCGCTCCTCCGGTGGGATAAGCTGGATGAGCGCTTTCGCGAGGGTCGTCTTTCCCGAACCCGTGGCGCCACTGACCAGAATGTTCTTGCGTGCCGGAACGGCGACCTTGAAGAATTCCGGCCAGTCGCCCGCGTCGCGCAGCGCCACTAACCGCGCATCGACATCGGTGAGACCCTTGGCGCTGGCGCGCGTCATCCGGAACAGCCCGGCCCCAGCCAGTTGGTCGATCGGCAGGGTCACGGTCGACGGTTTGCGGATCGTGAAGGAAGGGCAACCGCTTGGGGTGACCGACGGTATGACGATCTGGCAGCGCTCGCCGCCCGGCAGGACTGTCGAACAGATCGGAGACTGACCATCGATATCCTGGTGCGTGAAGCTCGCCGCGGCAACAGCCAGGGTAGAAAGCCAGTCGCTGTCCAGCTCCGGCATCTCCTGCCAGCGCCACCCTTGGCGGTCCTCGATCCCCGCTTCTCCCGGGCGGTTGACCACCAGCTCCGTGACATCCTCCGGTTCCAGGAGGGGCAGGAGCGGCGCGAGATAGTGGCGCAGGACGGCGGTATCGCGCATGGCTTACCGCCGCAGTTCCAGATTGTAGACGTCGGCGAAGTTGAAATCCTTGGCGACGAAGATGCCGACCTCCTCGCCCTGATTCTTCTTCAGGACCGGCCGGATATTGATATTGTTCTGCAAGGCAATCGCCGCGCCTTCGCTGGGCGCCCGGGTCACATTGTTGAAATTGCCATTGCCGCTCGAGGCGGCCTGTCCGGCGATATAGGCGGCATCATCGACGAGTGAGAGGAGCAGGGCGCCGCCAAAACGCGCCCAGAAGAAGCTGTCGACCGCGCCTGCAAGCCCGGCTCGGCCGAGTGCATCGGAGCCAGGCGAGGCAAGATCGATCCGCACGCCCTGGGGCGTTACCGCTCGCGTCCAGAGGACGAACAGGCGATTTTGCCCTTGCTGGATGCCGCCGCGATATTCGCCGAGAACGCGCGTGCCCTTTTCCATGAGTACGACCCGGCCATTCTCGGAATAGACGTCTCGCGGGATCAGGCAGGACGTGTAACCGGGCTGCGCGGAATTGATGGCGGTTTGCAGAATGCAGGGGATCAATGTGCCCGCCGTAATCAGAAAATTGCGGTTCGGCAGCATCGAGGCCCGCGCTTCCCCGGTCGAGGAGCTTTGCCGCAAAAGATCGAGCGCGTTGGGCGCCCTGCCCTCGCCGCTCTCTGGCGCTCCGGCAGCGTTGTCGGGCGCTTCCCCGGCAGCCCCTGCAGCTGTGGGCGCGCCGGCCTCGCGGCCAAGATCGCGACCTCCATAGGCGATCAGCGTGGACCGCCGCGCCTGCTCGGCAAGCGTTGGCCGAGCGGCACTGGTCCCGCTCGGTGCCGCGCCCGGCTGCATGGCGGGCACAATTTGGCCTTCAGGTCCGGGAACGCCAGCGGCAGGATTGAGCACCGGCGCGTTGGGGTCCGCGCGGGCAGCCCCGAGCGGTCGGCGTTGAGGGGCGACCGCGGCATAATCGACTGTTTCCCGAGCGACGATATCGGGTCGTTCCCGGGCTGCACCTGCCGGCGCGGTGAGGTCACGAGACGAGGATTGCTGGCCCGTGCCGGAATTCACCCAGAGAATGCCCAGGACCATTGCCGTGCCGGCGAAGATCAGCGCGGTGTTGCGCCGCGCGGGCGTCGTGCCGCCGATCGGCTCGATTCCACGCTCGTGAAGAATTTCGTGCCTTTCGGGCGTTGGATCGGCACCGGGCAGCGGGCGCACGACAGGGGACGGTTCATCGGCCATGGTTCATTCCTGCGGATGGGAGATGGTGCGCTCGACGTGAGACGATCCGGTATTCGTTCCATGATCGACGCCATAAGGTTCGGGCGCCTGGTTATAGATGCACAGCACCTCGCCGCCCCGGCGCAGGCGCAGTTGGCGCGCCACCAAATGAACGACGACGAATTCATCGCGAACGTCGAAGGGAACCAGGGTTTCGGACCCGTCTGGCCTCACCAGATAAATGGCAGGAACTTCCCGGTTCGCCGGAAACCGCAAAACCGTGAATTGGCCATTGTCGGAGACCTCCGACGGCTGCAAATCGCTCGAACCCTGCACCTTATAATTCATGTTGCGCGGACCCTCGATCACCGCATGGTCGAGGGCACCGCGAACAGCCTGGGCCTCCAGCGCCGCCGCTTGCATCGCGATCTGTGCCGCTCTCAGGCGTTCGGCCCGCGCCACCTCGTCCCGCGGATAGCGGAAGCGGACCTGGAAATAGGCCTGGCCGTTGCGGCCGATGATCGGACCACTACGAGCCGTGAGTTCAAAGGCATAGCTTCTTAAGGTTCCGCCGCGAGACGTGGTGACGATAAGGTTGGTCGGTCCAGCGCGTTCGCGCGGCTTGAGGAACAAGATGTGGCCGGCCACCGCCACCTCCCAGGAGACGGTGTCGCCCAGCGCTACGTGCTGAATCGTTTCGTCCTCGCTGAGGACAATCTGGGTTGCTGTCCGGAAGGTCCCGACGATGCGATAGACCTGCGCTTCCTCATAATCGACGAACTTGACGCGTGGGTCAGACGCAGCGCCACGCGGGACCTCAACCGCATGGGCAGCAGAAAGGGATGCAAACGCGATGAAAACCGCAGCGACCAATGTTTTCATCGGACTACCTCCGGGTCGGAGCGGTAATTCTCGACCTGGAAGCCGAGCGGGTTCCGATAGCGATCACCTTCGGCCATCGGCGCGTTGGCATAGGCGAAAGTGACCGTGGCGATCCAATCGCTGCTCTGCGTATCCGTCTCGGTCTGGACGATCCGTGTGAATCGCACATTGGCAACCCGATCATTGATGAAGGCGATGTTGCGCACCCGCGCCTGGACGACTGCGTTTTTCCCCCAGGCGTTCTGGGGACTGGCAGCATTGTTGTTGCTGAAGAAGCGTGCCCAGCGCTGCTGCTCCGCCGGCTGCGACAGGATTGTCACGAAGCGGAAATTCTCCTCGGCAGCCGCCGGTATCCAGCTTTCACGCGTCCGGACATATTGCGCGAGAAAGTATTTGGTGACCGCTTCATCATAGCGCATCGGCCGCTGGGTCAGCGCCGTCTGGACATCCACCGCGCCCGTAGTCTGATTGACCCGAATGACATAGGGCACGACGGTCTTGAGCGGGGCCAGCGCGGCGACAGCAAAAATGGATGCGGCCGCAAGGATCGAGGTTACCGTCGCCACGGTCCAAGCAATACGCGTCGATCGCAATGCCGATCGAACCCTGTCCTGGTCCCAGCTTCGCGCTTCCTGGAAATAGCGTTTGAGCCCGGAAGTAGGCACCGCCTCCGCGTCATCGTCAGCAACTCGCATAACGAATGTCCTTTGGCGCAAAGGAAACCTTGTCGTCCGGAGGCGCTGGCACTGCGGGCGGAGGCGGTGGATCGCCCACCTGCGGATGAGACAAGGGAGGAATGGGCGGCGCAGGGCGCGGCGCTGTAGTCGCCCGCACCGGCGATCCGGGCAGAACGCTCCCATAGATGTTCACGTCACGCAGATGGTGCCCGTTGCAAACGGCCAGCTTCTTGGGTCCGGACGCGCATGCCGCGAGGCCCAGCAGTGGAAGGCTGCCGATCAGGCAGAAAGTAACCTGGCGGATGGTGAACGTCGATTTTTGAGGACAGGGCAAGGTCATGGTGATGTCTCACTATGCCGCTTCGAT
The DNA here is from genome assembly GCF_001580035.1 of Sphingobium sp. 22B. Lineage (NCBI taxonomy): Bacteria > Pseudomonadati > Pseudomonadota > Alphaproteobacteria > Sphingomonadales > Sphingobiaceae > Sphingobium > Sphingobium sp. 22B. The sequence goes on along the minus strand of NZ_LTAB01000004.1, from coordinate 174,616 downwards.
GGAGCCGCCCCGACGAGCGGCGCGCTCCAGATTGCGGCTGTTGCGCGCAATGCGGCGTTGTCGGAGGGGAGATGCCATCGTCCCCCAGGCGGTCCCGGCGAAGGCACCAACCCCCGCAGCGGCGCCGCCCGCAATGCCGGTGGCAATGGCCGGAGCCTGGAAAAAGAAAATGGTCCCGAGGAAGAGATAAACGGCGAAAAGAACCGCACCGATTGTCACATCAGCTTTTGATTCTGCAGCCGCGATTGCGATGCTGCCCAAATCAGAAATGAGCGTCGTGATCGCGATGATCACTCCCATGAGGACTATGTAGTTGAAGACCTGCCCGAGCCATCCATGAAAGAAGCGGCGCGTAGGTTCGAACAATGCAAGTGCAATGAAAATTGGCCCGAGAGCTATAATAATGGCCAGCGCTATTTTGGCAAAAATAGTAATTGAAAAACCGATCGCGGCAGACAATCCTGCCAGCGCGTAGAGGCAAACGGCTAGAGCGATCAGCACCAAACGCATCGGATTAATTTCAATATACGTCGCAGCTTTGGCGCGAATTATGAGAACTATGCTGTCGACTTGATTGAAGTAGTCATCAAATGCAGCGCCCACGCTGGTGATGGTCCGCCCGGAGAGTGCCTGCGAGAGTGCGTCCGGCATCCCATGAAAAAGAGGCGTGGTGATCCACTCGGAATAGGCGACCGTCGTTGCGGCAATATACAGCAGGCAGAGCTTGACCATTCGGTAGAATAGTTCGCCCCAGGGTTCGCTAATAATGCCGCGCATCACCATGTAGCCGAACAAAGCGATATAAATAACAAGCCCAACGGCGAGCGGCCCGCGAACAACCTCAACGACGTTTTGAAGACGCTCGTTGAGGAACAGGTCTAACTGATTGTCGACCTGCATATAGAAATCGTTGAACAGTGTAGAGGCCATTGCGGGTCAGCTCGCCGTCAAAGTGACCGCTTCAGGTCATCGAGATCTTTAACGTCCTGAGCATTGACGCACTCGCGGGAACTTGGATGGGTTCCGTTCGCGCAATCCCTGAGCGTTTGATTCCGCAGATCGGAGTTACTGCGATACTCATCTTTTCCGGTCGGCGGTTTGCACCCGAGCAAGCCAACCAAAGTAACGCTTACGACAATGGCCCGGAGCATTACGAGCCTCCCAAACTTGCCGATAGGTCGGCTAAATCCTGCTCATCGTCGCGCTGCATCTGAAGACGACGTCCTGACTCCTGCCGCATCCGCAGCGCCTGCAACTGCAGGGCATCATTTTGGATATGGGCGTTTTCGACCCCTACCCTTGCCTGGATGTCCATGACCTGTTTGGCGTCCGAAGCCGTATCGAGCGAGGTGCGCAGTTCTTCCAAGCCTGCGGTGCGCTGGGCCGAGACGCCGTAGGCCGACTCCGCTATCGCAGCATCGCGGGCGGCCAGATCGCCGTTTCGCAACAGGTTGTCGCGCGACGCCCGTTCATAAGCGGATGCGCCAGGCCGCAGCTCCGGCAGTGCAATGCGGTTGGCATCGCGAATGCGGGTCGCGGCACTGCCAAGCGATCCCAGGCTGGCATTTTCCGACGACATCAGCCTGCCGAGGTCGCGGGCCTCAGGCGGCAGAAGATGGCGCATGGCATCGGTCGATAGCGACGGGGCAATGCCATTGACGTCGGTGACCTGATTGAAGCTACCGTAGAGCTGCTTGGCCTCGGCGATCTGCTCCTTGCCCTGGTCGATCATGGACAGGGTGTTCTTGACCGTGGCGAGCGCCTGCAAATAGCCGGAGCTGTCATAGACCGGTATGCCCTGGGCGGCGGCCGGACCCGCCGTTCCCAGGATAATCGCACCGATCGCTGCGAATCCGCCTTTACGCATAGCTCATCCTTTCCTGCTCGATGGAGATCGACGCTGCTGGTGAAAGAGGGGCAGCCAGTATTCGGGATCGTCGCCGACCTCGGCGCGGATGGCATCGAGCAGCGTCACCGTTTCCGTGGTGCCCGAGAGAACTGCCAGCTCGTCGGAGAGACCGCCAAGATCGAGCTCGACGACGATTGAGTCATGGCCTTGCTTGACCAGGAACCGGCGGGATTCCGGATTCAGATCGTGGCGGATGAGCTTGAATTCCGCCTGGGTCAGACCCAGTCCATCGACATAGTCCGTTTCGCGGCCATAGGGGTTGGGAAGCAGTATCTTGGTCGCAACCTGCTCCATGATGCTGTGCGAAATGTCCGAACGCAGCGCATCCGCAGGGCTTTGCGTGCCGAAGACAAGAAAGGCATTCTGCTTGCGGTAGGTCTTGAGGCCGTCCTGCGCGAAGGCGCGGAACGCATCGTCCCCCAAGGCTTTCCAGAATTCGTCGATATCGATCACAAGCCGCCGGCCGTCGAGGAGACCGTCGATCCGGTGGAACATGTACATCATGAGCGGCGTGCGCACTTCGGGGTTGTCGAGAAAATCGGTCATGTCGAAGCCGACGAACGGCGCCTCCAGCGACAAAGCGTCGATCTCATTGTCGAACACCCAGCCGAGCGAACCGCCCCGCGCCCATTTCTCCAGCCGGGCACCGATGCCTTCCGGGTCGCGCTGACCGAGCAGCTGGCGAAGCGCGAGAATGGAGCGGTCCTCCGGCGCAAGGCGTCCGAGCGAGGCCAGCCCCTCATCGATCATGCGCTCCTGCGTGACGCCGAGTTGGCCTCCAACCGGCGTCACCAGCTGCCGGATCAGGCGCCCCAGGAAGACAAGATTGCGCGGACCATAGTCGAGTGCCCGCAGCGGAGCGAAACCCGTAGGCTCACCATTCTTCAGCGTCAGATAGATCCCGCCCGCGGATCGGACATAGATCTCCGCGCCGCGGTCCTTGTCGATGAAGATCTGCTGCGCGCCCGTCTTCTCGAGCTGCGCCATCAGAAAATTCTGGACGACGGTCTTGCCCGCGCCGGAAGGACCGATGATCAGTGTGTGACCCAAGTCGCCAACATGGAAGTTGAAATAATAGGGCGATTGCGCGGCCGTCTTCATCATGGCGATCGCAGGCCCCCAATGGTTCCCCTTGGCCCGGCCTGCGGGATAGGTATGGAACGGCGCCAAGGCAGCAAAATTGCGCGAGGTGATCGCCGCTGGCCGCGCCCGCCATGCGAAATTTCCGGGCAGCTGCGCCCAAAACGCTGCTTCGAGCGCTGGTCCTTCGCGCGCCGCCACCAAACCAGCATCGGCCAGTGCCGCGCGCGCGGCCGAGAGATTGTCGGCAAGTCGCCTTTGGCTGTCGGCGAAGACCGCCAGCGAGAAATGATGCTCCCCGAGCACGAACCGGTTGCTTTGCAGATCGTCGGCTGCATCGGCGAGATCGAGCGCCTGGCTCGCTGCGGCATCCTCGGTCGAGGCCATCTGGTTTTGCCGGCGGCGCAGACGTTCGGCTGCCCGCGCTTTGCCCATGAAGGTGAAGGATTGCGAGACGACGAAGGCGAAATCCTGGCCGAGCAAGGCATTCATCTGTCCCGGGCGCGTCAGCGCGGGATATTCCCTGATGCCGAAGATTCCCTGCCAGCGGCTCGTGTCATGGGCACGGATCTCGACCGTCTCACGTCCGAAGATCACGCGCTCGCCGTAAAGCGCGGATCCCAGATGCCCGCGGACGAGCGGAACCCTGGATCGCGCACCCATCATCACTTGCTCGAGCACCTCAAGCGGGGCGGAGAAGATCAGGCCATTATGCTCGTAGAGAGCAAGGCGCGCCGGACTGCAGCGGCGGAGCAGCTTCTCGATGTCGCGCGCCTTCTCCTCGAAGCGCGCCAGTTCATCGGGATCGACCTCCTCCTCTGCGGCCTTGGCTTTCGCGATCCGCTTGAGCAGCAGCCCGGTCCGGTCGGCCGATCCGACTGCCGGACGCATGAGAAGCGTCAGATAATGCTCATTGACGAACATCCGCTTGGCGGTGACGCGCGCCCGATATTTAGCGTCGAGCTCGGCGGCGAACTTTGAGCGGAACTGCCCTTCGGGATAGTCCCCTACGGCTGAGCGGACGATGTGGGTCCAGATCGCAAGCCGATCGTCGGCGATGTTGCGCCAAGTGCCGTTGAGCTTCTCGTGCCAATCATTGAGGTGGATCGGATCAGCCGTCTCGAAAGCCATGCCTTCGAGGCGGAACATCATCATGAGATCGCCGCTATCAAGCGCAATCACATCGGGCGTCACATGGCGGGCATAGGGAAGATAGCGCCCGGGCTCCGCTTCTCGGGTCAGAACCCGCCAAGGCGTCTTGCGCGGCGGCAGCTGGGCGGCGGCGCTAGCCACGCGCGAAACCCTTGCGCTTCATCCCCGCGACCGGCAGCGGCGAATAGGAACTGCCGCCCCACCAGCCGCGGTTCCGGCAGCGCGCCTTGGTCAAAGTCCATAACCATAGCAGGCGAAAGGCATTGGCGTCGTGGCGCACGATGAGGCGCGCCACCGCGAGGCACGCGCCGCCGATCGCCCCCGCGTAAAGCGGATTGCCGCTGACGATCAGGGTGAGACAGGCAGCAAGCGCAATCGGCAAGGATGCTTCGAGCGGCACGCCCAGCCACATCGTCGGCCGGGTCACCGCAAGGAAAAGCGTTTCCTCGCGCAGCCGCTCGTTCGAGGGCGCGGCCTCCTTCACGCGCCACCGGTGATGGTATCGACGATCCACTGCGCGCTGAAGACGATGAAAATGCCGACGATGACCGTCACCAAAAGGCCGAGGCTCGCCCGTCCGGTGAAGAACATGAAGCCGACGATGACGACGGCGATCACCGCAATCGTCTTGGCAAAGGTTCCCGTTAGCCAGGTCTTGATGTTCTCGGCCATGGAGGTGATGCCGTCCGCACCTTGCGCATGAGCAGGATCACTCAGCAGCAACGAGAGAAGCATCGCCAGGCCGACGATGCCGGCGATGCGCAGCAGAAGACGCGCCCATTGGGGCTGGGAGCCCAGGCGGGCGGTGATCGCTGTCATGGATGCTGTCCTTTCTGAGAAGTTGTCCCGTCCCCGAAGACCATGAGCGAGGCTTGCCGGGCATCTGCGGCGATGTTCCAACCAGCGGCCTGCGTCGCAGCGAGCGCAGTGGGTTGCGGTTTGGCGATCACCGCATCGGCAAGCCGGACAGGCGCGGTCATCACCGACGCTGGGTGCCTGCCGCGGATCAGGGGAATGACGGTTGACGCGCTGGCATAGACCCGGGCGACATAACCATTGCGAAAGCCGCGCCGCCGATCGCCAGTATTGTAGAGCGAGAGCGCTGTTGCGATCGCATGGTCCGAACTCTGGGCGGAGTGCGCCACCGACTGATAGTTGGTCGTCAACACCCGCGCGGCGGCGGCAAGGTTGCGGCACGGCTCGAAGGCATCCTCCACCGACAGACCCAGCCATCCGAGGTTGGCGCTGTTGATCTGCCCCAAGCCCAAATCGATGTTGTAGCCTTGGCGAATGAGGCGACGCGCGGCGGCAATCGCCTGTGCCCTCGTCGCCGGCACCGGCTTGCGCGCACCCGGACTGTTGACCCCGATCGCCAGCGTGTTGAATCGGCTTTCCGTGTGAACGATCGAGATCAGCGTCTCAGGCGCCACGCTTGGCGCGCATGAGCCTGCAAGGGCGAGAAGACTGGCGACGTCGAGGATCATCGAGCGAGATCCTGCAGCCGCTCGATATGGGCCAGCGAGTAGGTCTCGCGGCGTCCATCGCTGAAAGTCATGACAACCCGGCGCCGCGTTGCGGAATCGCGATCGTGGACCTTGGTACGAGCAACACCGCCGCCGCTACAGCCGGGAAAAGAGCCGCCGGTGGCCAAGCGCTGCCACAACTTGGTCATGGGCGCGACGCACTGGGCATATTGCGTCGCGCCACCAGGATTAGAAAGGCACAGGAGAACCTGGCAGCCCAAGTCATTCGCTCGCGCGGGAGTCGGTTGAAGGGCGGTGCCCATGGCGAGCACCGCCAGGCTGAGAGTCACGCGTTGCATCGGGTCATTCCCCCGTGAGAGACACCTCCCGCGTCGGGAATTGGCGTCAGCTATCCGTTGGATTTCACCTCTCTTTTGTTCCGCCCGGCCCCGATTTCGGCAATCCCCCCAGCCGGGGGGAGTAGGCTCGTGCGTTGCTGGTCCAGAAATTCGGCCAGCGCACTTTCCTGATCGGGTCGCAGAGCATCGGTGGCAGCCAGATATTCCGGCGGTTCGCCCCGAAGCAGGACGGACGGACACTGGCCATCATAATTGCCGAGATTGGGACGGTGCTGCTGGTAGCCGACCAGCGCGGCAAGGTCTGGATCGAACGCACGGGCCGCATTGGGCGGATAGGTCAGCCATTTATTTTCGTAGGGCTTCAGCCAGCCCAGGCAATAGCTGACGATGATGCCACGCCGGATCGCGCCGGTCATGTTGGCGCCGGCACCATGCAGCGTAGAACCGAGGAAGAGGATCGCCGAGCCCGGCTCCGCCTCAACCGCCATGGGCTGCGCGTCCTTGACCATGGAGCCGGCATTATGGCTCCCGGACCAGATCAATGTGGCGCCGTTTTCAGCCTTGAACGGAGAAATCGGCCACATCACGTTGACGAGATATTCGAGCTCGCCGGCCGGGCCGCGCCACATATCCTGGTCCCTGTGAGGAAACTGCGCCGGCGCTCCTGGATGCAGTTCGAGCGCCTGCGTGAGGTTGAGCTGGATGGTATCGCACCAGGGGTCGAGAACCGACCGCACCAGGCGCATGATCGCAGGATGGCGCACGAGTCGCTCGACAGTGGGTACGCGTTTCAAAAGGCCGCCAAAGCGCTTGGTGAGCGGACCGTAGAAGCCGCCCTGGCAAAAGGGTGTGGCGGCAAACCGCGGATCGAGGGCCTGATCGATCTCCGCGACCTCTGTCTTGGATGCGATGTCCCGCAACACGCAGAAGCCGTGCCGCTGTAAATCGTCATCGACCGCAGGTTCGGCAGCTGGGCGATAGGGGGAGAGATTTGTCATGGTGCCCTCTTCAAGCAGCCTTGGCAAGATCGGCAAGGCCGACCGAGCGCCAGATGCCGCTGGCCTGCAGCTGCTCGCGGGTGCTGCCATTGATGTCGATCTGTAAGGCGATAAGGCAGCGGCTGCTTGTTGAGGCGGGCAGGCCGAGGGGACGGCATGCCCAGCCAAAGCTCAGGATCTGTTGGAACCAGAACCACTCAGCAACGCCGGTGTAACGTAAGCGCCAAAACCTCCCCACATTTTCGTAGCTGCTGATCTGTCTATGTTTTGCCCCTCATCCGAGGGGTATCGTAGTGGCTGATGATGTAAGAACATTCGAAACAGGTTTCGAAAGGCAGGAGGGCCAGCGGCCCTCGCGTATGGATGTCATTCCAGCGGGACCTTCGCGTCGCCGCTGGTCGGCCGAGGCCAAGGCCCGGATCATAGCGTCGAGTTTTGAGCCCGGCGCCAACATCGCAGAAATCGCACGGACGCATGGGTTACTGCCGCAGCAGCTTTATGCGTGGCGGCATGACAGCATTCCAGGCAAGCGCCTGGCCAGCAAAAAGCTGGGCTTCGTCCCGGCGGTGGTAGAAGATGCGGGCGGCTCAGGCCCGGCTGATGGTGGAGGCGATGAGATCGTGATCCGCACGGCAAGGCTGGCGATCCATGTGCCGCCAGGGGCGAGCGAGGATCATATCGCCCGTGTGCTTGCCGCGGTGAGCCGGTCGGGATGATCATCCCGCCAGGGCCGCTCAAGGTGATGGTGGCGACAAAGCCGGTCGACTTCAGGAAAGGGGCCGTCAGCCTGGCGGCGCTGGTCGAGCATGAACTCGGACTCAAGCCCTTCTCGGGGGTGGTCTTCATCTTCCGCTCCAAGCGGGCGAACAGGATCAAGCTCCTGGTCTGGGATGGCAGCGGCCTGGTGCTCGTGAGCAAAGTCTTGCAGACGGGGGCCTTCCATTGGCCACGGGCGCAGGATGGCGTGATGCGGCTGTCGGCATCACAGGCGTCAGCCTTGTTCGAAGGACTGCAATGGTCGAAAATGCACACGCCGCGCGCTCAGGTTCCGGTGACGACGCGATAGGTCGCAAGCCTGATTCCCCTGATCGAAATGCCATTGCGGACTGCCCGGAAACTGCCAGAAATAGGGCATGTCCGCCACGGCAGCCGACCTTCCTGACGATGTCGCCATCCTCAAGGCGATGGTCCTGGCCGGCCTCGAGCGTGAAGCTCGGATGCAGCATATCATTGACCAGATTACCCGGACGACATTCGGAAAACGGTCGGAGAAACTGAACGAAGATCAGTTGGCGCTGGGCCTCGACGATCTCGATGTCGCCCGCGCTGAACTGGAGGCTTTGGCCGAGCAGGCAGCGGCTGCCGCAGGACAGAAGAAGGAACGGGCGCGAAGGGAGCCCGGGACAGCGCGGGCGTCGCTGCCGGCACATCTGGCCCGTGTCGAGGAAGTGATCCTCCCTGACGAGACGGAATGCCCCTGCTGCGGAGGCGTGCTGCACTGCATCGACAGCGACATATCAAGCCGGCTCGATGTCATCCCTGTCCAGTATCGCGTCATCGTGACGTCCCGTCCGAAAATGGCGTGCCGGGCATGCAGCGATGGCGTGTTCCAGGCGCCTGCGCCCAAGCATGTAGTGCCAGGCGGCCTGCCCACCGAGGCGCTGATCGCCGATGTTCTCGTCAAGAAATATGCCGATCACACTCCCTTCTACCGGCAGGCACAGGCACTGCGGCGCCAGGGTATCGAGATCGACAGGGGAACAATGTGTAACTGGGCAGGCAGAGCCGCCGCCTGGCTCGGCCGCCTGACCAGCCGGATGAGGGCCGACCTCCTGTCGGGCGCGAGGCTGTTCGTGGATGAGACCACCGCGAAGGTCCTGGCTCCCGGCACTGGCAAGGTGAAGACAGGATATCTCTGGGCGATCGCTCGTGATGATGGGGCGCATGGCGGCACCGATCCACCGGCTGTCGCCTACACCTACATGCCAGGTCGCGGGAAAGTCTGGGCGGAAAAGCTGCTCGGGGACTTCACCGGCATCGTCCAGTGCGACGGCTATGGCGCGTACAAGCATATCGAGGCGCCGGACCGAAGGGCCGGTCCCGGAACGCTCGCCTTCTGCTGGGCACATGTCAGGAGGGGCTACTTCGATGATGCCAAGGGCGGCAACGCACCGGTCGCCGATGAGGCCCTGCGGCGGATCGCCGGGCTCTACAAGATCGAGGCTCGTATCCGAGGCTCCAGCCCCGAATACAGACTGACGGTACGCCAGGCTGAATCCGCTCCGATCATCGCGGACATGCTGCCATGGCTCAAGGAAATGCTGCCCAAACTACCCCGCGGCTCCCATACAGCCGAGGCCATCGGTTACACACTCAACCACTGGAAGGGCCTCGTCCGCTTCCTTGAGGATGGACGGATCGAGCTGGATAACAATACCGTCGAGCGCTCAATCAGGCCAATTACCCTCCAGCGGAAAAATGCCCTGTTCACAGGCCATGACCTGGGGGCTGAAAACTGGGCAACCTTCGCCAGCCTCATCGAAACATGCAAACTGGGCGGTATCAACCCGCAGGCCTACCTCGCCGATGTCCTCGCACGCATCGTCCTGTGCGGCGACACAGATCCCATCGATGATCTGCTCCCCTACAACTGGGTAGATAGTCGCGCCACCGCCAGCCCCGTCATCGATCAGGCCGCCTGAGCGCTCCCCTGTGGGAGTGTTTTAGCGCTTACGGTGTAACTGTCGATATGATTGCCGAGCGCATATTCGACGAGCGCGGACACCAGCCGATTGCGCACCTCCAGGCGCTCTCGTGCGCGCAATCGTCGTGCAAGACAAAAGCGCGTGATCTCGAGGATCGCACCACCCCGGGGAGGCACTTGTTCGCACAGCTCGGGGAAAATGGTGCCGAGAATATGGTCACCGGTCGTCGGAAGCAGCCGCGCCGAGGCAAGATGCTCGCCCTCGGCGTCGGCTATCACGATGTAGACGGCACGGTCATTGTCGAACTGGTCGATTTCATAACGACCGGCAAAGACCGGCACGTCCCAGCGCAGAAGATCGACGAATACCCGTTTGCGTTCCTCGAACATCGAACAGAACAGGCGGTTTTCCATGGCGCGGGCAGCGCCGGTTGCGATATGCATGACAGCCTCCTTTGGTGAGGCGGTCAGTCGATCAGGCCCGCGTTCTTTCGGTTATCCCCTGTCCTGGGGAGATCATCGCCCGAAAACATCTGCGAAGCTGATCTGTCCATCGAACAATGCGCGGATCGCCAGCAGCGTGCGCTTCGTCACGCCGTAGCGGTCGCGTGCATCCTTGACATGCTGGATCACCGTTTCCTGCCCAATGCCGAGGATTTGGCTAATCTCCCAGTCGGTTTTCCCGCGTGCTACCAGCGCCACACATTCGGCCTGCCGCTCAGTCAGGCACGGGCCTTCGCATGGAGCTGGGGTTTGACGGGAAAGCCTGCGCGCGGCTTCGAATGCGAAGCTGCCGATCAGCTGGACGAGCGGGAGCTGTCGTTGATCGAGCACGTCGCCTGACCCCATGGCGAATGAGCAGGACCCATTCACTTCCCCCGGAATATGGGCAGGAACCGTGAAACCATCGCCCAGCCCGGCGTCGTGCGCCTCCGCCAGGATCGACCGATCAGCAGCACTAAGCGTGATAAGGGATTGCACTGCCGACCAGGCAAAGCCGATATTAGTGCGATGGCTGGCCCGGTGGATCGGATCACTGGCATAGAGGCGACGCGCCTGGAAACGCTCCACCCATTCTGGTGGATAATCGACGATATGGACAGAGCTCACCGCTGGCTTGAGGTCGATATGGTGGACCAGAGAAACGTACCGAAAGCCCATCGCACGCGTAATTTCGGCCATCAGGCCGGCCAGTGCTTGGCTGTCCTTGATTATCGCGGCGACCGCGCAGAAGTCCTGAACTTGCCCAAGCCCGATCATCACGGCCCGAGCGAGATCACAGGAGCGCGTCCATATTGAGATGACCGTCGCGAACCGCGCGCAGCACCAGCTGCGTTCGGCGCCGCACACCGTAGCGCCGACGCGCGGATTCAACATATTCATGCACGGTGTCGCGGCTAAGCCCGAGAATCTGGGCAATCTCCCAATCGCTCTTACCCTGGGCCACGAACGCGATGCACTCGACCTGGCGCGGACTGAGGGAAACGAACGCCAAGGTCCTTATCTCTTCGCCGAGCAGTTCGCGCGCCCGGTCATAAGCGACCGATCCCAGCAACCGGGCGGTGAGAATTTCCGCCGCATCCAGCGGTTCATCACGCGGTCGGGCGACGGTGAAAATCGCCTCAGGCTCACCCGGCGTCCTGATCGGCAAGCTATAGCCCGCTGCAAGGTCATGATCCCTGGCGCGTTTCAGGATGCTTCGCTGGCGCGACGAAAGCTCAAGCACGTCGCCCACCCGATCCCAGGCGAGCCCCGATGGCGTGCGGGCGCAGGCCGCGTGGATGGGGTCCTCGATATAGTGGCGCTCCTCGAGCACCTCTTCGAGCCAGGCCGGCGGATAGGTGGTGAGGAACAGGCGCTGCCCGCCTCCGTGCCGAAGATCGACATTGTGGAGCAGCGTGAACCAGCGGAAGCCGAGTTCGCGCACGGCCGCATCGATCGTGCCTTGCAAATCGCCGAGGTTTCCAGCACGCGCACATTCCTGTGCGAAACGCGTGAGGTCGTCCAGGCGGCCGCAGTCTCTTATCCTGTTCGCCATAGACGGTCGAAGCTCGTCGCCAAAAGAACTTCTCGTCCAGCGTTAAGCGGCCAGCTCCGCGATTATCACGGTGAGTTGAGAACGATTCGCAACAAACCTGCTTGGATGAATCGCCTATGACACTTTGCCTGCTGGTAAAGTGTCATAGGCGACAAAGGACGCTCCACGGTGCGAATTTCGGATTCACATTGATCCTCGTCTGTGCTTGATTCAGTCGCGTTATGTTTCATCCCGGCGCTCCTCTCCAATCTTCCAGCAGCTGCGATATCGCAGCCGTGCTCGAGAGATTGGCGCAGGTCTCAAGCCGTCCCCGCTATGCCTTCATGCTGCTCAACTTGATTGCGCAGGTCGCCGGCCCCGACGGGAGCGCCGGTCCCTGGATCAAGCGGGACAACGAGCTTGTTTCGCTGCGCGACTGGCTCTGCGACGCGCTCACACCGATGTCTCATCGAGTATCCCGCAGCGCAGCGTTGGCAGATCGCGTTCGTAGGGATCTGGACAGAAGTGGAATGCTCACCGGCGATGCACAGGAAACGCAACGAACGATCGCAGAGGAAATGCGCGCACGCATGCGAACCACCGGGAAGAGTAACCTCAGCCGCGCCGTCTCCGAATTGGTGAACGCCGATCTCATGCGCCGTCATTATCAGGGCTATCACGTCGACCATCGAAACCGCGGCGGGCAGCGCCACGCCGTCTATACCTTGATCGGCGACGCCCGGGGCCTCGTGTCTGCGACCAGTCTCACGAAACATGCCGCACAGGGCGAACTCGCTCTTATGAGGTGAGGATACGCCAGTCCGCCCTGCACCACCGGCAGAGATCCTGCCGATGGCTTGGAGTTTTCAGAGCTAACTGTCGTCGTGCTGTTACAACGGCAATCCGCGAAGCAAAGCGCGCCCGCTTCATTAGAAAAGCCAAGATTGCTTTGCTCATGCCGAGTTGGCTTGCCTGAAAACAAGCGGACGGTTAGTGACTCAATGTGCAAACCAGCGAAACCTCCATCGTAAAGCGGTTGACCGCGATGCTCTGCATCGCGCTCGTCTTCGTGTTTGCGGGGATGTCGCTGTCTAACTCCATGGACCGAATCCAGCATGCGCCGGGCGCGCCGATCGCCCATGAGCACATGCTCCTGGGCGATCTTTCGCTCGAGCTGGATCATGCCGACGATCATCACAGCCCGCAGCCGGACGACAGCGACGACGATCCTGTCGGGCATCTTGCCGGCGGTCATCACCACCATGCCGATGGCGGCTCCGGCCTGATCGTCCCCGATCAGGCGCCGGCGGCGATACTCGCGCTGGCCGCCAGCGCGGGCACTTTCGAGCCGCAGCGACGGCCGCTCGGCGTGAAGGCGCGCGGCCCCGAACGACCTCCCAAGGATCTCGGCCCAAACGCCTGAGCCCCGCGTCGCAGGTTCGGCGCGGATGTGTCGTGCCGTCTTGCGAGGCCTTTCATGTTTTCATTCGATCGCGCGCGTGCCCACGCGCGCCTTGCCAAGATGCCGGTGCTCTGCGCCGTGCTTCCACTTTTCCTCTACGCGCAGGCGGCTTCGGCCCAAAACCTGACGCTTTCCGATGCGCTGGCCCGGGTGGCGAGCGGCGATCCCGTCGTCGCGGCCACTGCGGCCCAACTCCAGGCGGCGAACGCCGCTATTGCCCAGGCCGATGTCCGTCCCCGCGACGTGATCGGCGTCGACGTCGAGGATTTCGCCGGCACAGGCCCCTATTCGCCGATCGACCGTTCGCAGACCACGGCCTGGTACGAGCGCACCTGGGAACGCGGCGGCAAGCGCGAAGCCCGCATCGGCGCCGCCCGCTCGTCGGTAGGCGTGACGTCGGCGCGTACGCGGCTACGGATGCTCGACCTTCTCGCCCAGGTGCAGGCGGCATGGGTCGAGGCGCTTTCCGCCGAGGCGGCGGTGGCGGTCGCCGGACAGCGGCTCGCCGAGGCCGAGCGGGTTGAAACCGAAGTCCGTCGCCGGGTCGCCGCTGCGCTCGATCCGCTGTTCGCGGCCGAGCGCGCGAAAACGTCGGTGGCGCAGGCGCGGATCGCGCTCGACCAGGCCCAGGCGGCCGCCCGCATCGCCCGCGCCTATCTCGCCGCCTGGTGGGGCGGCACGGCGGACTATCGGCTCGACACCGCGCCGTTCACCAATCTCGCCGCCGCTCCCGCCGCCGAGGGCGATCTTCCCGATCTCGCCTTGCTCGACGCCGAGCGCGCCGCAGCTGATGCGCGCGTTCGCCTTGCCGAGACCGGCAATGCGGGGGATCCGACCGCGCGGGTCGGCGTGCGGCATTTCGGCCAGGGCAACGACGTCGCGCTGGTGGTCGGCGGCTCTATCCCGCTCGGCAACCGTTCCGCCAATCGCGGCAATGTCGAGCGCGCACGTGCCGATGCCCAAGCGGCCGAAGCCGAGATCGCGGTGGCACGGGTCGAACGGCGACGCGAGATCGACCGGCTCACGGCCGAACGCGCCGCGCTCGCGACCGAAATCGTTCGGCTCGACCGCGAAGTGCTGCCGGGCGCCGAACGTGCGGTGGTCATGGTGCGCGACGGCTTCCGGCGCGGCGGCACCGCCTTCACCTTTCTCGAGGTGAGCCAGGCGAGCCAGGCGGTGATCGAGCTGCGCTCGCGCCGCATCGACCTGCTGCGCCGCTTCCATCTCATCGGCGCCCGGCTCGACCGGCTAACCGGCCGCCATCTTCCCCTCATCGCCAGCGCGGAGAACCGCTGATGAAGACCTCCTTCCTTGTACGCGGCGGCATCCTCGCCGCTTGCGCCTTGCTGGCCGCCTGCAGCGGCAGCCCCGCCGCCAACGAAACCGGGGAAGAACCCGCCGCCAAGGCCGCCGACTATGAGCGCGGCCCGCATCGCGGACGAATGCTGCGCGATGGCGATTTCGCGGTCGAGATGACCATCTTCGAGGATGGCGTCGAACCCGAGTTCCACGTCTACGCCTATCGCGGCGGCAAGCCCGTGACGCCGGGCGAAGTGCAACTCGGCGTCGAACTCACGCGGCTCGGCGGCCGGATCGACCGCTTCGCCTTCACGCCGCGCGAGGACTATCTGCTGGGAGGCGGCGTCGTGCATGAGCCGCATTCGTTCGACGTCAAGGTGCGCGCGGTCGAGGGCGGGCGCACACATAGCTGGTCCTATGCCTCCTACGAGGGCCGCACGACGATTTCCGCCGAGGCGGCGCGCGCCGGCGGTGTGAAGTCCGAACGGGCAGGACCCGTCGCCATCGCCGAGCTCATCGACATGGCCGGACGGATCGAGATCACGCCCGAAGGCAAGGCCGATGTCCGGGCGCGGCTGCCGGGGCAGATCGTCTGGATGAGCGGGCAGCTCGGCCAGCAGGTCCGCAAGGGTCAGGCCCTGCTCCGCGTCGAATCCAGCCACTCGCTCCAGACCTACGCGGTGCCGGCGCCGATCAGCGGCACGATCATCGAAAAGAACGCCAATGTCGGCGACGTAACCGGCGATCGCGCGCTGTTCGTGATCGCCGACCCGGCGAAGCTCCACGCCGAGTTCTTCGTGTATCCGCGCGATGCCGAGCGCGTCCGTGTCGGGCAGACGGTGCGCGTGCGCAGTCTTTCCGGAGAGGCGCGGATCGAGGCCGCGGTCGAGGCGGTCCTGCCGACCGCCGATCTCGCCAGCCAGACGCTGATGGCCCATGTCCACCTACCGGAATCGGCGGCGCGCATGTTCCGTCCCGGCATGGGCGTCGAGGGACAGTTCGCAGTCGCGTCGGCGAATGTCCCGCTCGCGGTCAGGACCAAGGCGATCCAGCGCTTCCGCGACTTCGAGGTGGTCTATGCCAAAGTCGGCAACACCTATGAGGTGCGGATGCTCGAGATCGGGCGGCGCACGCCCGAGTGGACCGAGATCCTCGGCGGGCTCGAACCCGGCACCGAATATGTGACCGACGGCGCCTTCCTGATCCGCGCGGATGTCGAGAAGTCGGGGGCGAGCCATGACCATTGAGGCTCCCGCCCGTCCGCCGCTGTTCGAACGCCCACCGATTCTGGAAAGGCTCGTCGCCGGCGCGATCCGGTTCCGCTGGGCGGTACTGGCCGCCGTCGCGCTGCTCTGCGCCATCGGCATCTGGGCGTTCCAGCGCCTGCCCATCGACGCGACTCCGGACATCACCAACGTCCAGGTCCAGATCAACAGCGAAGCGGCGGGCTTCTCGCCGCTCGAGGCCGAGCAGCGCGTGACCTTCCCGGTCGAGACCGCAATTGCGGGTCTGCCGGGGCTGCAATATACCCGCTCGGTCTCGCGTTACGGGCTCTCCCAGGTGACTGCGGTCTTCGCCGATGGCACCGACATCTATTTCGCGCGGCAACTCGTCAACGAACGGCTGCAGAACGCGCGCGACCAGTTGCCCGAAGGGGTGGTGCCCGAGATGGGGCCGATCGCGACGGGCCTGGGCGAGATTTTCATGTACACGCTGGAGGCGCAGCCGGGTGCGCGCAAACCCGACGGCAGCGCCTACAGTCCCGAGGATCTACGCACGCTCCAGGACTGGGTGATCCGCCCGCAGCTCAGGAACACGCCCGGCGTCACCGAGGTCAACAGCATTGGAGGCTACGAGCGGCAATATCATGTGACGCCGCTGCCCGAGCGGCTCTCCGCCTACGGCCTCACCCTGAACGATGTCGTGCAGGCGCTTGGACGCAACAACGCCAATGTCGGTGCTGGTTATGTCGAGCGCTATGGCGAGCAGTATCTCATCCGCGTGCCCGGCCAGGCGTCGGGTATCGACGATTTGAAGTCGATCATCGTCACCAATCGCGGCGGCGTGCCGATCCGCATCGCCGATGTCGCCGACGTGGGCCTGGGAGAGGAGCTGCGCACGGGCGCCGCCACCGAGAACGGCCGCGAGGTTGTGCTCGGCACCGTGTTCATGCTCGCGGGCGAGAACAGCCGGATCGTTGCCCGCGCAGCAGCCGAACGGCTTGCCGAGGCGGCCAAAGCGCTGCCGGCCGGCGTCAAAGCCGAGGCGATCTACGACCGCACCGAGCTCGTCGAGCGCGCGATCGGCACGGTCGAGAAGAACCTCGCCGAGGGCGCGCTGCTCGTCATCGTCGTACTGTTCCTGCTGCTCGGCAATATCCGCGCGGCGCTGATCACCGCCGCGGTCATCCCGATCACGATGCTGATGACGATCACCGGGATGCTCCAGGCGGGCGTGTCGGGGAACCTGATGAGCCTCGGTGCGCTGGACTTCGGCCTGATCGTCGATGGCGCGGTCATCATCGTCGAGAATTGCCTGCGCCGATTCGGCGAGGCGCAGCATGGGCATGGCCGGCTGCTGACGCGCACGGAGCGGTTCGATCTCGCGGCATCCGCCACATCCGAGGTGATCCGCCCGTCTTTGTTCGGCGTGCTGATCATCGCGCTCGTCTATGTGCCGATCTTCGCGCTGACCGGCGTCGAGGGAAAGATGTTCCATCCCATGGCAATCACCGTGGTCATGGCGCTCAGCGCCGCCTTGATCCTGTCGCTGTCCTTCGTGCCGGCGGCGGTCGCGCTGTTCGTCACGGGCAGGGTCGAGGAGAAGGAAAGCCGGCTCATGGTTCTCGCGCGCAAGGCCTATGCCCCCGCGCTCGACATGGCGCTCCGGCTGCGCGTCGCGGTCGTGGTCGGCGCGGTGGCGCTGGTCGCGCTCGCCGGCCTCGCCGCCAGCCGCATGGGATCGGAGTTCGTGCCCAATCTCGATGAAGGCGACATCGCGCTCCATGCGCTGCGTATTCCCGGCACCAGCCTCAGCCAGGCAATCGAGATGCAGAGAGCGCTGGAGGCGCGGCTCAAGCGCTTCCCCGAGGTCGAGCGGATCGTCGCCAAGATCGGCACCGCCGAGGTCGCGACCGACCCGATGCCGCCTTCGGTCGCCGATACCTTCGTGATGCTAAAGCCTCGCGACGAATGGCCCGACCCGCGCAAGCCCCGGACCCAGCTCGTCACCGAGATGCACGCGGCGGCCCGGACCATCCCCGGCAACAACTACGAGTTCACCCAGCCCATCCAGATGCGGTTCAACGAGCTCCTGTCGGGGGTGCGCGCCGATGTCGCGGTCAAGGTGTTCGGCGACGATCTCGACCGGCTGCACGAAATCGGCCAGGCGATCGAGAAGGTCGTGGCGGGCATCGATGGCGCGCAGGACGTGAGCGTCGAGCAGGTCACAGGCCTTCCAGTGCTGCAGATCACGCCCGACCGAGCCGCGCTCGCCCGGCTCGGTCTCAATGTCGGCGACGTGCAGGACGTGGTCGCGGTGTCGATCGGCGGCGCGCCCGCCGGACAGATTTTCGAGGGCGACCGCCGCTTCGCGATTATCGTTCGCCTGCCCGAAGATCTTCGCACGCGGGTCGACGAGATCGGCCGGCTGCGCATCCCGCTGGGAGCCGGCGGCGGCGAACCACGCGGCTTCGTGCCGCTCGAGGACGTCGCCAAGGTCGAGGTGGTCATCGGCCCCAACCAGGTCAGCCGCGAAGACGGCAAGCGCCGCGTCGTCGTCACCGCCAATGTCCGCGGCCGCGACCTCGGTTCGTTCGTCGAGGAGCTCCGCAGCAAGGTCGGGGCGCAGGTCGAGATGCCCGCCGGCTACTGGGTGAGCTACGGCGGCACCTTCGAACAGCTGATCTCCGCTGCCAAGCGGCTGCAGCTGGTGGTGCCGGCGGCGATGCTGTTGATCTTCGGCCTGCTCTATGCGCTGTTCCGCTCGGGTCGGGACGCCGCGATCGTCTTCTCCGGGGTGCCGCTGGCACTCACCGGCGGCGTTGCGGCGCTGTTGATCCGGGGGCTGCCGCTCTCCATCTCGGCAGGCATCGGGTTCATCGCGCTCTCGGGCGTGGCGGTGCTGAACGGAGTGGTGATGCTGAGCTTCATCCGGTCGCTGCTGGCCGAAGGCCGCAGCCTTGAGGACGCGATCCGCGAGGGCGCGCTGACGCGCCTGCGGCCGGTGCTGATGACCGCGCTGGTTGCGAGCCTCGGCTTCGTGCCGATGGCGTTCAACGTCGGCGCGGGGGCCGAGGTGCAACGGCCGCTGGCGACGGTGGTCATCGGCGGTGTCATCTCGTCGACGCTGCTCACCCTGTTGGTGCTGCCCACGCTCTATCGGCTCGTCCGCCGCAAGGAAGGCGAAGCGGATCGGCCTTTGGTGACGGAGGCGACAGCATGAGCCTCAGATCCTGGGTCGCCTGGCCGGGCGCGCCGTTCGGCATTGCCTCGGCGGCATTGTTCGGGGCGAGCACGCCGCTCGCCAAGGCGCTCCTGGGCGAAGGCGTGAACCCCTGGCTGCTGGCGAGCCTGCTCTATCTGGGATCGGGGTTAGGGCTGGCGTTCGTCTGGGTGCTGCGAAGACGGGTGAGCAACGAAGCGCCGCTCGTTCGTGGCGACTGGGGCTGGATGGCACTCGTGGTGCTTGCCGGGGGCGTTGCCGGCCCGCTGCTGCTGATGCTTGGCCTGACGACCACGCCAGCCTCCTCGGCCGCACTACTTCTCAACCTCGAGGGCCTCGCGACGATGGGCATTGCCTGGGCGGTGTTCCGCGAGAATGTTGATCGCCGACTGCTGCTCGGGGCGTTAGCGATCCTGGCGGGCGCGGCGCTGCTGGCCTGGCAGGGCACCGGCAGCGGATTCGGACTGGGCGCGGTCGCCATCGCCGGCGCCTGCCTCGCCTGGGGGATCGACAACAACCTCACACGCGGCAAGGGTACGAAACTCACGCTCACCGCTGGGCGCATGACGCTCAACCTGGGATCGCGCCGGCTGGTCGCGGCTGACGACTATCGCAACACGACCAATGGCTACACCGGCCTGCGCGCCGACATCGCCGCGCCGCAGGGCTGGAAGACGACGCTGATCTACACTCTGCCGCAAGTCCGTCTGCCCGACGACACCCAAGGCATTCGCGATGCCAAAGTGCGACTCGACAGGGAAAGCTTCGATCTCGTGCTGTGGGGCGGGCAGGTCAGCAAGGCCAAGGCGATCGGGGCAGCAATGGCGGAGCTAAGCTATTTCCATCTCGGCGAGCGCGATGCACCCGGGCGGCCCACACGGGACCGCTCGCTCGACACGTTCGGTGGGCGGATCATTGCCGAGCCGCGGGCCAGCAAGTTCGACTACGAGATCGAGGCCTTCTACCAGACCGGCCATGTCAGCGCGTCACCGGCGCCCACTGCGGCGCGGCAAAGCGTCGGCGCGAGCTTCATCCATGCCGACGTCGGCTACAGCTTCGCCGGCCCTTGGAAGCCGCGCCTATCGGTCGAGTTCGACCGGGCCAGCGGCGACAAACCCGGCGGCAGGTTCGGCCGCTTCGACACACTGTTCGGCATGCGCCGCGCCGATCTCGCGCCGGCCGGGCTCTACAATGCCATCGCCCGGACCAATATCATGACGCCCGGCATTCGCATCGAAGCGACACCGAGCAAGCGGCTCGACTGGTTCGCCTCTTATCGGCCGATGTGGCTGGCAGCGGATCAGGACAGCTTCTCCTCCACCAGCGTGCGCGACGCCTCGGGGCGCTCCGGTGATTTTGCCGGTCACCAGATCGAGGCACGCATTCGCTACTGGCTCGTGCCCACGCGGCTGCGCTTCGAACTCGACGGCCTGCTGCTCGCCAAGGGGCGCTTCCTCCGCGACGCACCCAATGCGCCGCCGGGAGAATGGACGCGCTATGGTTCGTTCAACTTGACGGCGAGCTTCTGACGGGCGGTCGGCTTGCGATCGCGTGTATTGGACGCCCACCCAACCTGACGAAGGTCATTTTGAGAGCAGGCAAATAGGGTTCTGTCAGCTCATCTTGGAAACGGACTTCCTGGAAAGTTCGCGCAGCGATGCTCACGGTAGCCGACGGCGGTCCCGCAACCTGTAGTAACGATGTACTGCCCAAAAGACTAAGCCGCGAGTGCGTCATCCGCCAAAGAGAAGTCCTCAGGACTTAATTTTCGGCCCACTTCATCAAAGGCGTAGACGGCCGAAATACGCGATCCGTCCCATGCAAAACGATAGTGAACCGTCTGGATGGTTCGCCCCAGCCTGTCGCCTCGCAAAACCGCGTAGCAGCGGTGCGACGGTCGCTCAGGGGGGCAGTAGATGATGCCATCCGCCGCTTCTGGCAAATCTCTTGCTATCTCCCAGCGTTTTTCCCGCTCCAGGTTGGGCGAAACTTCCGAGAGGTCCGCAAACTTTCCCGCCACCGGGGTCTTGAGCATCCGCATGTCCAAGCCAAGGGCGGCCTCACTCGTTCGCCGCAGGAATCCTTCGCGCCGAGCGACCGCTACAGCAAGCGCCGTCTGTTGATCGTCGGAAAGTTCCAACGCTGGCCAGGTAGACGGGAAGAAGCGGCTCCCCTCAGGGTTGAGGTATTTGAACGGAGCGAGATTCCAGTTTTGAAGCTGCGGCGACCCGCTATCACCATATAAGGCTCGTAGCCGCTCATCTGACTGTAAACGCGGATTGGTGCGCGCCTCGATCTCCGCGAGTTGATCGAGCCTGTCGTTTGCCACGAGGCCGTCGAAAACTGAAACGGGCGGGAAACGCGAGGGAATAAGCCTGTAAAGCTCACATTCGATGTCGACCAACTCCATTGCGATCAACCCCCGCGCTGAGCATCCAAATATTGCCGAACTCGATATATGTCTGCGACTCCCCCTCGCAACATGATAGCCAGGGCAGACTGACCATCAAAAAATTCGTTGGGCTTTTGCATCCACGCGTCGCCGCGTTCGTCGACCGTGAACAGGATACGCAGGGCCTTCCAGATGGCCAAGATGTGAGAGAGGCGTTCTGTCGTATCATTCGGAAGCGTTCCGCCCTCTTTCTTCCATTTGAAGAATGTCGACCTGCCCGGTGAGCCCAAGAGCCTGATCTGATCGTCAGTGGTCAACTCCCAGCGTTCCGCGATCTGGAAAAAGGCCTCTAGCTCCACCGGAATCCGGGTCGTTCCCATGCCCGCGCGAGCATCGGCTTGCGAATTGCCCATAAAAAGCTCCCCGGTCCATTTCTGGACTTGATTTGCAAATCAGTCCTAATACATACAGTTCAAATCAGGACTCGAACGCGATTCTAGTCCATGATGACACGGCGTCAAGAGTCCTCTCAGGAGATCATGATGAACAGCAACAATGGAAATCCGCCGGGCCACCCGGATCATCCGCAGCACCCCGATGTGCCCAAAGGCCCGCCGAGCCATACACCCGGCCGTCCGGATGGTCCGCCGGTGCCGTCCAACCCGCCACCCCACCGCCCGGTTGGTTGAACAGATGACCGCAACCGAGGGCTGGTGGGACTCGTGGGACGGCCTGTACCGGGCCGAATTGGCCGCGTTTGAACGCCACGGCGCTGCGGTTTTGGTTAAGCACAAGTCAGATGGCTTCCTCCTGTTGGAAGCTATCTGGCCGGCCAAGGAGCGAGGAGATATTCGGCTACTTGTCGGGTTCTCCTCGTTACACCCCTATTGCCGCCCCGAAGTGACGGCACCCGATCTTGAACTCGATCGCCATCAAAATCCGCACAGCAAGGCCCTTTGCCTTTTGATCCAAGGCAATGACCAGTGGGACCCGAACGAACTTGTGGCTGACATGATCGACCGCCAGTTGCAGCAGCTGTTCGATGCCATCGGCCACCGCAATGCTGGTTCTTGGGAAGAAGCGGCCAAGGCGGAGGAGCCTTATCCAGATCCGCTCTCGACCTATTTTAACGGCCAGGGTGAAACCAACTCTGCCGTGTACTTTGGACAGGGGCGCACCGCTCCAACCGGCAAATTCGGCCCAGCGACCGCCGTCAGCCAGGAACGCCCGATAGCCGGCCCTAAGAAGGACGGCGCAGCTTTCGAAGCGATCATGACGCAGACGAGACCTGCTAAAGGGGTTTGGCTCGCAGAGCCATTTGAACTGCCGCAGCGAACAGGAAAGTGGTCGCCACTGCCAGCCCGATGGGTGCGCATGAAACCGACCCTTGGACGGGACGCGGCAGCCCTCCTAGCCGAAGCGGAAGCACTGGTCGCAGCTGAGGCGAACCTGTTCCAAGGGGAAGCAAGCGGCTGGACGAAGATCGGGAAAGCCCCCTTGAGCATCACGGCGATTCTCATCGAGGAGGAGGTCGCTTATGGGCCGAATGGTCTTGGTGACGGATGGATTTTCCTGGCTAATCGTTGGGTCGGCAAGCGTCGCCATGTCAGCTTCATCCGGGGCTACGGCATTTCCGACGACATGTTCAGTCGATTGCCGGTCGCCAGCGCACTGCGCGGTAAGAAGGCCCTGCTCATAGGATGTGGTGCGATCGGAAGCTTCGCCGCTATTGAGCTGGCGCGAGCCGGTTTCAAGGAAATCAGCCTGTTCGATCCCGACCTGGTCGAGCCCGGCAATTATGTTCGCTGGCCGCTCGGTCGCGCGGTATGGGGTGTTTCCAAGTCCGAAGTGCTCGCAGCGTTCATCCAGCAAAACTACCCGTGGACGCAGGCGTCCAGCGGCCAAACCAAAGTCGGCGCGGCGCTTTCTGACTCGCAAGACCTTGGACAACTCAAAGGGAACCCGTTGCAGCAATTGCGATCGCTGATCGGCTCAGTTGACGTCGTGATCGACACGTCGGCGTCAACCGAATGCCAGCAGGCGCTGGCGTTTCATTGCAAAGATATCGGAACCCCTCTTGTGATCGGCTATGCAACCCTGGGCGCCGCAGGCGGCGTGGTCGCGAAGTTCGCGACCGATCATCCAGCATGCTTCCTATGCGTCCAATCTCAATGGCTTGACGGCACGTTACCGCAGCCCGCGGAAGACACCGGCGGCACCGTACTTCCTGTCGGATGCAATGCGCCGACATTCACGGGGGGCTCGTTCGATCTGCAGGAAGTGTCGCTACAAGTTGTTCGCGGTGTGCTTGCCGTCACCATTCCGGATGTTTTCGACGCGGGGGATTGGGACGTTGCCGTCCTCTCGCACTTCAAGGACGGGAGGCGGATCCTACCGACCTGGGAGGTCGGGCATGCCCGCGCGCACCCCGTCTGCTGTGGCCGGGAGGTTGCGTGACTCTCTGGCTCAGCGCCGCCGCAAATCGTCGAATTCTTCAACTGGGCACCGCATTCCATCCGCTGGAAACAGGCGGCGTGATGCTCGGTTGGCACGATGGCGACGATCGGATCGTGGCCCGGGTCATCGGTCCCGGACCACGCGCAATGCACGGGCGGCACGCCTTCATACCGGATCATGTTTGGCAACTGGAGCAAATAGGTCAGGCATTTTCGGCCAGCGCTGGCGATTTGGATTATCTTGGAGACTGGCACACGCATCCGGATACCCCGGCAGTGATGAGCAATGAGGACCATATGACCCTGCGCCGCATCGGCAAGCGGGTCCCCAGGGCCGCGATGCTCATCGCCTCGCTGAGTGAGAAACGCTACGAGAGCCGGGCCTGGACCTATAACAAGCCGGGCCTGCTGGCACGGGCGCGGTCCGTCGAGACTGACGTCCGGATCTTTGAACCGCCTGAAGAGTGGGGTTTGGAGAAGATCGGCGGAACTTCTGCAATTCAGGGGGCTCAGCCTGATTTCTAATGTGATTGTATCATGCCGTTTCGCCGCGACAGACCTAGCCCCGTCACCCAATCTTCGCCATTAGTCGGCCAGCCGCGCCCTGCTCGGCCGCGAGATTCCGGTTGTAAGCGAGAGGCATGCGCGGGCTCTTCCAGCGCAGGGCGTCCATGATCCCGGCGAGATCCTCCCCGACGACGAACAAGTCCTGATTGAGGCCCACTCGAGTCGAATGCGCGCTGATCCCCTTGAGCAGCCGTTCCAGATCGTCCTTGGTCAAATCCGGTAGTGCGCCGCGCTCGAAAGCTTGATTGATGATGGCGCGCCAGATCGGCCCGATCGAGCCGGGATGCAGCGCCGCCGTGCCGATATCATATTCCACACGCGCCGCCACAGCTGGCTTCGGTAGCGTCTTGCGCAAGTCCCAGGTCTCGCGACTCGAGATGCTATCGATGCGCCGCCCCGGGACCGCCTTGCGGGCCTTGTAGCGCCGTACCTGCACCCGGCGGAACAAGGGGCCGGCCTCAATGCCCGAGGCAGCACGCCAGGCCGCAATGGCGCGCACGGATCGCCGCGACAGATAAGCGGTCGCCCCCTCTCCTTCCGGATCTCCCTTGCTGCGCGCAATAGTCAGTAGCCGCGCCTCCGGGTCAAGCGCCTCCGTGATGTCCGTGACGTCGATCACCACCAGCTCGGAGGCGCGAACGCGCCGCTCGCGAACCACAAAAGAAGCTGCGCGCCGACAATGATCGCGAGCCACTTGTGAGTGCGGCTCGCGAGAAGGTGCAGCCGAAGTTTGGTGCTTCTCAGGGTCGAATCTCCATCCTTGCGTGTCTCATTTCGTGCCTGCCAGATTCTTCATCATCCCGCGTGGCCGACAGGTGCGCCCGCGACCAGCGCTTGTACGGCTCAGCCGTCATCCCCGAGAGTTAGCGCACGAACGCCACCGTGTCCCAGACAGGGGATCCGGTGCGTCTTGCCCCCCGCCGGCTCGGCCGTCAGCTTACACCATGCTTGATAATCCAGGGCTGCTGAGCGGGCGTGAGGCGTTGCGCCACCCCTCGCCAGTTCGGGGCTTGCCGTTAAGGGCCTTGGCTCACCTCCGATTCCTCCGCGCCGGGGCGATAGATGACAGCCGCTGCACATCTCTCCGTAGAGGCCGACACCGACTGACACCCGTTGCGCCGACGCAAAATCCGGCCGCGCCCTTGGCAATCAGCCCGCTGGCACGGCGGTCGAACAGGTCAGTTGCTTGTCCGGCTTACAGATAGCGCCCGATCGCACTGCCCGGGCTCGGTCACGTCCTGAACTTCGGTGACGTTCAGGACGTGGCTGCGATCTCGATCGGTGGGCGGCCCAGCTTTTCGAGGGCGATCGCGTGACGGGCTAACCAACGACGGGATCTTTGACCCACCCCAAGGCATCGTGCAGCTCTGATATGTCGGCGTCGATGATCGCGTACAGGTCTTTATCTTCCTCGCGAAAGAACATGCGCGCCTTCGCTTCGTCTTCGGCAGGGGGAAGCATCGCTCCCAGGCGCTCCGGCCATTTCGCGTCTATGAATCTCATGAGCCGCTTCCAGGCCGCGGATCGGGTCTGATGGAGGCTCAGGACGGGAACGCCGTTTACTACAATCGCAAGGATCGTCACCTGCATGGTCACATACGCCCCCTCGATTTCGTCATGTTCGTGATGATCTTGCGGAGGAGGACAACGTCTAACCTCCTGGCAGCATGTTGTCGTGTTCTCGAGAACCCTCGCTAACCGGCCCGTCCGTCTGATGGCCTGCCATTCGAGCATTTCCTGTGAAGGCCAGTCCTGCAATCTCCCGCTTCCAACGCAAGCTGGGGAAGAAGGCGGGAACATGGGCCATGTACTGGCGGTAGCTATCGCCGTAGGTCGCGAGCGCGTATCTCTCCTCATGCTTAGCCAAACGAATGTACATCACCACCAGCACTGGAAACATGGCAAGCGTCAGAAGCGTCGGCCATTGTAGCAAGAAACCGAGCATGACGAGGATGAACCCTACGTATTGAGGGTGCCGCACCCGGGCGTAGACCCCCGTCATTGCCAATTCGTGTTTGCGCTGACTCGTGTGAAGCGCCGTCCACGCGATCGAGATTAGCCAAAAGCCTACACCAATCAGCACAAAGCTGGCGATGTGGAACGGGCCGAAATGCGGATTGATGCGCCAGCCGAACATCATTTCCAGGATGTGGCCAGCATCGTGGCTCCACCAGTCGACGCCGGGGAAATGCGACTGGAGCCACCCCGACAGCAGGAAGATGGTGAGCGGGAAGCCATACATTTCGGCGAAGAGCGCGACGATGAACGCACTGAACGCGCCGAAGCTGCGCCAGTCGCGCCGCGTTGCCGGCTTGAAGAAGCTGAACGCAAAGAGGATGAAAACGGCGGCATTGACCAGCGCGAGCCCCCACAGACCATAGCCATAGTCGGCGTGCGTCATCGCGACTCTCCTTCGATGCGGCCGTTGGGATTGGCCGGCAAGCCGGCGGGTGCCTGGCCGGGCTCATGGCCATGCTGATGCCCACCTTGGCCGTGGTGCATGAACAGGTGCATGAGCGGGCAGGCGAGCAGGATGAGATAGGGCAGCACACCCAGGAAGTGCGCGGTATGCTCGGTAATGAGGAAGAAGCTGGCGACGAGCAGGAAGCCGATCAGAACGATCTTGCCGCGCTTGCGCATGCGATGGTCATGTTCGCCCATATGCCGTTCTCTTCTAGTCAACGTCCAGCCTGCATAGGCTCGAGTCCAAGGAGCAAGGTATAAGTAGAGACCGAAGTCCGAAGGGCATCGCGCAAGCATGGGTAAGGTGATCGATCGGATCGGCCACCGGTGTTCGCGCGACGCAACTGTCGGGAGCAGCAGTCGTGCTGCGGCTTTTGCGTATAGGCGTGCGGCGTCCGCGAATCAAAGCTGCGCTCACGAACATAATCGTGAGAGGCAGGCCCGCGTCCATGCACAAGAGAAAGAAACGGCACCATTCCCGCAACCAGTCCGGCGTGACCGTCCTCGAGCGCGAAGCAAGGATCGATCTGGCTAAGCGCCCGGCCGATGGTCTCGGCGTCGCCTTTCTCGGCGCATCGGGAACGGTCACAGGGTCGCGTTATCTGGTGGACGATGGTGAAACTCAGATCGTTGTCGATTCCGGCCTGTTTCAAGGACCCAGGGATCTGCGCCGCCTTAATTGGGCGCCAATTCCACCCGAAGTCGCCGATGTCGGCCAAGTCCTGCTGACCCACGCTCATCTCGATCACTCGGGCGCGCTACCGCGCATGGCGCGCCTGGGCTGGGACGGTACCGTCCTTGCCACCCGGGCGACCGCGGCCCTGTGCGAGCTCCTTCTTCCCGACAGCGGTCATCTGCAGGAAAAGGATGCGGAGTTCGCCAACCGGCACGGCTTCTCCAGGCACCAGCCGGCGCTGCCGCTCTACACCCAGGCTGACGCGCGTCTGGCATTGCAGCTCTTCCGGCCGATCGAGTTCGGAGCGTGGCATGCAGTCACGGACGGCATCAGGGTGCGCTATCATCGCGCCGGCCACATCCTCGGCGCGGCGTCGATCGAGATCGACTGGAAGGGGCGGACAATCCTCTTCTCAGGCGACATCGGCCGTTACGGCGATTCGGTGATGAAAGATCCCGAGCCGCCCGCGCGCGCCGACTATGTCCTGGTGGAATCGACCTATGGCGATCGGCGCCACGAGCAGGTCGATCCGACAAAGACGCTTGGAGATCATGTCGAACGATGCGTCGAGAGAGGAGGGACGGTGGTGATCCCGGCCTTCGCCGTGGGACGGGTCCAGTCGCTTCTCTATCATTTCTCGCGTCTGCGCGCGCAGGGACGCCTCCGCGACATCCCGATCTTCCTCGACAGCCCGATGGCGATCAACGCGAGCGGGCTGATGTGCGATTTCATGGACGAGCATCGCCTGGCCCGCGCCGAGTGCGAAGCGGCGTGCAGCGTCGCGCACTATGTGCGCGAAGTGGAGGAATCCAAGGAACTCACCGCCAACCCCGCCCCAAAGGTCATCATCTCGGCCAGCGGAATGGCAACGGGCGGCCGCGTGCTCCACCATCTCAAGCGCTTCGCGCCGGATGGGAAGAACCTCATCCTCTTCTCGGGCTTCCAGGCGGCGGGCACCCGCGGCGCCGCCATGATCGGCGGCGCCCGGACGATCAAGATCCACGGCGAGTATATCCCGGTCGAAGCCGAGGTCGCCAACCTGACGATGCTCTCGGCGCATGCCGACAGCGACGAGCTCATGCGCTGGCTCGGCTCGCTGCACGAGGCCCCGCGCCACGTCTATGTCACCCATGGCGAGCCGACCGGCGCCCACGTCCTGGCGAAGCGTGTCTCGGAGGAACTGGGCTGGGCATGCAGCGTACCGGCGCTGGGTAGCTGGGGCATGCTCGCGTGAAGCCCGGGATCATCGAGAACGCCGAAGCAGAGTCTGTCGCGACGACGCTGCGGGCACGCCGCATCGGCCTGTCGGGTGCCGGTAGCGATCTGATCGCGGTCATGCGCCACGACTGTCCCGTCTGCCGCTCGGAAGGTCTTGCGTCCCGCGCGCAGGTCGCGCTGCGCGCCGGCGGGCGGGAAATCGTCGTCTCGCTGCTGCACAGTTCCGCGGAGACTCCAGCGCCCGGCGAGATCGGCCTCTCGGAATCCGCATGGCAGCGGCTCGGCGTCAGCGAGGGCGATCCGGTCGAGATCGCGCACGCCCAGCCTCTCGCCTCGCTCGCCGAAGTGCGTCGGCGTATCTATGGCAATCGTCTCAGTGACGGGGCTTTTTCAGCGATCATCACCGACATCGCCGAGCGACGCTATAGCGATGTCCATCTCTCGGCATTCGTCACGGCCTGCTCAGCGGTCCCGCTCGATACGGACGAAACGATCAGCCTGACCAGGGCGATGGTCGATGTCGGCGAGCGATTGCAGTGGCCCGGAACGGTCATCGTCGACAAGCATAGCGTCGGTGGATTGCCGGGCAATCGCACCACGCCGATCATCGTCTCGATCATGGCCGCGGAGGGCCTGATCATGCCCAAGACATCGTCGCGGGCGATCACCTCGCCGGCCGGCACGGCGGACACGATGGAGGTGCTGGCACCTGTCGACCTCGACGTTTCCGCAATCCGCAAGGTGGTCGAGCGCGAAGGCGGCTGCATCGCCTGGGGCGGCGCCGTCAACCTCAGCCCTGCCGACGATGTGATCATCGGCGTGGAACGGGTGCTCGATATCGATGCCGTCGGGCAGATGGTCGCCTCGGTGCTGTCCAAGAAAATCGCGGCCGGTGCGACCCATCTGGTCATCGACATCCCGGTCGGGCCGACCGCCAAGGTACGCGGAGCCGATGCCGCCGACACGCTCGAGCGGGCGCTGAGCTCTGTCGCCCAAGCCTTCGGGCTTCGCACGCGCGTGATGCGCGGCCCCGGCGCCGAGCCGATCGGACGGGGCATCGGTCCGGCGCTCGAGGCGCAGGATATCCTTGCCGTGCTCCAGGGGCAGCCGGGCGCCGAGGATCTCGCCCACCGGGCCTGCGAGCTGGCGGGAGGACTGCTTGAGCTCGCGGACGCAGCCCCGGCCGGCGAAGGCTATGCGCGTGCGCGGGCGTGCCTCGAAAGCGGCCGGGCCTGGGCCAAGTTCCAACGTATCTGCGAAGCGCAGGGCGGCATGCGGGCTCCACCGGTCGCCCGGTTCCAACAGGATATGATCGCTCCCTATAGCGGCCGCCTGGTGAGTATCGACAATCGCAAGCTCGCGACGGTCGCGAAGCTTGCCGGCGCGCCGATGGCCAAGGCCGCCGGCGTCGCGCTGCAGTGTCGGCTGAACCAGATGGTGGATGCCGGGGCTCCCTTGTGCACCATTCATGCCGAGAGCCCGGGCGAGCTCGATTATGCGGCGGCCTATGCGGTGAGCGACGGGCCGATCTTCGGGATTGAAGCGCTATGAACCGTCCCGTGCTGTTCGCGCTGCCTGGCAGCGAGGCCCTGGCACAGCCGCTATCCGCCGCGCTCGATGCAGAGGTCGGCACGATCGAGCATCGTCAGTTTCCTGACGGGGAAACCTATCTCAGGGTCGTAAGCGACGTCAGCGACCGCGAGGTCATCCTGCTGTCGAGTCTCGATCATCCGGACGCCAAGCTGTTGCCGCTGCTGTTCGCAGCCGACACCGCGCGCGATCTGGGCGCTCGCAGGATCGGGCTCGTCGCCCCCTACCTCGCTTACATGCGCCAGGACATACGCTTCCATGCCGGCGAGGCGGTGACGTCGCGAACCTTTGCCGCGATTCTGTCCCGCCATCTCGACTGGCTGGTGACGGTCGATCCGCATCTCCATCGCTATCATGCGTTGTCGGAAATCTACCGCATCCCGACCCAGGTTGTTCATGCCGCGCCACTTCTGGCCTCGTGGATCAAGCGCAATGTCGCTCGTCCGCTGATCATCGGTCCGGACCTGGAAAGCGAACAGTGGGTCTCGCAGGTGGCGGCCGATGCCGATGCTCCGTTTCTCGTGTGCGAGAAAATCCGGTCCGGCGACCGTGACGTCACCATCTCGATTCCGAATGCCCCAGCGTTTCTCGATCGCCAGCCGGTGCTGGTCGACGATATCGCCTCATCCGGCCGGACCCTCGCCGAGGCGGCGCGCCAGCTGGTCGGCATGGGGTTCGCGCGACCGGATTGCGTGGTCGTGCATCCGCTTTTCGCCGGCGATGCAGCGCAAGTCCTGGGTGGGCTCGTCGAGAGGATCGTCAGCACGAACGCTGTTGCGCATACCTCTAATGATATCGACGTGATGCCGGCGATTGCGGAGGCCGTTCGTCACGGAATTTGAACGGTGCGCTGCGCGTCAGTTCTTCAGTACTCAATGCTCAATGCACGATGAAAACGAACGCCCGGCAAACGCCGGGCGCATTCCCATCCATTGACCCTACACGAGCCCGAACCAATCTTCCGGGAACTTCGCTTTCGGAGAAAGTCGCGGCAGGAAAGGAGGATATGTCATGTCGCACACACGCTCTTTCCTTGATCCCTTCATCGTTGCTCGGACCCGCAGCTTGAGCCCGAAGTGAAGCCCGCCATCCTTGCATCCTGGGCGTCCGATCGCTCCGCCGTCGAGGGCCAACCGGCCCTCCGTCGCCCGCCAGCATCCCGGTGCCGGTCGACGATGTGATGGCAGCGCTGCGCTGGCTCGATCGCGCTGAGCGCGGCGCGGGCCTGGCATCCTTGGTTCGTCAGGAACAACCCGGTATCGGTGCCATCCTCGCCGGGAATATCGAAACTGCGACACGGAAGGCGGGCGATCTCTGCGATGATCAGCCTTCGATCTCAAAACCCTATGATCACCGGTTCGTGCTGAATCGGATTCGCCGTGCCGTAGCGGCGCGCGAGCGGAGCTGCGATCCGCCCCGGACATCGGCGTTACGGCGCGCTGCTGACACAGAATAGCGATTATCAGCTTCTTGCCATGACAACATGACGCGTCGAGCTTAGGAGCAACCAGCGCGCTCATCCCCCAAGAGGCGTGCCCACTCCCGGCGGCAGCGTCTTGCGGCGCCTTGCCGCCGGGAGACCAGAGGGAGCGCCGCCCCGTTCGCAAGAGCGGTCATCTCGCAAAGTTCGGCACATGATGCCGGGTCGCTTACCCCCCTCTCGCCGAGCACCTGCCTTGCCTGTTGTGATGCGGCGGTATTTCGGCCTTGACCTTGGACCATGGTCCTACCCGTAGAAGGTCTCCCCTTTGAAGCTGTGCCCGCTGGGGTGCGCAGCAATGCCAACACGTCCGGGGGGCCATGGAGAGCAAGCGCGTCGTTCATGTCATTGATGACGAAGAAACAATCAGGAAAGCTGTAGGATTCACATTAAGGACAGCGGGATTTGCCGTCGAGACCTATGGCTCGGGAGTCGACTTTCTGAAAATTGCAGATGAAGCTGAAAGAGGTAGCATCGTTCTCGACATGCACATGCCGGACATGAACGGTCTACAGGTTCAGGCAGCGCTGACGCAGATGGATATAAGCATGCCAGTCGTGATGCTGACCGGCAACGGAGACATTGCGCTTGCTGTCCAAGCGATGAAGGCGGGTGCTGTCGATTTCCTGGCCAAACCTATCGAACGGCCGCTGCTGCTCGATGCGATAGACCGAGCGTTCGCGCGCATCGACACGGCCGAGGGGCGCGCTCTCGAAGAAGCCGAGGCATGCCGACAGGTCGATCTACTGACACCGCGCGAACGGGATGTTCTCGAAGGCCTTGCGCAAGGCCTTCCGAACAAGACCATCGCCTATGATCTGGGCATTTCTTCACGGACGGTCGAAGTCCATCGCGCGAGCATCATGTCCAAGCTTGGAGTCCGTACCCTTGCCGAAACCTTGCGGATCGCCTTTGCGGCTGGAATGGGAAGGCCGCTGTAGGTAAAGGCGGCCAGGGCTGCTGCGGTTGAATCTCTGCGTGTCACCTGATGGCGCGGACATAGTGCCTGCTGGGATGCATCGACGGTGTTCATCAGCTTTTGGCGGAATTTTCGTGAGCCCAGGCGAAGGGTCGCGCTTGATTGCTATCGCGAAAGGAGATGAAACTCTTCCAACAGCTGGGCGATCTCTGTGCCTTCAAGCTTCGTCATCAACAGCTTGCGCAGGAAGGACGGGCCGGGAATGTCGATCCCTTTGCCATCCCTGAGCGGCCCGATTGCGGCCAGAAGCGTGCGGATATCATAGGTTGAGTTGAACACTTCGGGCACGCCGCGTTCGACCTTCATCAGCGTGTAGACGGCCTCCATCGGCGTGCGCACCGAATATTCCGTCGTGAAGATACAATCACGCTGCTTCGACTCGGCAAACTGGCCGACAAAGGCGAAGTTGACCGCGCCCTCGGGCACCACGTCCGGCCGGTCGCCGGCCTGGCGCGGCATGAAGAAGGCGGTGATGTAGGGCATCATCACCGGCACGGTCTTCGCCCCCGTCGCGGCGAGGCCGGGGATGTCCTCGACCGGCACGCCGAGATGATAAAGCCATTCCTGCGTGATCTCCTCGCCCGTACAGTCCTGCATCGGCTTCTTCACATAGTCGCCGGGTCGGTCGACGAACAAGGCATAGAACCAGGCGACGATCTGGTCCTTCGGCTGTTTCCTGAAGTGGGGTTGCCGGCTCACCGTCCAGCTCAGCAGCCAGCTCGAGTCCTTGACCGTGATGATGCCGCCGGTCACCACCGTGCCGCTGAACGGATCGCGCTTGGCAATCTTGCGAATGTACGCCGGAATGCGCGCGTCGAGCGTGGTGATGGTCGCCGACGCCCATTTGGTTTCCGGGATATGGGATCCAAACACGTCGGGACGACCAAAGGCCGGGTCCTTGGCCGCGATCCGGCGCCACAGGTCCCAGGCCGGCGCCGGCCCCTCATTCAGCCTGGCCGGTGTATGATGATCGCCATTGTCGGAATTTTCGGTCAGCGATCCGATAGTGATGAAGACGAGATCATCGGCGCCGAGATCGACGCCGCCTTCGACGCCGTTTTCGATCCAGGCAATCCGGGTCGCCTGCTTGCGGCCGGGCTGGATGTCGAAATCGACGTCGGTGACCTCGACGCCGTAGCGAAATCTCACACCGCGATCCTGCAACCATTTGACCAACGGCAGGACCATCGATTCATATTGGTTGTAGCGGTTGAACTTGAGCGAGGAAAAATCCGCCAGACTGCCGATATGGTGGATGAAGCGATGCAGATAGAGCTTCATCTCGAGCGCGGAATGCCATTCCTCGAAGGCGAACATGGTGCGCCAGTAGAGCCAGAAGTTGCTCCTGAGGAAATCATCGCCGAAGACTTCGTTGATCCGCTTGTTCTCCATCTCCTCCCGCGTCGCGAGGAAGACGGAGATCAGATCTCTTCGCGCGCGATCGCCGAGTGTCAGCAAAGCCTTGTCGGGCACATCCTGGCCCTGGTTCTGCGTGACGCGCTGCAGCGAGAAATTCGGATCGTCCTTGTTGAGCCGGTAGAATTCGTCGAGCACACTCGCATCCTCGATCTCCAGCGACGGGATCGAGCGATAGAGATCCCAGAGGCATTCGAAATGCTCCTCCATCTCGCGCCCTCCGCGGATGACGAACCCCTTTTCGGGGACGTCGAGGCCGTCGAGCGCGCCGCCGGGAATATGCAACTCCTCAAGGATGGTAATATGCTCGCCGGCGACGCCGCCGTCGCGGATCAGGAACGCCGCGCCTGCCAGTCCCGCAAGACCCGAGCCGACGAACCAGGCCGTCTTCCTGTCAGCGCCCTCAGGTTTGCGGGGCCGCACGAAAGCTTCGTAGTTCCCGCTACTATAGTGCATGCTCAACTCCATCCTTGATCCCGACGACAATGGCGGTTCTGCGGTTTCTTGCTGAACAGCAGAAATGCCTGCCCTGCATTCATTCTCGCCGATGTCGCCCGCCGCTCAGTTCGACGACTTCACTGGTGATCTGATCCTGACGCGTGAGGCGCTCCTCGAGGCGCAGGGCCTCGCCCTTGCGATCGATGTGGCTGCGGGCGGTCGCCATGGTGCGCAGCCGTGCCTCATTCTCGGCGACGAACGTCTCGACCGCAGCCGCGCAGATGTGGGCGAAGACATATTCCGCGGTCAGGTCGCCGATAAGGTCCGCCGCGTTGATATTGACGAGCGGCGGCAAATCCGCCGTGGACGCGGGGAAAGTGTCGAGGTCGAGCGGCAGGAGGCTCGCGCGCACGATCGAGACGCCCTTGCCGCTGCTCCAGACCGGATAAGCCATGGTGATGGGCACCGCGCCGACCTCGTCCAGATAGTCGTACAGCGCGTCGATGATGCTTGTCGCGAGTGCGGGCAGCGCATCGGCCTTGCTCGGCATGCTCGCGCTCCATGCGATGCGCAGACCGCGCTCGGCCGCAAGCGTGGCCGTGCGCGCGCCAATCAGAAGAATATGCCTGTCCTGCATGTCGGCCGCGGCGCCGTCGAGCAGCTGCTCCGGAAAGGCCCCGGCAAAGCCTTGCTCCGCACCGAACAGGATAAGGCCGCCTCTCGCACCACCGACCGCCCGCGCCGGAAAACGCGCCAGTGGCTCGTCAAGGCGGCGCGCCTGGCCAATGGCGGTGCGGGCGGTCTCCGCATAGCGTCGCACCGCAGGCAGCAGCGCGCGCGCCTGATGCGCCCGCTGCGCGGCGATGCCCTGCATGGCGTTGACCACCGCACCGAGCTGGCGGACGGTCTCGATCCGCTGGCCGATCTCGGCGAGGCGATCGCTCATGATGCAGAACCGGCCGGCTGGCTTTCGATCAGCGCTTTCACCGTCGTCATCAGAGCGGACCGCTGCGCGGTGTCGATCTGTCCAGTCCGCTCGATCTGCGCGCATAGATCGGGGACGTGATCGTCGATCCAGGCGGGCAGCCGCGTGCGGAGCGACGATATCTCCGAGACCGCCATGCCATCGAGCAACCCTTCGCCGAGCGCCACGACCAGCGCCACCTGGTCGACGACCCGTAGTGGACTCGACAGCGGTTGCACGAGCAAGGCGCGCAAGCGCTTGCCGCGTTCGATCTGGGCGCGGACACGCGGCTCGGGCTGCTCGCCGAAGCGGGTGAACATCTCGAGCTCGAGGAACTGCGCATAGTCGAGGCGCATGGTCCCGCTCGCGTCGCGCAGGACGCGAAGCTGCGTCTTGCCGCCGACCCGGCTCACGCTCGTGCCCACATCGATGGCGGGCTTGTGCCCCTGCGCGAACAGCTTCGCGTCGAGAATAATCTGACCGTCGGTGATCGAGATCAGATTGGTCGGGATATAGGCGCTGACGTTGCCGGCATCGGTCTCCGCGATCGGCAGAGCCGTGAGCGAACCGCCCCCCTTCTCCGTCGAGAGACGCGCCGCACGTTCGAGCAGGCGGGAATGGAGGAAAAAGACGTCGCCGGGATAGGCCTCGCGCCCGGGCGGCTGTCCGGTCAGCAGGGCGATCTCGCGATGGGTCGCGGCATGCTTGGTGAGATCGTCGAGCACCACCACCGCATGGCCGCCACCATCCCGAAAATACTCGGCCATCGTGAAGCCCGCGAACGGCGCGATCCATTGCAGCCCCGGCGCCGCGGCGGGGCTCGCCACGACGAAGATGGTGCGGTCCGGCGCGCCATGCCGCCGCACCTGGTCGACCACGCGCGCGACCGCCGAGCTTTTCTGGCCGATCGCGACATAGACGCAGATCATGTCGCTGGTGCGCTGGTTGATGATCGTGTCGACCGCGAGCGCCGTCTTGCCTGTGGCGCGGTCGCCGAGAATGAGTTCGCGCTGCCCCCGGCCGATGGCGAACATCGCATCGATTGCGAGCGTGCCGGTCTGCACCGGCTGGACGACGAGGTCGCGTTCGATGATCGCCGGCGCCGGCCGTTCGACAGGATCGAAGCGCCTGGCCCGGATCGGCGCGCCCCCATCGAGCGGACGGCCGAGCGGATCGACGACTCGGCCAAGCAATGCCTCGCCAACCGGCACGCGCACCACCTCGCCCGAGCCGGTTACGGTGTCTCCTGCCTCCACCTGGGCGGCATCGTCGAGCAGCACGCAGCCGATCCGGTCCCGGTCGAGCGTGTGGACGAATCCGGTCTGGCCCCGGGCGAAATAGAGCAATTCGTCGAGGCGCGCGTCCGGAAGGCCCGAGACCATGGCAACGCCGTCGCCGATCGATTCCACCCGGCCAATTGCATCGACACGCGGCCCGAGATTGGCGCGCGTGATGCAGCTCTGGGCCTGCGTCAGCCAGTCTTCAGGCGATCCGGGCATGATCGTCTTCATTGAGGCTCTCAACCATGGCGTCGAGATCGGCGCGCCAGCTGTTGCGCACGACGGCGTGGGGCGTGCGAAGCTCCGCGCCGGCGATGAGATCTGGATCGACTGCGAAGATCGGGGTCGCGGTATCCGGCAGGATTTCGCCAAGCGCGCGCGCTACCTGCGTCTGCAGATCGGCCGTCAGCGGCGCGGGCGTCGCGACGGTGACGGGCCCGGCGGCCGCCAGGCTGCGGCGATCCGCCTCGGAAAGGTCTCCGAGCCGCGCCTTGAGCGCGTCGACCATGGCCTGCACCGTCTGCTCGGGCGGGAGACGAGCGAGCAACGTGCCTGCCATCGAGGCGGCGAGGTTCGCTGCCTTTTCCCGCCACTGCGCCGCCACCCGCCCGCGTTCGGCATCGATCGCCGCATGGCCTTGCTCGACGACGGCGTCCGCCTCGAGCCTGGCCTGCGCGAGGAGGCGCTGGCGCTCCGCTTCGGCCTCGGTCCGGATCTCGGCGCGGCGAGCCGCCGCATCCGCGACGAAGCCGTCATTCTGCGTTTTGAGCGCCTGCGCTTCGGCCTGTGCCCGGTCCTTTGCCTCCCGCGCTTCGTCGAGCAGCGCCTGGGCCGATGCCTGGCGGGCAGCGATGGCATCCATCACCGGACGGAACAGGAAGCGTCCGAGCAGCCACACGAGGATGAGGACATTGACCGCCTGCAGCGCGAGCGTCCACCAGTCGATCCGCATGTCAGGCGAACGGGTTGGCGAAGAGCAGCAGCAGCGCGATCACGAGGCAGTAGATCGCCATCGTCTCGATCATCGCGAGGCCCACGAACAGCGTGCGCGAGACGGTGTTGGCGGCTTCGGGCTGGCGCGCGATCGCGTCCATCGCGGCGGCGACGGCCCTGCCCTGCCCGAGCGCCGGGGCGATTGCGCCGATCGAGATCGCGAAAGCGGCTCCGAGGATGCTGGCGAGATGGATCCAGTTCATGCGGGGGACTCCTGTTTGGATGGCGGGCGGGCGCCGTTCTCGCTGATAGCGCTCCCGATAAAGACCATGGCGAGCGCGCCGAAAATGTAGGCCTGGACCGCGCCGGTCAGCATTTCGAGCGCCATGAGCGGGATCGGGACGAGCAGCCCGGCGAGGCTCAGCACGACGCCGATCATGAAGACGCCGCTCATGACGTTGCCGAACAGGCGCACCATCAGCGAGAAGCTGCGGGTGAAG
Organism: Sphingobium sp. 22B; assembly: GCF_001580035.1. NCBI lineage: Bacteria > Pseudomonadati > Pseudomonadota > Alphaproteobacteria > Sphingomonadales > Sphingobiaceae > Sphingobium > Sphingobium sp. 22B. The sequence continues at coordinate 136,378 of NZ_LTAB01000004.1, read as the reverse complement.
AGCTCGACGATATTGAGCGGGGCGAGCAGGATCGAGGGGCGCGCGAAGGTCGCGAGATAGGCCCTGGGCCCGAGCGCGCGGACGCCGAACCAGAGCGTCGCGCCGAAGACGATCAGCGCCAGCGCCGCGTCGGTTTCGAGGGTCGCGGTCGGCGGCTCGACGCCGGGGATCAGCGACGACCAGTTGGCGACCAGCAGGAACAGGAACAGCGTGCCGATCAGCGGCAGATAACGCTGCGGTTCCGCCTCCATCGTCTCGCGGATCTGGCCGGCGACGGTCTCGACGACCAGCTCGAGCGCCGCTTGGGCTCGGGTTGGGCGTAACGCAAGGCGGCGGGTCAGCAGCCAGCTTCCGATTGTAAGGAAGGCCATGATGCCCCAGGTCGTGGCGACCGGCTGGCTGATCGGCACCGGACCGATCGGGAACAGCACATGGCTTTCAAGTGGTGACGCGAATTTCATCGGGCGCCTCCGAGCCGGTGGAGCATGATCTGGCGCCCGCCCATGAAGCCGGTTGTAGCGGCAAGAAGCGCCGGCCACCCTTGCCGGCTGGCGATGACGAGAACCAGAATAGTGACGGCGAGACGCCCGAGCCTGAGCAGGATCGCGCGCGATGCCGGGCCGCCATGGGTGACGAGGTCGGCTTCTCTGGCGATGGCCGCGAAATGGGCGAGGCCGACCGCAAATCCGAGGGCCAGGAACAGGATGGGGGAGAGCTGGCTCATTGCCGGTGCATCCAGCGCCAGCCCGACCAGCAGCCGAGGGCGAGCCCGACGAGCAGGAGCGGCGCGGTCCAGAAGATGCCGCTATCCAGCCGGTGGTCGAGCCAGCGGCCGATCGCGAGACCGACCAGCGCGGGCAGGACGATCTGCCAGCCGAGCACGCCGATCTGGCCGAGATTGCGGGCGACGGAAGGAAGCCGCTGCGCAAGCCGCCGCCGTTCCGCGCGGGTCCGGATGGCTTCGACGATCGGCTGCTCGGGCTTGTCCGCGGTCACAGACCAAGCTCCCGGCCACCACCCTGCAGGGCCTCGACCATATGGCGGATCGCCTGCATCCTGAGTTTCGCCGACGCGGTCCGTTCGGATCGTTCGCCCTCGTCGCGCTCGCGGTAGCGCGCGAGCACGTCATGCTCGAGCGTTCCGAGGTCATCGCCGACATGGCCTTCGCGCGTCGCGACCGCGACCTCCGTGCCGTGGCTCACGGTCAGAATGCCGTTGCGCACCGCGCAATAGCCGGGAGCGCCATCGAGGCCCCGCCAGGAGACGATCGAGACGCCAAGCGCGGTCAGGAAATCGGCGTGGCCCGACAGGATGCCGAAACTGCCGCTGGCATCCTCGGCGCGAACCGACCTGACGTCCGTGTCGACGAGGATCGCGGTCGGATCGGTGATCCGCAGCTTCATGCGCCCTCCCCCACGCGAGAGCGTGCCTCTTCAATATCGCCCACCATGTAGAAGGCGCTCTCGGGCCAGTCGTCGGTCTCGCCGGCCAGGATGGCCGCGACGCCCTGCAGCGTATCGGCCAGCGCCACAGAACGGCCGGCTTGCCCGGTGAAGGCCTGGGTCACCATGAAGGGCTGGGTCAGGAAGCGCTGCAGCCGCCGCGCCCTGCCGACGATCAGCCGATCCTCGCGGCCCAGTTCCTCGATACCGAGCAGCGAGATGATGTCCTGAAGCTCGCGATAATGCGCGATCGTCTCCCGGACCTGCTGGGCGAGCGCGTAATGATGATCGCCCACGACCTGCGGATCGAGCAGGATCGACGACGATCCCAGCGGATCGACCGCGGGATAGATGCCTTCGGCCGCCATGGCGCGCGAGAGCAGAATGGAACTGTCGAGATGGGCGGAGATGGCGGTGACCGCAGGGTCGGTGAAATCGTCGGCGGGCACATAGACCGCCTCGATCGCGGTCACCGCCGCCCCATGCACCGAGGCGATGCGCTCCTGCAGCGCGGCCACTTCGCTGGCCAGCGTCGGCTGGTAGCCGACGCGCGAAGGCATGCGTCCGAGCAGGCCGGAGACTTCGCTGCCGGCCTGGACGAAGCGGAACACATTATCCATGAGCAGCAGGACATTGCGCTTCTGCTCGTCGCGGAAATGTTCGGCGATGGTGAGCGCGGTCAGCCCTACCCGCCAGCGCGCGCCCGGCGGCTCGTTCATCTGCCCGAAAACGAGCACGGTCTTGTCGATCACGCCCGAGCCGCGCATGTCCGTGAGCAGCTCATGGCCCTCGCGCGATCGCTCGCCGATGCCGGCAAAGACGGAAACACCTTCATAGCGCGCGACCATCGCGTTGATGAGTTCCATCACCAGCACGGTCTTCCCCACCCCCGCGCCCCCGAACATTGCCGCCTTGCCACCCTGGGCGAGCGGCGCGAGCAGATCGATGACCTTGATGCCAGTCTCGAACATCGCCGTCGCCGCGCTCTGCTCGTCGAGCGGCGGGGGGGCGCGGTGAATGGGCCTCAATGGGACATCCGGCCCAAGCGGCGCGCCGCCGTCACCCACCTGCCCGGTCGGCGTAAGGAGCCGCCCCAGAACCTTGTCTCCGACCGGGACCGCGATGGGGGCGCCCAAGGCCATCACGCCGACATTCCGAGCGAGACCGGAGGTCGGCTGAAGCGCGACGGCGCGGACGGTGCGGTCATCGATATGGCTCTGCACTTCCGCGACCAGCGGGCCTGACGACGCATCGACGCGCAGCGCTTCATTGACCGCGGGCAGCGGCCCTTCGTCGAACTCGACGTCGAGGACGGGACCGCGCAGCGCCGCAATCCGGCCGAGCCTGGCTATGGACGGTATCACGCCCATGCCGGTTGCCGGGTCAGACCATAATCATGCCCGACCGTGCCGCGATCATGACGGGACGGGTAGAAGTCGCTGCCCGCGGGCACGACATGGACGACAAGCCAAAAGTGCATTGGCTGAGCGTCGCAGGCAAGCCGCAGATTCGGCATACGTAGAGTTACCGATTCTCTCTGATTCAGCCTCGCCGAATAACGGCGGCGCGACGCGATGGGCCTCAGGCCAGGGCGCTATGCCCGATATGCCAGAGCTCAAACGCGAAGAGAAAGGTTCACCGTTTCATGCCCTATCCCGTTGATCAACTCGCCGCGCTCGCCAAAGCGAATGTCGGCCTGATGCTGAAGCTCGCCGAAGTCGCCCGGAAAGGTGGCGAAGAGTCGCTCGAGGTCGGCAACCGCGCCGCCGGCCGCTTCGCCGAAGAGGCGCGTGCCTCGATTGCGGGCGCGACGGACAAGACGTCGGACGCCGGCGCGGTCAGCCCGGCCGGACCGCGGGCACTGTTCGAGGACATGGCCACGGTCCGCGAGCATATGATTGCCGGCACAAGATCGGCGTTCGAGGAATGGCAGCAGGCCTGGCAGGCCGTCGCGAGCGCTCCGACGGCTCCCGGGGCGCTGGATGCCTTTGCTGCCATTGTCGGACCATGGTTCGGGCAGAAAAGCCCGGGCGACGGCGAGAAGCAGGCCACCAGCGACAAATAGGATAGCCCCCGATCGCGGCGAGCCGCCCTAGCCGAGCAGGTGCTGACCGCCATCGACCGGAATGATCGTGCCGGTGATATGGCGGCCGGCATCGCTCACCAGAAAGGCGGCGAGCCCTCCGACATCCTCGATGGTCACGAGCTGGTGCTGCGGGACCGTCGCCGCGGCCCGTTCGAGCAGCTCGTCGAAGCGGTCGATGCCGCTGGCAGCGCGGGTCGCGATCGGGCCTGGCGAGATCGCATGGGCGCGAATGCCCTTGGGGCCAAGCTCAGCCGCGACATAGCGGGTCGCGCTTTCGAGGGCCGCTTTGACCGGCCCCATCAGGTTGTAGTGCTCGACCACCCGCTCCGACCCGTAGAAGGTGACGCACAGCAGGCAGCCGCCATCCGACATCAGCGGCTCGGCGAGACGCGCCATGCGCAGGAAGCTGTGGCACGAGACGTCCATCGCCAGCGCGAGGCCTTCGGCCGAGCTGTCGACGACGCGGCCGTGCAAATCCTCCTTCGGCGCGAAAGCGATCGAGTGAAGCAGGAAATCGAGGCCGCCCCATTCGGACTTCACCCGCTCGAACAGGGCCTCCAGTTCGCCCGGCACCCGGACATCGCACGCGGCGAGCCATTCGACTCCCAGGGTCTCCGCGACGGGCGCCACGAACGGCTCGGCCTTTCCGTTGAGATAGGTCGCCGCCAGTCTCGCGCCACAGTCGTGAAAGGCCTGGGCGCAACCCGCCGCGATGCTATGCGCGTTGGCGATACCGATCACCAGGCCGCGCTTGCCAGTAAGATCGACGAGAGGTTTCATGCTTTCGGCTCCTCACGCAGCAGATCGGCGGTGTGGATGGCGATCATCCTTTCCTCATCGGTCGGGATGACGCGGACGGCGACACGGCTGGACGGCGCGCTGATGACTGCATCTCCTCGGAGGTTCGCGTCCGCGTCGAGGTCCACGCCGAGCCAGCCGAGCCGACCGGCGACGCGGGCGCGAATTTCAGGCGAATTCTCGCCGATCCCGGCAGTGAACACGAATGTGTCGAGACCCCCGAGCGAGGACGCGAGAGCGCCGGCCTGGCGCGCGATCTGCCAGACGAAGAGCTCGATCGCTTCCCCAGCGGCGGGCGTTTCGCTGCCGAGAAGCGCGCGCATGTCGCTGGAGACGCCGGACACGCCCAAAAGGCCGGACTCACTGTAGAGGAGATGCTCGACTTCACGCGCCGTCATGCCCCTCTGCTGGAAAAGATAGAGCACCGCGCCCGGGTCGAGCGCGCCGCAGCGCGTACCCATCACCAGCCCGTCGAGCGCGGTGAACCCCATCGTCGTGTCGATGCTGCGCCCCCCGGCCATCGCGCAAAGGCTGGCCCCGTTGCCGAGATGCGCGGCGATCGTGCGGCCACCGCCTGTATCGGGATCGATCGAACGCAGCTGCCGCGCGATATATTCGTAGGAGATGCCGTGAAAACCGTAGCGCCGCATGCCCTCTTCGCCAAGCGCGCGCGGCAGCGCGAGGCGCGTCGCGATCGGGGGCTGGCCATGATGGAAGCCGGTGTCGAAGCAGGCGACTTGCAGCACAGCGGGGCGCAGCCTGGAGACGGCGCGGACCGCGGCGAGATTATGGGGCTGATGCAATGGCGCCAGTGGGCAAAGCGCCTCGAGCGCGGCGAGGAGTGGCGCGTCGACCCGCGCCGGCGCTGAATAGTCGGTGCCGCCATGAACGATCCGATGGCCGACCGCGATCAGATCGTCGCCGACCGAGGCTTCGATCTCCCGCAGCAAATCCTCGAGCAGCGTCTCGTGCGTGATCGTGCCGTCTTTCGTCCAGCGCCGCTCGGCAAGGACATCCCCCTTCGCATCGCGCGCGATCAGGTGCGGCTCAAGGCCGATATTCTCGATCTTGCCGCTCGCCAGCAAAGAGGGCTCATCAGTGCCCGGCTCGGCGTAGAGCGCGAACTTAAGGCTCGACGAACCGGCGTTGAGGCACAGGATTTCAGCCATCGCGGCGCTGTCCCGCAACGCCGGGAGCCGCCTTGGTCGCAGCCCGCGCCAGCAGCACCGCGAGCGCGCAGGAGGCGAGGCGCGTGCGCACGCTGTCTGCCCGGCTGGTGAGGATGATCGGAGCGCGCGCGCCGAGCACCACGCCTGCGGCATCGGCGCCGCCCAGGAAGGTCAGCTGCTTTGCGAGCATGTTGCCGGCCTCCAGATCGGGCACCAGCAGGATGTCCGCCTGGCCGGCGACCGGCGAGACGATACTTTTCTCGCGCACGGCCGCCTCGCTGATCGCATTATCGAGGGCGAGCGGGCCATCGAGCAGCGCGCCTTCGATCTGGCCCCGGTCCGCCATCTTGCAGAGCGCCGCGGCATCCAATGTGGTGCGCATTTTCGGATTGACCGTTTCGACGGCGGCGAGGATCGCGACCCTGGGCTGTTCGATCCCGATCACATGGGCAAGGTCGATCGCGTTGCGCGCGATGTCGGCCTTGTCCTCAAGCGTCGGCTCGATGTTGATCGCGGCGTCGGTGATGATGAGCGGGCGCGGATAGCCGGGCACGTCCATCACATAGGCGTGGCTGATCCTGCGTTCGGTCCGAAGGCCCGTGTCGGACGATACGACCGCGCCCATGAGCTCGTCAGTATGAAGCGAGCCCTTCATCAGCAGCGCGGCTTCGCCGGCCCGCACGCGCGCGACGGCTTCGGCGGCGGCGGCGTGGCTGTGCGGGACGTCGATCACCCGGAAGGCCGCAATATCGACACCGGCGTCCTTCGCCGCATTCGTCATACGCGCCGCAGGGCCGATGAGAATCGGAACGACGATGCCGGCGTCGGCGGCCTCAGCCACTGCGCGCATGGCGTCGGCGCTGCACGGATGGACCACGGCCGTGACGCACGCAGATCCGTCCTTGGCGCGCGCCATCAACTGGCGGAAGCGGTCGTGGCTGGCGATCCGCACGTCGGGAAGCGGCATGCGGGGCCGGCTGACTTTCTCGGTGGGCGCCTTGACCTCGGCCTGGCCGCTGATGACGGTCTCGCCCTTCTGGTTCACACAGGTGCAGTCGAGAACGATGACATGATGCTCGGCGCGCTTCTGCGCGACGGTGACGCAGGCCGTGATGGTGTCGCCGACGCCCACCGGGCGGGTGAAGCGAAGCGATTGGCCGAGATAGATCGCACCGGGCCCTGGCAGCTCGGTTCCCAGGATCGCCGAGATGAGCCCCGCGCCCCACATGCCATGAGCGATGACCCTGTGGAACATGTCCGTTTCGGCATAGACAGGGTCGAGATGCGCCGGATTCACGTCGCCTGACACCGCCGCGAAGAGCTGGATGTCGTCGGCGGTCAGCGTGCGGGTGAGGCTGGCCGTATCGCCGACGGCGATCTCGTCGAACGTGCGGTTCTCGATGAGGTTGGCGGCGGCCATGGCTCAGCGCTCCAGCACGTAGCGCCCGGGGGCATCACCGAGCGGCGGATAGTTCCGTTCGGGCGCGCCCATCGCCGGTGGGGCCGCCGCCTCGCCCGAGTGCGATCCAAGCCATGAACTCCATTCCGGCCACCACGACCCTTCGCGCACCTCGGCCCGCTCCAGCCAGGCATCGGGACCTGGCGCCGGGCCATCCTGCATCCGTGTCGCGATGCGATAATGGCGATGAGGATGCCCGGGCTCGGAGACGATCCCGGCATTGTGGCCACCGCTCGTCAGCACGAAGCGGATCTCCGCGCCCGTCAGCATGTGGAGCTTGTGGGTCGAGCGCCACGGCGCGACATGGTCGGTTTCCGTGCCCACCATGAAGATCGGCATGCGCAGCCCCGAGAGCGAGACCGGGTGGCCGCCGGCCTCGTAGCGCCCTTCGGACAGGTCATTGTCGAGGAACAGGCGCCGAAGATATTGCGCGTGCATGGCATAGGGCATGCGGGTGCCGTCGGCGTTCCATGCCATGAGGTCGGTCATCGGCTCGCGCTCGCCCATGAGATAGGTCGAGAGGATGCGCGACCAGAGCAGATCGTTGGACCGCAGCATCTGGAAGGCGCCGCCCATATGGCTGCTGTCGAGAAAGCCGCGCGCCCACATCATCGCATCGATCAGGTTGATCTCCGCCTCGTCGATGAACAGACCAAGTTCGCCCGGCTCGCTGAACTCGGTCTGGGCGGCGAACAGCGTGACGCTCGCCAGACGCTCATCTTCATCGCGCGCCATCGCGGCCGCGGTGATGGCGAGCAGCGTGCCGCCGATACAATAGCCGGCCGCGTGGATCTTCTCGGTGCCGGTAATCGCCTGGATGACATCAACGGCGGCCATCGGCCCAAGCAGGCGATAATCCTCCATGTCGAGATCGCGGTCGGCGCTGTCGGGATTGTGCCAGGAGATGCAGAACACGGTGTAGCCCTGCCCTACCAGCCAGCGGATGAGCGAATTTTCCGGCGACAGGTCGAGGATGTAATATTTCATGATCCATGCCGGCACGATCAATATCGGCTCCGGACGCACCGTCTCGGTTGCGGGCGCATATTGGATCAGTTCCATGACCCTGTTGCGAAACACGACCTTGCCAGCCGTGGCTGCGACCTTCTCGCCGACCCGATAGGCCTCCGTGCCCGCTGCGGGCTCCCCGCGTACCAGGCGTTCCAGGTCGTCGCAAAAAAATCGCGCACCCTCGACAAGGCATTGTCCTCCGGTTTCGAGGATGCGCTGCTGGAGCACGGGGTTGGTCGGGATGAAATTGGTCGGGGACACCATGTCGAGCATCTGGCGGGTCGCGAACTCGACGATCGCTTCGTGGTGCCCGGTGACGCCGCTCACGCCGGTCGTCGCGGCATGCCACCATTGCTGCTGGAGCAGGAAGGCCTGCTCGATCAGGTCGAACGGATGGCGCTTCCAGGCTGCGTCGGCGAAGCGCCGATCCTGGGGCAGCGGATCGATCGCCGGCTCGGGATCGCTGCCGGATGCGCTGCGCATGGCATAGTCGGCGAGCCGCATCAGCTTGCGCCCGCCCTTGGCGGCGAGCTGCAGCTGCCTGCCTGGCGAGCAGAGAATGTGCGTCCACCAGTCGGAAAAAGACTGCGCCAAAGTGGCGGGCGACTGGCCTGAAGTCAGCTGCGCGATGGCGGCGAAGCTCGACCGATCCAGCGTCGTGGCCAGACCGTCCAACGGGTCAGGGATATTGCTTCGACTCTGCACATTTTCGCTCCTGCTGCGGTGCAACAAGCCCTGAAGCGCAGGAAGCCTCTGCGCACTCCGTAGTCCTACGGAGGGATTGCCTCGCATATGCCAGCCCCAGAAGTCAGAGCTCAGCACGACATTGCTGTATGAAAAGCGGCCAAATACGATCAGGAGGCTCAGTGCGGTCGCACGGGCGAGCCAGCTATCCCGCCGAACCAGTCCCGCAATACCGGCGAAAGGGTCTGCGGGTTGCCGCCGATATGGCGAAGATCCTCCGCCAGCAGTGGCGGGCGGACTGCGAGGAAATATATCGCGAGGCCCGTCGTGAGAATGCCAAGTGCGATCAGCACCCCGGCCGCCAGAGCGGGTCTGGTCCGAGAGGCGGCCGGCGCTAACATTTTCTGTCGAGACTCAGTTCGGCGATGATGGGACAATCTGGCCGCTCGTCGCCATGACAGCGCTCGGCGAGATCGACGAGGGTCTCGCGCAGGGTCGTCAGCGCTTCGGCCTTGCGCTGCAATTCCTCCGCCCGCGCCAACGCGACCCGCTTTACATCGGCGCTGCTGCGGCCCGTGTCGGCCCACAGGCCGAGCAGGGTCCGGATCTCCTCGATCGGAAAACCGAGATCGCGGGCATTGGCGATGAACCGCAGGCGATGGAGGTCACTCTCGCCATAGTCGCGATAACCCGCTCCCCGGCGCGGCGGCGCCGGGATGAGGCCGATCTTCTCATAATGGCGGATCATCCGCTCCGAGACCCCGCTTTGCTTCGACGCCTCCCCGATGTTCACAGCGCTTTCCGGTTGAGGCGCAGCGCGTTGGTGACCACGCTGACCGAGGAGAGCGCCATGGCGGCGGCCGCGATGATCGGCGAGAGCAGGATGCCGAACAGCGGATAGAGCGCGCCCGCCGCCACCGGCACCCCGGCGACATTGTAGATGAAGGCGAAGACCAGGTTCTGGCGAATGTTGGACATGGTCGCCTGGCTCAGCCGCCGTGCCCGCACGATGCCCATGAGATCGCCCTTGAGCAGCGTCACGCCCGCGCTCTCGATCGCGACGTCGGTGCCCGAGCCCATGGCAATACCGACATCGGCGGCAGCCAGTGCGGGGGCGTCGTTGACCCCGTCGCCGGCCATCGCCACCACGCGCCCCTCGCTTTTCAACCGCGCGACGACGGCACTCTTCTGGTCGGGCAGTACCTCGGCTTCGACATCGTCAATGCCGAGCCGCCTTGCCACCGCCTCTGCTGTGGTGCGGTTGTCGCCGGTCAACATCACCACGCGAATGCCTTCGGCCTTGAGTGCGGCCAGGGCCTCCGGCGTCGTCTGCTTCACGGGATCGGCGATTGCAAAGGCGCCGCCGACGGTGCCGTCGACGCCGATGAAGATCGCGGTGGCGCCATCCCGGCGCAGGGCGTCGGCCTGCTCCGCCAGCGCGTCGGTTGCTATGCCCTCTTCCGAGAGGAACCGCGCATTACCGAGCACGATCCGGCGGCCGTCGACGGTGCCGAGCGCGCCGCGTCCGGTGGGGGAATCGAAGTCGGTGACGTCGCTCGTGGGGATGCCGCGATCCTTGGCGGCCTCGACGATCGCCAGCGCGAGCGGATGCTCGGAGGCCCGCTCGACCGAGGCGGCAAGCCGCAGCAGTTCGGCTTCGTCGAAGCCGGGCGCCGGCACGATCTGGGTGACGGCAGGCCGGCCTTCGGTCAGCGTGCCGGTCTTGTCGACGACGAGCGTGTCGACTTTTTCCATATGCTCGAGCGCTTCGGCATTCTTGATGAGGACGCCGAGCCCGGCGCCGCGGCCAACCCCGACCATGATCGACATCGGCGTGGCGAGACCCAGTGCGCAGGGACAGGCGATGATCAGCACGGCGACCGCCGCAACCAGCCCGTAGGCGAAGCGCGGCTCGGGGCCCCAGATGCCCCAGGCGATGAACGCGACCACCGCGACCGCGATGACCACGGGCACGAACCAGCCCGACACCTGATCGGCCATGCGCTGGATCGGCGCGCGCGAGCGCTGCGCCTCGGCGACCATCTGGACGATGCGCGCCAGCATGGTGTCCCGGCCAACCTTGTCGGCGACGATAACGAGCGCGCCGGTCTGGTTGAGCGTGCCGCCGATCACCGTGTCGGCCTTGGCCTTGGTGACGGGCATGGACTCACCGGTGACCATCGACTCGTCGAGCGAGGAACGGCCGTCCTCGACCACGCCATCGACCGGCACCTTCTCGCCGGGACGCACACGCAGGCGGTCGCCGACCGCAACGAGATCGAGGCTGATTTCCTCTTCACTGCCATCGGAACCGATCCGGCGCGCGGTCTTTGGCGCAAGGTTAAGCAGCGCCTTGATCGCGCCCGAGGTCCGCTCGCGCGCGCGCAGTTCGAGCATCTGGCCGAGCAGCACGAGGACAGTGATCACCGCGGCCGCCTCGAAATAGACGGCAACCATGCCGTCCTCTCCGCGGAAGGCGGGCGGGAACAGCTGGGGCGCGAGCGTCGCGACGACGCTGTAGATCCAGGCGACCCCGGTCCCCATCGCGATCAGGGTGAACATGTTGAGGTTGCGGGTCTTGAGCGAGGCCCAGCCACGCTCGAAGAAGGGCCAGCCCGCCCAGAGCACGACGGGTGTCGCCAGCACGAACTGGATCCATACCGAGATCGACATCGGCACGAGGCGATGGATCGCGGGAAAGAGATGCGCGCCCATCTCGAGGATCAGCACCGGGAGGGCCAGCATCAGGCCGACCCGGAAGCGCCGTGTGAAATCGACCAGCTCATGGCTGGGGCCGCTGTCGGCAGTCACGGTCGCGGGCTCGAGCGCCATGCCGCAGATCGGACAGGACCCGGGATGGTCCTGCCGAATCTCGGGATGCATAGGGCAGGTCCAGATCGTGCCTTCTGGCACCGCGACTGGCGGTGCCGGCGGGCCGAGATAGCGCTCGGGATCGGCGATGAATTTTGCCCGGCAGCCCGCGCTGCAGAAATGATAGCTTTCACCGCCATGCTCGGCATGGTGCGCAGTGATCGCAGGATCGACGGTCATGCCGCAGACCGGGTCCTTGACGCCAGCCGCTGGTTTCGCAGCGCCGTGGCTGCCGCAGCAACCGCCGCCATGCGCCGCTCCATGTGTCTCGTTCATCGCCTTGCTCCTTTCGACGCCTGACGATCTAGGGTCTGACACCGTGTCAGGGTCAATACGTAATCGCCTAAGCGGACAAATCGGCGGGCCCGTTCGCCTGGCCGCCATCAGCCAAGGTCATTGGCAACCGTAAGGCCGTGGTCCTGCGCCGGTCGATGCGCCGTAAACAAGTCGATCGCGCCGGTGATGGTCAAAAGCCGAAACGTCTCGGCCACATGCCTGAAGCCGGCCGCCGCGATCAGGCCGGGGAGCACGCCGTCGGCATTGGGCCGGGTATCATCGATGCCATCGAGCCGCTGCACGGTCAGGCGGAAGGCAAGCCGCATGAAACCCTGCTGGCGGCCATAATCGGCGATCACCAGGCGCCCACCCGGGCGCAGCATGGCGAACATGGCGCGCAGGGTTGCCGCCTTCTCCCTGACCGGCATCTGATGCAGCACGAGACTCGACACGACAGCGTCGGCGGTACCCGGGGCCACGTCCCTGGCAAATCCCTGACGCCAGTCGATATCGGCCCGCCGCACAGCGGCCTTGTGCCGCGCGATGTCGAGCGCCTCGGCATCGGGATCGAGACCGATCACCTGCGTCCTGGGCTCGGCTTGCTTGAGCATCAGCGCGAAGCTGCCGGTGCCACAGCCGACGTCGACGACCGTCTCACCGGCTTTGGGCGCCAGGGCGGCGAGCATGGCGGCACGCCACCGCTTCTCCCGCGTCCACAGGCGGATCGCGCGATCATAGTCTTTCGTCGATCCGGTCCCGAGCGGCGGGGTGTAGGATTGCATTGGCTTCTCCCAACGCGAGGCGTCCGAAACGATAAGCTACATCGACATGGGCGGCGATAGTGTCCCCAGCCAGGCGACGAGCCCGAGAATGACGATCGCAAGACCGCCTTCGACGACGAGGCTCGCGCGCAGCAGCGCCTGCGCCCGTGGCGCGTCCTCTTCCTCGATCGCCTGCGCAAGTGCCGGGGTCAGGCGATAACGGTTGAGCGCGGCCAGGCCCAGCATGCCGGCGAACAGCAGCAGCTTGGCGATGAGCAGCAGGCCGTAGGTCGACTGCCCGAGCGAGGCGATGTTGCCCGGACCGACGAGGAACCAGCCGTTCACCGTCCCGGTCAGGATCAGCAGGGCGACGATGATCGTGCCGACGAGGGAGAAGCCCCGCAACGCTTCCTCGGCGAGCGTGACCCGGTCCATGTCTTGAGCGGCGAGATCGTCGGTTGCGAGCCTGGGAAGTACCAGCGCGAGGAATGCGGCAAGCGCGCCGACCCAGGCGCCGGCGGCGAGCAGATGGATGAGATCGGCCCCCAGTTGCAGCCAGCCCGCCTCGCCTTCGCCAGCCGCGCCATGCCCACTCCAGGCGAGGGTCGCGAGTGCGACCGCGCCTGCCAGAGTGGAGGCGATGAAGGCAGGACGGGATTGCCGGCGATAGAAGGGGATGGAGAGCAGAAGAACGAGGAGCGCGACGAGGCGCGCCTTCAGCGCCGTTCCCATGGACGTGCCGTTGAACAGCTCTGCGACCATGGAAAGATCAGGCTGGGTGAGCGGCAGCCCGGTCATGGCCGCTGCCTGCAACGCGAACCCCAGCGCCGACAGCAGGAGGGCGAGACAGGCGAGACCGGCCACCATTGCTACCATCGGCAGATGCCGCTGTACCATCCGGCCGCCGCCGGGCGCATAGAGCGCGAACAGCGGCAGGCCGAACAACAGGCCGAGATCGACGTAGAGCGCCCAGCGGACGGCGACGAGTGCCACGTCGTTCATGGCGTCACTTGACGGTAAAGGCGAGATTGCCCTGGATGCGGTGCGTGTCGGTCGAGACGACGTGCCAGGCGACCTGATAGCTGCCCGCCATGAGCGGCTTGGCGAGCGTCAGCACGAGCGTCTTGTCGCCTTCGACGGACGTCTTGAAGCCGGTTACCGCCATGCGGTGGTTGGGCATGCCGGGCATGCCGGTCATCACGATCTCGGCGCCCGACAGCTTCGGCATCAGACCTTCACTGAAGGTGAGCGTTATACGCGACGGCGCCGGGACGCTGGCGTTGGCGGCGGGCGTCGAGGACACGAGCTTGGGATGGGCGTAGGCCGGAGCCGAAACACTCAGGCCGACGGCGGCGATGGCTGCGAGCGGCGAAAAGAAGCGCATTTGGACATTCTCCTGTCAGTGACATGAGAGAATACGCAGCCGCGACCTGCACCCCTCGCAATTTTCTTTTTGTTCCCGGACAAGGGTTGCCGGACCATCCTGCGTATTGAGAAGTGAAGACGGAGAAACATCATGGACCACCTCGACGACATGCTCAGCCGGTTGCGGGAAGCGCCGCTCGATCCCCGGCTTGCCGGGCTGGACAGCCGCGTCATGGCCGAGATCGCCCGGCTCCAGGCCATGCCCCGCCTGAGCGCCACGACATTCGGTATCGCCGCGGCAGCAGCCTTGTTCCTGGGAATTGCCGGCTCGGCCGTGCCTGTGCGGTCGACCGAAGCCGGGCCGATATCGCCCTTTGACGCGCGGCTCGCGCTCGCTCCTTCGACGCTGCTGAGTTCACAATGATGCGCGACCGCCGGCTCCTGCTCCTCGTCCTGCTGACCTTTGCCGCGGCGATCGCCGGTGTGGTCATCGGCCGCGTCTATGTGGTTCCGGTGCGCCCGGTCGAAAATGAGTTGCACGACCTGCTCCATCGCGATCTGAAGCTGGACACCGCGCAACATAGCCGTCTCGAGACGATCGAGAAGAACTATGCGATCCGGCGTCAGGCACTGGAGGCCGAACTGCGCGCCGATAACGCGCGGCTCGCCGAGGCGATCGAGGCGGAGCATGGCTATGGTCCTCGGGTTGCAGGGGCGGTGGATCGCTCGCACCAGGCGATGGGCGCGCTGCAGAAGGAAACACTCGAGCATATCTTCGCGATGCGGGCCGTGCTGCGCCCGGATCAGACGGACAAGTTCGACGACGCCGTGGTGAAAGCGCTGACGGCCAAGTCCAAATGACCGCGTGCCTCCCCGACTGCTCGGACGGGGAGCTCGCGGCTCTGGCGCTTGGAGGCCGGCAAGCGGCCTATGGCGAGCTGGTCCGCCGGCATCAGGGCTGGGTGCACCGCCTCGTGCGCAGCCATGTCGGGAACCGCGACGAAGCGCTCGACGTGACCCAGGCGAGCTTCGTCGCCGCCTTCGCCGCACTCAACCGCTATGACGCTGCGCGACCCTTCCAGGTCTGGATGTCCCGGATCGTCATCAACAAATGCCATGACTGGCGGCGCCGGCGCGCGGTCCGGAACTTCTTCTCCATGGCCCTGCCGCTGGGCGAGGCGGATGACGTCGCCGATGAGGCGCCGCTACCCGACCAGGCAATCGGCGCCGAGCAGCAACTGGCAGAGGCGATGAAAGCGATCGCCGCCCTGCCCGCCTCTCTCAAAGACACGCTCATCCTGCGGACGATCGACGAGAAATCGGAAGCCGAAACCGCCGAGATTCTCGGCATCAGCCAGAAGGCAGTCGAGACCCGCCTCTACCGCGCCCGCGCACGCCTCGCGGAAATGTTGAAGAAAGTTTGAGGGGGATGAGGCCACGCTGCGTATTTCCAATAGGTCCGCCCTCTTTCTTAAAGCTGAGACAACCGAATGATTTCTGCTCTCGACCGCCGCCAGTTCCTCCGCGGCGCGGCCCTCGCCGGCGGCGGCGCCGCCTTGTCAGCCTGGCTGCCGGCCTGGGCGCAGACGATCTCGCCGGGGATGCGACCGACGCTGCCGACCGTGTCGGGCGAAGACATCACGCTCACCATCGCCCGGCAGTCGATGACCATCGACGGGCGCAAGTTCCGGGCAATCGGCCTCAACGGCACGGTCCCCGCCCCGCTGATCCGGCTGCGCGAGGGCCAGCGCGTGCGGCTCAACGTCATCAATCAGCTGGAGGAGGACAGCTCGATCCACTGGCACGGGCTGATCCTGCCGGCCAATATGGACGGTGTGCCGGGCGTGTCTTTTCCGGGCATCAAGCCGGGCTCGAACTACCTCTACCAGTTCTCCGTCGTGCAAAGCGGCACCTACTGGTACCACAGCCATTCAGGCCTGCAGGAACAGGAAGGCCATTACGGCCCGATCATCATCGATCCCGCCGGTGCCGATCCGGTCGCCTATGACCGCGAGCATGTCATCGTGCTCGCCGATCACAGCGCGCTCTCGCCGCAGGCGATCTTCCGGCGCCTCAAGGTCAACCCCGGCCATTTCAATTTCCAGCGCCAGACCCTGGCCGGGCTCCTGTCGGGCAAGGATCAGCCGCTCAAGGACCGGCTCGACTGGGGCCAGATGCGGATGGACCCGGCCGACATCTCCGATGTGACCGGATCCACCTACACCTATCTCGTCAACGGCCATGGTCCGATGGACAACTGGACCGCGCTCTTCACCCCGGGCGAACGGGTGCGGCTGCGGGTCATCAATGCGTCGGCGATGACCACCTTCAACGTCCGCATCCCCGGCCTGCCGCTGACCATCGTCCAGGCCGACGGGCAGAATGTGGTGCCGGTCACCGTCGACGAGTTCCAGATTGGTGTTGCCGAGACCTACGACGTCGTTGTCAGCCCAGGCGATGACAAGGCCTACACCCTTGTCGGCGAGGCGATCGACCGCTCGGGCATGGCGCGTGCCACGCTCGCGCCGAGGGCCGGCATGGCCGGCGAGGTTCCCCCCTTACGCAAACGGCCGCTCGCCGACATGAAGGACATGGGCATGGACATGTCCTCGATGCCGGGCATGGAAGGCATGGACATGTCGGGCGGCGCTATGCGGGGCGTCGATCCGACGGCCGAGAAGAACGCGTCCGCGCGCCTCGCGACCGGCGCGGCGGCAGCGATGGCGACCATGGACAATAGCGCCATGGCAGGCATGGATCATTCGGGGATGGATCATGGATCGATGGCCGGCATGGACCACGGCGCGATGGGCGCCGATGGCCAGATGGCGGGCATGGATCATGGCGGGCACGCGATGGGCTCGATGAAGATGCGCGACTTCTCGAACGCGCCGCAGGTGAAGCGCGACCCGAGCGTCCAGACCATCTCGCCGATGCCCGTAGACCGCACCGGCGAGCCCGGCCAGGGCCTCGCCGACGTCGGCCACAAGGTGCTTGTCTACAGGGACCTGATGGCGCTCGATCGCAATCCGGACGTGCGCGCGCCGAGCCGCAGCATCGACATTCACCTCACCGGCAACATGGAGCGGTTCATGTGGTCGTTCGACGGCGAAAAAATGTCGGACCATCACGAGCCGATCCCCTTCATCGAAGGCGAGCGGGTGCGCGTCAATCTCATCAACGACACGATGATGGGGCATCCGATCCATATTCACGGGCATTTTTTCGAGCTGGTGACGGGGCATGGCGATCATGCGCCGCGCAAGCATACGGTGATCGTCCAGCCCGGCGGCAAGGTGACCTGGGACTTCACCGCCGACGCGGTCGGCGACTGGGCCTTCCACTGTCATCTCCTCTACCACATGCATGCAGGGATGATGCGGGTCGTGAGCGTCCGTCCGAAGGGAGACGCGCAATGACCCGCATCCTCACGCCGCTGGTGAGCGCGATCGCCCTTCTCTCCGCCGCGCCCGCCTTTGCCCAGGATCATTCGATGCACGACATGCCCGGCATGGCGCCGCCGGGCGGGGCGCGGCCGGCGCAGGAGAAAAAGAAGGACAAGGCCGCCGCGCCGCGCCCCAAGCCCGCTACCAGGCCGCGCGCTCAGAAACCAGCGCCGGGCACCATGCCGGCAATGGACCATTCGCAGGACCAGGCCAGTCCTGCGCCACAGGCAGATGCCGCCGGTCAACCGCAACCCGCTGCTCCCGCGATGGCGGAGATGCCGGGCATGGACCACTCCCGGCATCAGGACGGCGCGATGCCGGACATGCCCGGGATGGACCATTCGCAGCATGGCCAGACCGCCATGCCCGGAACCTCCGCCATGCCCGGCATGCAAATGACCGGCACGGCGCTTCCGGCCGGCAATGCGCCCCCGCCGCCCCCCCCCAGCGACCACTTCGCCGATCGGGATTTTCCCGGCGGCGAGATGGCGCGCTCGCGCGACATCATGATGAAGGACAGCGGCGGCAACAATTTCGGGCAGGTGCTGCTCAACCTGTTCGAGTATCAGGCGCATAGCGGCCGCGATGGCTATCGCTGGGATGGCGAAGGCTTTTACGGCGGCGACATCAACCGCCTCTGGCTCAAGAGCGAGGGGGAAGGCGAGTTTGGCCGCGGGATCGACAGCGCAGACGTCCAGGCCCTCTATAGCCGCGCCATCGACCCCTATTTCAACCTTCAGGCCGGCGTCCGCCAGGACTTCGGCCGCGGGCCCAACCGCACCTATGCGACCGTTGGCGTCGAGGGTCTGGCTCCCGGCATGTTCGAGGTCGAAGGCGCGCTGTTCCTCTCGACCAAGGGCGACCTTCTGGGCCGGGTCGAGGGCTATTACGACCAGCGCATCACCCAGCGCCTGATCTTGCAGCCGCGCGCCGAGGTCAATTTCGCCGCGCAGGATATTCCGGAGAACGACATCGGTTCGGGGCTGGTCAACATAGAGCTCGGCGCGCGCCTGCGCTACGAATTCAGCCGCCAGTTCGCACCTTACATCGGCGTTTCCTATCTGCGCAAAGCCGGAGACACGGCGCGGCTGTCGAGGCTTGCGGGCGAGGACGTCCATGCCACCAGCTTCGTCGCCGGCATCCGCTTCTGGTTCTAGGATCGGGACAGCTGATGGCGGGGGCGAACAAGAGAGCGGGGCGTTACACTCATACCCAGGTCGGCCGGCGCCGAGCGAAGGAGATACGCCATGGACCATTCGTCCCACATGAACACCCGGAAGATGGGTGCCTATTGGAGCCTTGCCGTTCAGACCGTCATCAGCGGCGTCATCATGTATCTGGTGATGTTCGTCATGATCGACGGGCTCGACAGCTTCTACAACAACCTCAACATGCTCTACATGACGCTGATGATGGTCGCACCGATGGTGGTGCTGATGATCCTCGCCATGCGACACATGTTCGTGTCGAAGGCCGCCAACATCGCGCTGATCGCCGCGTCGCTGGTCGCCTTCTTCGGCAGCTTTGCACTCATCCGCACCCAGACCACGATCGGCGACACGGCCTTTCTGCGCTCGATGATCCCGCATCATTCCGGGGCGATCCTGATGTGCCAGGAAGCAAAGCTCAGCGATCCGGAAGTCATCCGGCTTTGCGAAGCGATCAAGCGCTCGCAGCGGCAGGAAATCGACGAGATGAAGGCCATACTCGCGCGGCGCTGAGTGGCACGGTCGGGCTACGCCCGGATACGTGCGCCCGGCCAGGCATGTGAGCCGGGACGATGGTCGACACGAGGCGCGGGCCGGACGAGATTGCCAGGGAGGTGGTGCGGCTTGCGCCGTTGTTCCTGCGACAGGCTGGCGGCCATGTCCTGACGCTGCTCGATCCTGCCGGGATCGTGCTGAGCTATAATGAAGAAGGCGAGCGTGCCGAATGCTGGCCGCTCGACCGCGTCCTGGGACAGCCCCACGACCTGTTCTACCCGCCCGACGAGATTACGGCCGGCCGGCCGTGCGCAGACCTGGCGGCCGCCCTTCACGAGGGCACGCTGGAGCGCGAAGCGTGGCGGGTCTGCGAGAATGGAGCGGAGTATCTCGCGCGCCTGACGATCAGCGCCCTGTTCGAAGGCGACGCACATCGAGGCTTTGCCTGCATCAGTCGCGATGTCACCGACGAGGCGGCGGTCCGGGCGTCGATCGAGACCCGCGAGCAGCATCTCCAGTCGATCCTGGCGACGGTGCCGGATGCGATGATCATCATCGACGAGACCGGCGCCATCACATCCTTCAGCGCAGCGGCACAACGCCTTTTCGGCTACAGCGAAGCCGAGCTCGTCGGCCGCAACGTCTCCTGCCTTATGCCCCAGCCCGATCGCGACCGGCATGACGAATATCTCGCGCATTATCTCCAGACCGGCGAGCGCCGGATCATCGGCCTCGGCCGCGTCGTGGTCGGCCAGCGCCGCGACGGCTCGACCTTCCCGATGCAGCTGTCGGTCGGCGAGGCCGGTGAAGACGGGCAGCGGTTGTTCACGGGCTTCATCCGGGATCTCACCGCCAAGGAGCAGGATGAGCTCAGGCTCAAGGAACTGCAGGCAGAGCTGGTCCATGTCTCCCGGCTGAGCGCGATGGGCACGATGGCTTCGACTCTTGCCCACGAACTCAACCAGCCGCTTGCCGCGGTCGCGCTCTATCTCGAGACGATCCGCGACATGCTCGACGAGCGGGACGACGAACCCTTCGTGTCGCTGCGGTCGGTGATGGATGATGCCGCCCAGGAAACGCTGCGGGCCGGCCATATCGTCCGGCGCCTTCGCGATTTCGTCGCCCGCGGCGAGGTCGACAAGAGCCTCCACGAGCTGCCGCAGGTCATCGCCGAGGCGAGCCAGCTCGCGCTGGTCGGCGCACGCGAGCGCGGCATCCGCAGCTTCTTTGCGGTCGAGCACGCCGCGACGCCGGTCCTCGTCGACAGGGTGCAGATCCAGCAGGTGCTGGTCAACCTGATGCGCAATGCCATCGAGGCGATGGCGGAGTGTCCGGTTCGCGACCTCAAGGTGGCGACCAGGTTGCGCCCTGACGGGCTGATCGAGGTGACCGTGGCGGATACCGGCCCCGGCATCGCCGACGAGGTCCGGGAGCAGCTCTTCACGGCGTTCAAGTCGACAAAGGCCGACGGCATGGGCCTCGGCCTTTCGATCTGCCGGACCATCATCGAAGCGCATGGGGGCCGTATCTGGATGGAGCGCCCCGACCGCGGCGGCGCGCGCTTTCATTTTACCTTGATCCATGCGCGGGCGGAGGAGGAACATGGGGGATAGACGCGTCATCCATCTGGTCGACGACGAGGAGAGCATCCGCAAGGCGGCGAGCTTTGCGCTCAAGACCGCGGGCTACGACGTCGTGACCTATGCCTCGGGCGTGGAGTTTCTCAAGGAGGCGAAGTCGGCGGCCGTCGGCTGCGTCATCCTCGACGTGCGCATGCCCGAGATGGACGGTCTCGAGGTTCAGGCCGCCATGGCAGCACGCGGGGTCAACATGCCGGTCATCGTCCTGACCGGCCATGGCGACGTGTCGGTTGCGGTGCAGGCCATGAAAGGCGGCGCGGTCGACTTTCTCGAGAAACCCTTCGAGAAAGCCGCCCTGCTCGGCGCCGTCAGCCGCGCGTTCGCGCGTCTCGACGATGTCGACCTTCGTACCCTGGAAACGTCCGAAGCAGGGGTGCGGGTCGCTGCACTGACGCCCCGGGAGCGGGAAGTGCTCGAAAGGCTGGCCAACGGCCTGCCCAACAAGACGATCGCCTATGACCTGGGCTGTTCATCGCGAACGGTCGAGGTCCATCGCGCGAGCCTGATGGCCAAGCTCGAGGTCCGCAATCTGTCCGAAGCCCTGCGGATCGCCTTTGCCGCGGGCATGGGCCGCAAGCCGAAGTGACTGCGACCTCTACGTAGCGACGGGACGAGGCGCGATATGCGATCGATGGTGCAATCGTCACACGGGTGTCCGCTTCTCGCAATGCCATCGGTCCGTTCCACCCAGCATGATGGCAGATACACCATCCTCGTCTCCGACGACGATCCCGGCGTGCGGCGTGGCCTCCAGCTGCTGCTGAGATCGCGCGGCTATGCCGTGTGGGGATATACGACCGGCCGCGCGCTGTTGGCCGACCCCCGCGCGAAGGAGGCGGACTGCGTCATCCTCGACTATCGCATGCCCGACATCGACGGATTCGCGATGCTGCGTCACCTTCGCGAGATCGGATGGTCGGGACGGGCCATCATGATCTCAGGCTTTCACGACACGCTGCTGGCCTCGCGGGCCGCCGAGGCGGGCTTCGATCACGTTCTCGCAAAGCCGTTGATCGGCAGGGCTTTGCTCGATGCGTTGGACCGGCACCGCGCCGAGACGCTTCGAAAGCATTGAACTGTGGCAACCTGCCCCCGGCGGCCTCAGCCCTGCGCGATGTGGACAGCGGTCAGCGACGTCAAAGCCAGTGGTTGCGTTTGAACCGGATGTAGAGTCCGATGCAGACCGCAGCGATGACGCCGAGGATGACGAAATATCCCCACTGCGTCTTCAGTTCGGGCATATTCTCGAAGTTCATCCCGTAGATCCCGGCAATCGCGGTAGGCACCGCGAGGATCGCGGCCCAGGCGGCGAGCTGACGCGTGATCGCACCCTGGCGCTGCTGTTCGAGCAGGTGACTCGCCTCGAACACCGAGATCAGGATGTCGCGGATGCCGGTGATGGCGCTCTCAACCCGGAGCATGTGATCGAGCAAATCACGGAAATAGGGTTTGGAGGCCTCATCAAGCCGCGGAAGCTGCAGGTTCACCAGCTTGCGACCGACCTCGAGCATGGGTCCGAGCACGCGTTGGAAGCGGACGAGCTCACGCCGCAGCGTGAAAATCCGGGTCACCTCCTCGCGGGTGAGAAAGGCTGCAAGCATGCGCTGCTCCATCTTGAGGACGTCCTCCTCGATCGCCTCGACGATCGGGAAATAGCCATCGACGATGAAGTCCAGAATGGCATGGAGCACATAGTCCGGGCCCTCGCGCAGCAGGTCCGGCGTGATTTCGAGATGCGCGCGAAGCTCGCTGTGCGAGCGTGCCGAACCCTGCCGAACGGTGATGAGGAAATTCTTGCCCAGGAAAATCGCGGTGGAGCCGTAGGCGATATGATCGCCTTCAAGATGTGCCGTCCTGGCGACGATGAACAACTGGTCACCGTAGACGTCGAGCTTGGAAATCTGGTGGCCGTTGCCGGCATCTTCCACGGCAAGCGGGTGAAGGCCGTAATTTCCGGCGATGTCGGCAAGTTCTGTTTCGCTGGGCTGGGAGAGGCCGATCCACACAAAGTCATCCTTGGCGATATGCTCGCACGCCGGATCGATCAGGGTCACCGGCCGCAGCCGTTTGCCCTCGTGATAAAGAAAGGCGGCGACGACGCTCATGGCACTTTCCGGTGCCGCCACCTGCGGCGGCGACCGGAAGCCGTGTGCCTCGCCCATTGAGACGCGTGCACAAGCAGGCGCGCCTCGCCCTTTAACCCCAGTCGCAGGAAGACGAAGGCGGCGCGCAGCAATTCGAGCGAGAGCTTATAGAAGATGCGGCGGAGCGTTGGGTTTCGCAGAAGGCCGCTCCCGTTCATGACGCGCGTGGCTGGGCGGCGCGCTGCCACATCAAGGGCACGCAGACTGCGAAGGTCCGCGCACCCTTGATTGGCGACCGCGAAGGTTTTCCTCTCTTGCGATGGTACCAAGCGATTGCCCGTTTGGCGCTTCGGCAATCGTGTCGGATGGCTATACCTAAGTATCGGATAGCGGCGCTGACGACAGGGGTTGCCGGGCCCCGGTGAGGCGCATCGCACCGCGCGGAGACGAAAGCTGGAAGACGGGAAAGCTCAACTGTCGAAAGCGACCGAGCGCGCGAGCGCTTCCTGGGACTGCAGAAAGGCGAGCCGCGATTGCAGCGCCGCCTGGACAACGCCGAAAGCGTCACCCCCCAGAGTCACGCGCAGCGGCGGATGGTCGCTGGTTGCGACATCGACGATCGCTTGCGCGATCTTTTGCGGGTCGAGCGTGTAGAGCTCGTTTCCGGCGGTCTCGAACATCTTGCGGATATCGCCGGCGGGCGTATCGCGATAGGCGGCGATCTCGCTGGCGAATTGCAGGTTGTGGCTGAAGCTGGTGCGCGCGCCACCCGGCTCGATCAGCGTCACGAACAGGTTGAAGGGTTCAAGCTCCTGGCGGAGGCATTCGCTGAAGCCCTCCAGGCCCCATTTGGCCGCATGATAGAGACTGCTCGTCGGAAGCGAGCCCTGACCGCTGGCGCTGGAGATCTGGATGATCCGGCCGCTCCCGCGCAGGCGCATCGCGGGGACAAAGGCGCGGGTGATGTGGATGGGCGCCATGAGATTGAGCGCGATCTGGCCTTCGACCTCGGCGTCCGACATCTCTTCGGTGGCGCCGATCACGCCGCCGCCGGCGTTGTTGACCAGAATATCGACGGGTCGACGCGCCTGCGCCCGGGCCACGACCGCAGCAATATCGTCCTTGACCGTGACGTCGAGCGCTTCGACGCGCAGCTGGCTCGGATATTTCGCCGCAAGGTCGTCGAGGCTTTCGGGCCTGCGAGCCGTCGCGGTAAGGTCGTCGCCCGCGGCCAGGATCAGTTCGGCCAGATGGCGGCCAATGCCGCTGGACGCGCCCGTGAGAAACCAGTGATTGGACATATGCTGCTCCATATATTACCAACTGGTAGGTAACTTCATATGTGGAATGCGTCAATGCCGGGAGGTGTGATGAAGGAACGAACCAGGCGGAATGCCGCACAGAGCCGCGAGACGCTCCTGGCTGCAGCGACCGAGGAGTTCGCGTCCCATGGGCTGGCGGGCGCGCGGATCGATCGCATTGCGCAGGCGGCGGGTATCAGCAAGCCGATGCTCTACACCTATTTCGGGGACAAGGAGGCGCTCTTCGATGCCGCGCTGACGCAGGAAGTGATGGACGCGGCGCAGGCCGATCGCTTCGATCCCAATGATCTTGAGGGTTATGCGGGGCGCACCTATGACTTGCTGGTCGAGCGCCCGCGCTTGTGGAGGCTGCTGACCTGGCATCATTTGGAGCGTGGCCAGGATGTTCTGATGCTCCCGGCCGGCGAGGTCCTTCTCGGGGAGAAGCTGGACGGGATCGCAGCGGCGCAGGCCGAGGGGCGGATCGTCGCCGACTTCACGCCCATGGACGTCGTCCGGCTTGTCGCCGCCCTCACCCAGCTCTGGTGCATGACCGGAGCCGCACGCGACGCTACCGAGCATGCGGCGCGCAGGGCGACGATCATGCGGGCGGTGGGGCGACTGCTGCGCGTGTGATCGTGCGAGGCGCGCGTTGCCCGCCCGCGCGCCGATCAGGACACAGCAAGCTCCATCGCACCCCGCGACATTACCCGACCGCTAAGATACGGCGGCTCATCTGCTCGCGCTGCCCGTGGGCACGGCGGGCCGAGCGACGATCAGAATTGCGCGGCCACAGCCGAACCGGAGTGGATCGGCAAGTGAGCCCGTCGCAGCGCGATGACCTCAGGTCGCAGGCCTTGATGCGCGACGTTTCGTCAGCAGTCGTTTGAGATCCTTCGCAAGGCGATAAAACAGAATGACGATCCCGGTGACCACGATGAGCAACGTCGCCGATGCAGCGACAACGATCAGTGGATGGTTGTAACTGCGCGAGGCGCCAAGGTTCATGATATGGATTTTGTAAAAGAAATCATAGAAGTCCCACAGGTCCGAACGGCGACTGAGCACCTCTCCGGTGAACGGATCCAGATAGAGGCGACTATGCTCCTTGTCGGCGAAGCTGGCGCGCCACAGCGGCCCGCCGACCTGCGCTTCCTCGGGCGCCGTTTCCTGATAGTCGACCGCCTGCAGCCTGCCGGATCCTTTGTAGGACATCAGAGCATAGCGCCGAGCGTCTGCCAGACTGATCTCATCGACATTTTCGCCAGTGTAGGCGTTCCACCAGCTTTCGCTTCCGCCCCGCGCCTTGAGGACCCATATCGGACCGCGCGGCGTATTTTTGAGCGTGGCCTCGTTGAGGTCGGTGTGGCATGCGATCTTCGATCCCATGCGACGGAAAGCGGATAGTGCAGACGCCCCCGCCTGCAAAATCCCTCGCGAGCTATGGCAAATCCGGCTCGCCGCTGGATGCCCCCGCGCGCCACAAGCGCGCGGGGATCCGGGGGTCAGAAGGGCACGTCGTCGTCGAGCTCAGGATCAGGGTCGCCGGCCTCGTCGGACTTCGATTTCGCCCGGCTGAGGAAGTCGATCGTCTCGGCGATGATCTCGGTGCCGTAGCGCTCGACGCCGTCGCCATCGGTCCATTCGCTGTAATGGATGCGGCCGCGCACCAGCAGCTTCATGCCCTTGGTGCAATGCTCCTGCACGGTCTTGCCGAGGCCATTGAACGCGGTGATCCGATGCCATTCGGTGTCCTGGACGCGGTAGCCTTTCTCATCGCGAACGACCTTGCCTTCCGAATAGCGGGGACGCGAGGTCGCCAGGGTGAAGTGGGTGATGCGGGTCCCGCCCTGGGTGGTGCGGCTCTCCGGATCCATGCCGATATTGCCGGCAAGAATGACGATGTTCTGCATGATCAAATCTCCGTTGCTTCCGTCCGAGGGACCGTCCCTCCGACGAGACCCGGCCAAGACCGGCGGGAGACGAGGGCATCGACGCGCAAGCGGCGACCCGACCCACAAGGGCCGGAGTGGTGCGGGCAGGCGCGCGAGCGACAACCCGGTCCGGCACCGCGGGGGTTGCCCCACGGCAACCGTCCGGGCTTAGGGGATCAGTCAGGCGGAGGGCGCTTTCCCTCGGCGCCAGGCAACGGCAGAGCCATGTCGCAACATCGCGATGGGCCGAGCTCAGGACATGGACTGCCCGCAATGACTGGTCCGGTTGTGTAGTTAGTTGATCTGCGCCTCTGATACCAGCCTGGGCGGGAGGCGGAGCGTAGCGGAGCCGAGCGGCCAGGCTGGCATCTTGATCGTCTCCGGGGCCGGTGGTCGATATCCGAGACTGCTGTGGGGCCGTGCTCGGTTGTAATGATCGCGCCACCAGCCGGTGACGATCCGCACCTCCTCAAGGCTGTAGAAGATTTCGCCGTTGAGCAGTTCATCTCGCAGACGGGCATTGAAGCTTTCGATATAGCCGTTCTCCCATGGGCTGCCGGGCTCGATATAGAGGGTAATGACGCCAAGCCTGCCGAGTCACTCGCGCACCGCATTAGCGACGAACTCGGGGCCGTTATCGGATCTGATATGCTCGGGCGGCCCATGCTCGATGAACAGATCGGTCAGCACGTCAATCACGTCGTTCGACCGGAAGCGCCGCAGCGGCACCATCGCCAGGCATTCCCGGCTGAACTCGTCGATAATGTTGAGCATTCGGAACTTGCGACCGTTGTGCGTCTGATCCTCGACGAAGTCGTAGGACCACACATGCCGCGATGCTCCGGGCGCAGCCGGATGCACGATCCGTCGCCGAGCCAGAGCCGCCGCCGTTTCGGTTGCCGCTTCGGCACTTTAAGACCCTCCCGCCGCCAGATACGCTCAACCACTGACAGGCTGACCTGCCAGCCCGCCTGGCCCAGCAAGACATGGATGCGGCGATAGCCATACCGGCCATAGTCCTTGGCCAGCGCGATGATGTCGGCTGTTAGCCGCCGCTCGTCGGCATCATCCTTCGGTGGATGGCGCTGTGTCGAACGATGCTGGCCCAGAACACGGCAGGTCCGTCGCTCCGATACCGGCAACGCGCGACGGATCTGCTCGATCGCCTCACGGCGACGGGAGGGACTCAAAAAGTCAGCTTCGACGCCTCTTGCAGGATCGCCTTGTCGAGCGCGAGGTCGGCCACCAGCTTCTTCAGCCGCGCATTCTGGCGCTCCAGATCCTTCATTCGCCGCGCCTGGTCGACCTTCAGCCCGCCATATTCCTTGCGCCACCGATATAGCGTCTGCTCCGCGATCCCGATCTGGCGGCAAGCCTCCACCGCTGTGCCGCCTCGCCCCACAATCACCTCTACTTCACGCAGCTTCGCTATGATCTGCTCCGGCGTAAACCTCTGACGTCCCATACATTTCTCCAATTCTCATGCCCAAATGGGCTCTCTTCAGAATTGGACCAGTTTTTCCAAGGTAGACCACTATCCCTCCGTCAGACCGATGCCAGCCTCACAGGAGGTTTCGGGCAACAGCGGCAAGACTGAGTGCAAGCGCGACAAGGCTGGGAATGATGACCGCCGCCCCGCAGATGAAGGCAAGGACGCCCACCCAATTCCAACTCGGTGCCTGCATCATCACTTCGTCCTTTGCCCAATGGTGTCCACACCACCATCCTTATCGCAAACGATTTGCCTCGCCCTCGGTTTCGGGTCGCCAATCATCAGGTTCGACAAGAGGCTGGTCTGACTTGGCGTCGGTCACGACTCGCTCGGCCGCTCCATCCAGATCATCATACTGCCCGGTGCGCATCGACCAAAGAAAGGCGCCCAGCCCAGCAAGGCCCATCAGCAGCGCGACCGGCACCAGCCACAGGATCCCGCTCATCGGGTAGCGGCCAGGGGAACGAGGGTCGGTGCCGGCGCTCGCCTGCTAAGCCGTGATCCGCGTGCTGCGGGAATTCGCAGAGAGTTCGCAACGACCGAAATCGACGAAAGCGACATGGCGACGGCAGCAAGCAGTGGGGTGACATAGCCCGCCATGGCCACAGGAATCACCAAAAGGTTATAACCGACGGAAAGCGCCAGGTTCTGGCGGACACGTTGCCGGGCCGCGCGCGCGATCTGCACAGCGCGCGGAACCGCATCGAGATCCTGGCCGAGATAAACAATATCCGCGGCCGCCCGACCGATGTCGGCGGCATTGGAAGGAGCCATCGAAACGTGCGCCGCCGCCAGTGCCGGTCCATCGTTCAGCCCATCACCCACCATCAAGGTCAGGCGCTGACTGTCCGCCAGCGCCTGAAGCCGCTCCACCTTATGCTGCGGCAGCAATCCGGCACGCCAGTGGGCGATACCGATCGCGTTCGCGAACCCCGACACAGAAGCAATGTGATCGCCCGAAAGCAGTTCGATAGGCAGCCCAAGCGCGTCAAGCTTGGCCACCGCTTCCCGCGCACTCGTCTTTTCAACGTCCAAGAAGGCAAAATGGCCGGCAAGCTCACCATCGACCGAGAACACGGTCTGGAAACCGCCACTCTCGCCCGTGCCTGGATTCAAAGCCCAATCGGCACGCCCCAGGCGAAACAGATGGCCGTTCCGCTGGCCCTCCAAACCCCGGCCCGGCAGCTCGGAAAAACTGTCCAGATCGAGGCCGGACAAGGCGCCGCCGTTGGCGGCAATCGCGCGTGCGACGGGATGGTTGGAACGCGACGCCAGCGCCATCACGATTGCGCGATAGGGTTCATCGATGGCGATCTTGCTCACTCGCAAATCGCCATGAGTGAGCGTGCCGGTCTTGTCGAAAATCACGGTATCGACCTGTGCAAGCCGCTCGAGCGCGCTTCCATCCTTGAGCGCGATGCCGTGCTCGAACAAGCGCTTCGCCGCGGCGACCTGAACCATGGGTATGGCGAGACCAAGCGCGCAGGGACAGGTCACAATGAGCACCGAAATGGCAATGGTCAGCGCCCGATGCCAATCGCCTGTGTCAAGGAACCACCCGGCAAACACGGCCAAGGCCAGCGAATGGATGATCGGCGAGTAATAGGCCGCAACACGGTCGGCGAGACGGCGATAGCGTGCTCTGCCCTGCTCGGCCGCTTCCATCATTCGCACCATTTCGGATAGAAAGGACCGCGCGTGGCTGTTGGTCACACGCACCTTGAGCGAACCATTGAGATTCAGCATGCCCGAAACGAGCGTGCTTCCCGGTCGTACCGGCACCGGCATCGCCTCGCCCGTGACCGCGGCAGTGTCGAGATCGCCCTCGCCCGCAAGGACAAGACCATCCAGCGGAACACGCTCGCCTGGCGCGACGAGGATGACATCACCCACCGAGACATCCTCGAGCGGTCTAAAAGCGCGCGATCCATCCGTGCCGATTACATTCGCGCCCGCAGGCGTCATTCGCGTCAGCCCGAGCACGGCCGAACGGGCCTTGTCACGCATGGCATGGTCGAGCGTTCGTCCGACAAGCAGGAAAAAGATCAGCGTCACGACCGCGTCGAAATAGGCATGGCGTCCGAAATGCAGCGTGTCGTAGATGCTGAGACCCAGTGTCAGGACGATGCCGATCGAGATGGGCACATCCATATTGGTGCGTCCCGCGCGCAATGCCGACCATGCCGACAAGAAGAAGATGCGCCCCGAAAAGAATACCGCGGGAAGCGCGAGCAGCGCCGAGATGAGATGGAACAGCTGCCGCGTAGCGGGGTCGGCGCCTGACCAGACCGACACCGAAAGCAGCATGATGTTCATCGCCGCGAAGCCGGCGACCGCTGTCGCGACGATCAGCCGGCGCTTTTCGGGATCGGCGCGTTCGTCCGGTTGGCTGAGAAGATTTGCCTCGAAGCCCGCCTCGTTCAGCGTTGCCAGCAAAGGCGGTGCACTCGCGGTTTGCGCTTGCCGCCATGTGACGGTCACACGCCGCGTCGATAGATTGACCCGAGCCGCTACGACGCCCTCGAGGTTACCAAGGATGCGCTCGATCTTCGCCATGCATCCGCCGCAATGCGCGGTCGGGACCGACAGTTGCGTCCTCATCGTTCCGTCATCCAGCGATTGGCTGGCGAAGATGAGTTCATCGACCGATTGCCCGGTCAATGATGTCGGCGCCTGGACGGCAGGCATGGCATGGCTGGCCATGTCTAGGCCTGCGTGTCTGAGACCGCGCGATAGGCATGCCATGTGGCATGTCCAAGCCACGGGAAGATGACGATGAGGCCGATCAAGCCCGTAGCCGCGCAGAGTATGAAAAGCGCAAGGACGATGGCGCCCCAGACGATCATCGGCGCAAGGTTGTTCCAGACGAGCGCCGTGCTTGTTCCCATCGCCGTGAGCGCATCGACCTTGCGATCGAGGAGCATCGGAATGGCAAAAACACTGATCGCAAAAGCGAATGAGGCGAACAGGCCGCCCACCGCCGTGCCGACGCCGAGAATAATCCATCCCACCGGCTCGGTCAGCAGGAAGGCGGTTATGTGAGGCAGGCCGGGAAAGGGGCGCACGCCGAAGAACAACGCATAGATGAGCACCGCGGATCGCATCCACAGTAGCATCAGCAGGCTGAGCAGGACCCCGGTGAAAAGCACCTGCGGGCCCGCCGCCGGTTTCACCAGGAGCATTTCGCGCAGCGACGTATCGCGTCCCGCTTCTCGGTTGCGGCTTTTCTCATAGAGTCCGATGGCCAGCAGCGGGGCAATGATCATGAAGCCGGCGAGCGCGGGAAAAAGAATATAGTCGCGGCCATACAGCGCGAGCATCGCGACAGCAGCGAGAGACAGAAGGAAAATGCCCAGACCGTAGGCCAGGCTCGGCATCGGCCGATGGAAAAGATCCTGCCATCCGGCCTTGAGCCATTGGAAGCCGATGGAAGCGGGAAGATGGCGCTGAAACCGCGCGCTCTTCGTCTCCTCGATGCCCGAGGTCTGGCTCAGCAAGCCATAAGAGGGGCTTTTATCGCTCATGTCCCGCTACCTTTCAGCATGCCGATTTCGCCGCGCGATACTGCCCGCTCCCGTTCGCGCGTTCCTTCAAATGTCCCACGCATTCGGGCTGCGAGCGAAAGGCGACGTAGAAAAAATGCGCGTTCGCAAGAACGAACAGCAAAAGGCCTGCTGCCACCAGCGTCCAGACCAGCCACCGGGATCGGGATCGCATGGCCGTCATCGCTGAGGCGCGCTCAGCGAATGAACATAGAGCGCCAATATCTTGATATCCGAGTCCGTAAGCCGCTCGTCCCATGTCGGCATATGCCCCTGGCGTCCGCCATGGACGGTCTCCACGATCTGATCGATGTCTCCTCCATAGATCCAACGCGCGTCCGTCAGATTGGGAGCGCCGACATCGCGCTTCCCGCGCGCATCCTCGCCATGGCAAATCGCGCAATTGGCCATGAAGACCTCGCGCCCCGATACAATCGACGTCCGATTGGCATTCGTCACGAACTTGGGATGCGACAAGGCGTAGACATAGTTGGCCGCCAGACTGACCTGATCGGCATCGAGTATCCCGTCGCGTCCGAACGAGGGCATCTGCGAGACGCGCCCCTGCGGATGCTCCACATTGACCCCAACGCGCATGGTCTGCGCGATCGTCTCAAGGTCGCCGCCCCAGATCCAGTCGTCATCGGTCAGATCGGGATAACCATAACCCCCCTTGGCATTAATGCCGTGGCAGGCGGCGCAGTTGTCGCCGAACAACCGGTGGCCGGTGCTACGCACGATGGTCATGAGCCGGGGGTCGGCCGCGATCTGCTCGAGGTTCTCGCTTTCGATCCGCTTTATCCAGTCGGCCCGTCCCGCCTGCGAATCGACCAGGTGCTTTTCGACCGAGGTGCGCTGGTCGATGTTGAGAATTCCCTTGGTGTAGGTGTCGCCCAAGGGCCAAGTCGGCATGAGAATCCACCAGGCGAAAGCGAAGAGATGGGTGACGATCAGAAAAATCAGCACACCCTTGGGGACCGGCGTATCGAGCTCCTTGATGCCATTCCAGACATGGCCGGTCGTTTCATGACCGCTGACGGGATCGCGCTCTACGTCCATGGCTTGTCGTCCTGATCGAGAACGCTTTGTTTGGCTCGGTTGAACTTGCCACGATTGGACGGCCGGAACGTATAAATGAGGACACCGATCATCAGACCGATGAGGTAGAACAGCCCCCAGCTTTTCGAGAATGCAACAAGAGCCTCGTGGCTTATGTCCATGCCTGCCTCCTCATGTCATTTCACCGGCTCTGGCGGCTTCTGCGGCGCGGCCGTATTCTTGTACGGCACGTCGGTCAGCCGGCCGAGAACCTGAAGATAGGCGACGAGCGCGTCCATCTCGGTGACCTCGGTCGCCACATCGTCGAACACGCGAACCTGCGTTTCTTCGCCATACCGCTCGGTGATACCGGACGAGGTCGAGCTTTCCGGTGTCGCCTGGTCGAAGGCATCGACGCTCGCATTCTCGATCATGGCATCGGTGTAGGGCACCCCCGCGGCCCGCAGCGCCTTGAGGTGCAAGGGCAGATCAGCGAGGCGCAAGGGCGTCCGCGCCAGCCAGGGATAGGCCGGCATATTGGAATCGGGCACCACATCGCGCGGATTGGTCAGATGGGCGACGTGCCAGAAATCGGAATATTTGCCGCCAACGCGGGCGAGGTCGGGTCCGGTGCGCTTCGAACCCCAGAGCATCGGATGGTCATATTTGGATTCGACCGCGAGCGAATAGGGACCATAGCGCTCAACTTCGTCCTGCAGCGTCCGGATCATCTGGCTGTGACAGGCATAGCATCCTTCGCGCACATAGATGTTTCGCCCCGCCAGTTCGAGCGGCGTGTAGAGCCGCATGTCTGGCGCCTCCTCGACCGTCTCGTCGATCGTGAAAAGCGGAGCGATCTCGACGAGGCCGCCGACACTGGCAGCCGCGATGATGGCGAGCACGAAGCCGATCGCCGAACGTTCGAGCTTGCGATGAAACAGTTCCGCCACGGCTCAGGCCCTCCCCGCCGCCGTCGCGGCCTGTAGCGGGACGTCGCCTTCGAACGGCGCCTGGGCCGAGGCGGCGCGAATGGTCCTCCACATATTGTAGGCGCCGATCACAGCACCGATCAGGAACAGAAGGCCGCCGAGCGTACGCGCGATGTAATAGGGATACATGGCTCTGAGCGAATCCAGGAAGGAGTAGGCTAGCGTGCCTTCCTCCGTATAGGTCCGCCACATCAGGCCCTGGATGATGCCCGAGTTCCACATGGCAAAAATGTAGACAAGAGTGCCGGCAAGCGAGAGCCAGAAGTGCCACTCGACCAAGGCGGGCGAATACATCGCCTCGCGCTTCCACAAGGACGGCACCAGCGTGTAGAGCGAGCCGAAGGTGATGAGCGCCACCCAGCCGAGCGCGCCGGCGTGAACATGGCCAACCGTCCAGTCGGTGTAATGCGAAAGCGAATTGACGGGCCGGATGGCGAGGAACGAACCTTCAAAGGTCGAGATGCCATAAAACACCGCCGCGACCATCATGAAGCGGAGCGTCGCATCATCGCGCACGCGGTGCCAGGCGCCGTTCAATGTTAGCAAGGCGTTGCCAGCCGAAGCCCATGACGGCACGAGGAGCATCACCGAGAAGGTCATGCCCAGCGTCTGAACCCAGTGCGGTAGGGCGGTATAATGAAGGTGGTGGGAACCCGCCCACATGTAGAAGAAGGTAATGCCCCAAAAGCTCAGGATCGAGAGACGGTAGGAGAAGATCGGCCGCTGGGCCCGGATGGGCAGGTAGTAATAGAGCATGCCCAGGAAGCCCGCCGTCAGGAAGAAGGCGACGGCGTTATGACCATACCACCACTGCACCATAGCATCCTGGACGCCCGACCAGATGGTGTAGCTCTTCGCATGGCCCAGCGAGACCGGAATCGCGAGATTGTTGATGATATGGAGTATCGCGACGACGAGAATGAAGGCCATGAAGTACCAGTTGGCCACATAAATGTGTGGTTCCTTGCGGCGTGCGAGCGTCCGGATGTAGAGGATGAAGTAGGTCACCCAGACGATCACCAGCCAGATGTCGGCATACCATTCGGCCTCGGCATATTCCTTCGATTGGGTAACCCCGAGCAGATAACCGCTGGCCGCGAGGATGCAGAACAGGTTGTAGCCCACCAGCACGAACCAGGCCGAAAGCTGATCGGGAAGACGCGCCCGCGAGGTCCGCTGCACGACATGCAGCGAGGTGGCGATGAGCGCGTTGCCGCCAAAGCCGAAGATCACGCCGCTGGTGTGCACCGGTCGCAAGCGGCCGAAGCTCGCCCAGGCACTGTCAAACGTCAGGTCAGGGAATGCCAGCAGCGCGGCGACCCAGACCCCCACGAACATCGCCACCACCGCCCAAGCCATGCTGGCGATGATGCCGGCCTTGATGGGCTCGTCATAGTAGCTTTGCAAACGGGATTTTGGCGGTTCCGGTCCCCAGATGCCGCGGATTACGATGATGGCGCAAATGGCGGCAATGGCCAGGATCAGCCAGCCGTGGATTTCCATTGTGTCCTGATTGCCTGCCGCTGCGAGAACGAGGCCGCACAGACCGACGGCAACGGAAATGGCGAGCGCGATCTGGCGTTCGGTCTCGGTCAAGGTCAGTATCATGGCCGATCTATTTCCCCCCTCATCGGTCATCGCCACGGGCTGACAGCGCAGCAGCAGGTTCGCTCCCGATGGGAACACAGCTCGCGCCGAACCAGCAACACGCGGGTCGGACGGAAGTTCCCAACTATTGCCCTGCCGTCTCCCGCGGTAAACACCAAAAAATCAGTGGTCAGCGTCGCTCGCCACGCATCGCGGCCGAATTTGAACCTGTGTTTGGCGACGGCGCAATGGACTTTTGCCGATCAAGCTCTTGGACCGTTAAGCCTGTGTCCAAGACTGGCTCGACCTCCGTCTCCGATCGGTCAGGACTGAGCGGCAGCCGCTCTTCAGCATACTGCGGTCGAATCAGCGTATCGCCGCCAGGTATCGTCCGTCGTCGGCACGGAAGAGCACTGACCCATTGCTGTTGACGGACCATGAGGTCACATCCTGCAGAATGGCCAGGAACCTGGTTTCCTGGTTCCCGAGCGCCGGCACGCAAGCCCGGCGCGTCACGGCGAGCCGTCCGATCCGAAGCGACTGTTCCTCGATCGAATAGTCGCCGGTGAACCTGTTGCAGCCGGCCGATCCGCTCACTCGGCCGTCTTGCGAAAACTGCACCGTCACATTGGATTTGTCGATCAGACCGGTCTGATTGATGTCCTCCACCTTGAATTGCGGGCCGATCAAGCCTGAAGCCGCCGGGCGGTCACCAACGCGAACCATATTGAGCGTCCCCAGATCCTGCTCGAACCGCGTGGGATCGACCGAATGAACCGTATCCGTGGTCCATATCGGGTTGCCCTCGGGATCGGTAATCGTCGCACGGACTGCGTAACGCATGTTGGTCTTCAAGTCCTGTTCCTTCACCCTAATCGAAAATGGCAAAGGAACCTGCTGCCCTGCTGTCTCGCGCGTTTCCTTGGCAATGATCACCGATCTCGCATCGGCGCGCGAAACGTCCAGCAGTCTCACGTTGAATTTCGCGCGGGCGGGCAGAGCGATGCGCTGTCGATAGGATGCGTTGCCGGTTACGACCTTGTCTCTCAGCTCCGCAATGGGGGCTTGGGGATCGACGTATCGCGCGCCTGTCGCGCAGCCGCCGAGCGCGAGCATGGTCATCGCCAGTACGGCTGTGAATGGCTTGTTGAACATGGCGTTTCACTTTGCTGTGCGATTGGAGCGGAAGAGAGCAGGTCAGGCGGAACCCATGGCATCGGCAATAATGGGAGGGCTTCGAGCGGCAGTCCTGTGGGAATCGACTTCGCATAGGATGGTTCCGAACCACGAACGTCCGATGGCGGGCGGAAGATTGGGCTGGATTGGCGCGGGCGGCCCCGGCGGATATCTGATCCCCTCTTGGGAGACAGCCACTGAATTTTGGAACCACACGAAAAGCGCAGTCTAGAACCCGTGGCTTCCCGCCACTGCGCCGAGAACCGTGACAGCCGCGATACCCAGCAATATTCGGTGAAGTGTCTCCATTCGGGCAAAATCTGCGGCGGGCTTGACCGATGTCATCATTCGGCGGTGGAGAAACAGCGGCTCGATCACGAAAAGCATCGCGGCGAACACGGCCCACAGCCCTACCATCGCATGCATCCACCAGAAGCGAAGATCGAAAAAGCGGTCCCACATCTGCGCGCGATAGATCATCCAGAAGCCGCTCAGTCCTGCCAATAGCACCCAGATGCGCGCCTGCGCCGCAAAGCGCCCCTCCAGTCGATGAAAGGCCGCCAGCCGCTCCGCCGGCGGATTGGCGGCGCGCACGGACGGCATCACCACAAGCGTCACGAACGCCACGCCGCCGATCCAGACAAGGACCGCCAGGACATGAACGGCCCGGGCCAGGATGATGTCGTCCATGCCTCCGCTCCCTCAGGCCGCGAGCAGTTCGTCGGCCGGGCCGAAGAACTCATAGTGGATCCTGTCCGACGGCACACCCGCCAGCGACAGGGTCGAGACCGCATGACGCAGGAACGGACGCGGCCCGCAGATGTAATAGTCCGCTTGTGCGACCGGTGTGCTGGCGACCAACCATTCATCGGTAATTATGCCGGCCACATCGTAGTCGCTGCCCTCTGTTTCATCCTCGAGCGGGGTCTGGTGAAAATCGGTGATCGCGATCGATTGGCCATGGCTCGCCACAGCGCGGACATGGTCGCGCATCGCATGGGTGTCGCGGTCATGCGTGCCGTGGATGTAATGAACCGGCACTTCGGCGCCGTTCTGAACGAGGGCTTCGAGCATCGCCACCATCGGCGTCAGGCCCACGCCGCCCGACAGCAGTACGACCGGCCGTTCGACATGATCGGCGAGGAAGAATTCGCCAGCAGGCGCGGCCACCTTCAGGATCGTCCCGGGTTTCGCCTCGTCGTGCAACCAGCCCGACGCGAGCCCTTGCGGCTCGCGCTTGACCGAAATGCGATAGGTTTCGCCATTGGCGGCGGCCGAAATCGAGTAGTTGCGCTTGACCGGCGGATGTCCGGGAATTTCGAGCCAGAAGGTAAGATACTGGCCCGGCTTGTGGCGCATGACGGGGCCGCCGTCGACGGGGCGAAGGACAAAGGAATTGATGACGCTGCTTTCGCGCACAACGTCTTCGACGCGGAAATCGCGCCAGCCGTTCCAGCCGCCGGCCGCGTCCTTCTGTTCGGTGTAGACGCGCTGTTCCCGCGCGATCAGGATATTGGCGAGAAACCAGTAAGCTTCCCCCCAGGCCCCGAGGATTTCGTCGGTCGCCGCATCGCCCAGCACCGCCTTGATCGCACCGAGCAGTGCTTCGGCGACGTGCGGATAGTGCTCCGGCAGTATCTGGAGACCGACATGCTTTTGCGCGATGCGCTCGACCGCGGGAGCCAGCGCGCCGAGATTGTCGATATTGCTGGCATAGGCGAGAATGGCGCCGGTGAGCGCGCGCGGCTGCGAACCGGCGTCACCATGATGCGACTGGTTGAAAAGATCGCGAATGTCCGGGTTCTGGAACATCCTGGAATACATTTCATGCACGATATCCAGACCATGCGCTTCGAGCGCGGGGACCGTCGCCTTGACGAGCGCGATGGTCTGATCGCTGAGGGGCTGCGACATAAACTTCTCCTTGTTGGAAGGGATTCGAGTTTCCCGGCGATCAGGCGCCGGGCGGCTGATCATAGAAATCGACCCGCATTTTCATGGCGCCGATGGGCGTCACGAAGTGCGGCTGCTGCGGCAAGATCAATCCGGGCCGTTCGGGCGTCAGGACAACCTCCGACGGTGGATCGAGATAGGTCAGCCGAAGCTCACCCTCCAGAACGCGGATCAAACCCCAGACACCCGCCTTGGTATCATGGCGTGCCCGCAGGGCGGCCGGGAGCGTGTCCTGATCGAACACCGGCGTCGAACGATAGGGTAGAATGTCAGGCATGGGTGGGTACTCGCCGTTCGCAATGAATGGACCCGGCCTCGCCGTCAGCGACGCTTGGCCGATCGAGCCGAAAAAACATGGCAAGCTGCAGGCTCTCGGCAATCCGCTTCGCTTTCGCCTGCAGAGCCGCAGCTGCGTCGGGCGCCATCATCTCGTTTGTCGTACAGTCCCACAGCGCGAGCCAGCGGTCGAAAAGCGCTGGCGTTATCCTCGACCTGTGCTTCAGGTGCGCTGGCACGGGCTGGCCCTTGTATCGGCCACTGGCGAGCATGACGGATGACCAGAACGCCGCCAGCTTTTCGAGATGTTCCGGCCAGTCATCGATCGCGTCGTTGAAAATCGGCCCCAGGTCGGCATCTGCGCGAACGCGCGCGTAGAAGGCGTCGACAAGCTGCTTGAGCGCCTCATCCTTCAGTTCCAGCTCGGTCATTCGCCCGACTCCAATCATGTATCCCGAATGCATCTATACTTTTCCCTGAAAACATGCAAGATGAATACATCTTAATGCGACGAGCTGAGGAAGAGAGTGGGAACGCCCCATGAAACTGACCCTGTTCACCGACTATTCGATGCGCGTGCTGCTCTATCTGGGCGCGCGGCCTGACCGCCTGTGCTCGATCGGTGAGGTCGCGCAGGCCTACGGAATCTCGCAGAATCACTTGATGAAGGTGGTGAACCAACTCGCACGCAGTGGTGATGTGGAGAGTGTGCGTGGACGGTCGGGCGGCATCCGCCTGGGGCGGCCGCCCGAAGAGATCAACATCGGCGCACTCATACGCCAGACCGAGGACGGCTTCGATCTCGTTGACTGCGGCGGATGCGTGGTCGCGCCTGCATGTGGGCTGACGGGCGTGCTGAAGGAGGCGCTCGGCGCGTTCCTGGCGGTACTTGACCGCTATACGCTTGCCGACCTGCTGACGAAGCGGCGAGATCTCGCGTCGCTCTTCGAGCGTAACGCGGCCGATCGGTTCGAAACCCCTGCGGCGCCAGATGGATGATTGACGTCTTGGCGCATCGAAGCCGAAAAGGAGGAACGTGACATGTTCTGTCCAGAATGTGGTGAACCGGTCGATCCCGCTCCCTTTGACGGTCGTCGCCGCGCGTCGCGGTCATGGATCGCCGCAGGACTCCAAATCGGCGCGCGATGGGTAAAGGTATTGCGCGCTGGACGCTCCAAGCCGGACCGCACGCGGCAGTCCGCTTGCCCGTCTTGCTCCAATCATAAAACCACGAACACGGAAAGGAATTGAACGATATGGCCCTTCACCACGCAGCGCCCGGAGAAGTCGTCGATCTCTTGCCCGAGAACGTGACGACACATGAAGAACATTCCACAGCGATCGTGAAGGCGGACCATTTCGAAACCATCCGGCTGGTGATCCCGAGCGGCACCGAAATGCGCCAGCATCAGGTGCCGGGCAGCATCATGCTGCATTGCCTCGAGGGCCATGTGAAAGTCGAGCTCAGCGCAAGCTCGATCGAACTGCGGCGTAACCAGTGGGTCTATCTCGAAGGAGGCGCGCCGCACTCGGTCAAGGGCGCGGAAAACTCTGTGCTGCTTCTGACGATCCTCTTTCCGCCTGTAGAAGGATCACAGGCAAAAGCCGGCGCCGAGACCTTGGCGGTCGATGCCTATGACGATTGCGACTGTGTCGACCGGTGGGAAGCGGAAGGCGGTCCGGTCGTTCAATCGGATCAGCCTGCCCCCAGGAAGAATTGATCACGGGCGGCATGATGGCACGGCGCGCAGCGCGCTAGTCGCTTTGCTGTACCGCCTCGTAGCCCATAGGGGAGAACCATGGATCGAACACGTCAGCTCTGGATTTGGCTTCTATCATTGCTGGCAGTCTCTTTTGCCGTCCTGCTTCTGGTTGGCCGCGACATCAGCATTCAGGCGCCGCCGCTTCCCGCCAAGGTCGTGACCGCAAACGGCGAAACCGTCTTCACCCGTGCCGAGATGCAGCGTGGCCGCCAGGTCTGGCAATCTATGGGCGGCATGCAACTGGGCTCGATCTGGGGACACGGCGGCTACGTAGCGCCCGATTGGTCAGCCGACTGGTTGCACCGGGAATCACTGGCACTTCTCGATCTCTGGGCACAGCGGGATCTGGGCGGCGCCTTTGAGAGTTTAAACGAGGAACACAAGGCGCTCCTCCAGCGGCGGCTGCAAACGGAAATGCGCCGAAACACGTTTGAAGCGAGCACGGATACCATCACGATCAGCAACGATCGCGCGGTGGCAATCGAGCGGGTGGCAAAGCACTACGTCAATCTGTTCGGCAACGACCCCGCCACGGCCGAGCTGCGCGAAAACTATGCCATGAAGAACGATACGGTCCCCGACGCAGGGCACCGAGCCGCCATGACCTCCTTCTTCTGGTGGACGGCCTGGGCGGCCACAACGGAACGACAAGGGCGGACGACAACGTATACGAACAACTGGCCGAGCGAGCCGCTGGTCGGGAATCGCCCACCATCAAGTACATTCATCTGGTCGGCCTTCAGCGTCACCTTCCTGCTTGCCGGCATCGCGCTGTTGGGTTGGCACCATGCGGTGACGCACGGACGAAGGGAGAAGGAGCACGACCTCCCCGCGAAAGATCCGCTGCGCGAGATCGCGGTGACGCCTTCGATGCGGGCGACAGCCAAATATTTCTGGGTCGTTCTCGCACTGTTTCTCGCGCAGATCATGCTGGGTGCAATGACGGCCCACTATCAGGTCGAGGGGCAGCTGGTTTATGGCTATGAAGCGGCCGAGATCCTGCCTTATTCGATCACCCGCACCTGGCACACGCAGCTTGCCGTGCTGTGGATCGCGACAGCCTGGCTGGGAACGGGCCTCTACATAGCTCCTGCGATCTCGGGCCATGAACCGAGGTTCCAGGCTCTGGGTGCCAACATCCTCTGGGCCTGCCTCCTGATTATCGTCGTGGGCTCCTTTGCCGGGCAATGGCTCGCGGTGATGCAGAAACTGGGACTGGAGAGGAACTTCTGGTTCGGACACCAGGGCTGGGAATATGTCGATATGGGGCGCTTCTGGCAGTGGTTTCTCTTCATCGGCCTGATGCTCTGGCTTGTGCTCGTCGGCCGGGCGCTCTGGCCTGCGCTCAAAGAGAAGTCCGAATCCCGCCACATCACGATGCTGTTTTTCCTATCCGCCGTAGCCATCGGACTCTTCTACGGTGCCGGGCTGTTCTGGAATGAGCATACAGCGCTCTCCATGATTGAATATTGGCGTTGGTGGGTGGTCCATCTGTGGGTCGAAGGCTTTTTCGAGGTGTTCGCCACCGCGGTCATCGCCTTCCTCTTCACGCGCCTCGGCCTCATTCCGACACCCACCGCCACGGTCGCCGTCTTGTTTGCCACGATCATCTTCATGGCAGGCGGAGTGCTGGGAACGTTGCACCATCTCTACTTCGCGGGAACCTCGATCGCGGTGCTGGCGCTTGGCGCGAGCTTCTCAGCGCTCGAGGTCGTGCCGCTCGCCTATATTGGCTTCGAAGCTTATGAACACTGGAAGCTGAGCAGCGCGACACCCTGGATGCAGCGTTATAAATGGCCCGTCATGTTCTTCCTGGCGGTATCCTTCTGGAATCTCGTCGGAGCAGGCCTGTTCGGCTTCCTCATCAATCCGCCGCTGTCGCTCTATTACATGCAGGGTCTCAATCTGACGCCGCTGCACGGACACACCGCATTGTTCGGCGTATACGGCATGTTGGGCGTCGGGCTCGTCCTGTTCTGCCTGCGTGGCATGTTGCCGAACCTGATCTGGAACGAAGGCGTGCTGAAGACGAGCTTTTGGTGCTTCAACATCGGCCTTGCGTTGATGGCGCTCCTGACCTTGCTGCCACTTGGTACGCTTCAGCTGACCGCCGCGATTGACAAGGGCTACTGGTACGCTCGCTCGGCCGAGTTCATGCAGCAACCGGTGGTCGATCTGCTGGTGTGGCTGAGGGTTCCTGGAGATATCGTCTTTTCTGCCGGGGCGGTAGCGCTCGCCTGGTTTGTCGCCAGTCTTTGGCTCAGACCCCGGTCTGACGACAGCGAGGCGCAAATTGCACAGTGATCGATCGAGGAGTCCGATGCCGCGCAGTCCCAGCCAACCCTTGCTCGTGGGCTAGCCACGTTCTGTCGACAAACGCCACACTTGGATGCGAGTTTCGGTGAACCTTTTGTCCATGCGCACCAAACTTCTGTTCGCAGGTCTGGCAGCCGGGTCGATGGCTGCTCTATCCTCGCCCGCGATTGCTCAGATGCCGCCCGGCTCACGGGACTGTTCATTCCAGTCGCTATCGCCGGAGGAAAAGTCTCGGTACCAATCCCGTTACCGGCGCCGCGTGCGCGTCGATGGGCAAGCTTTTGCTGATAATGGCTGTATGAACAGGTGTGCATGACAGCCTCTGAGCGCAAAGCCCTCCGGCGTCCCCGCAAGGGCAAAAACTGCCGCGCCGTTTCGCGCCCCGTCACCAGCTTGGACGGATCCATGACAGTTGGCATCGGGCGCAAATGCGACTGACGCGCTCGATGCCGCACATGGCGATCATGGTGCGTTTCCAGGAGGGGACCAAATCCTACGCTAAGAATTTTGGCCAGCGATATTCTTCGCCGGTCAGGGTTATGTGCTCCCACCCCGCTCCTTACGGAGATCGAATCCACTGATCACTGAATTCTGACTTTAGAAACGTTTCTTGAATCGGGATCCATGGATGAAAAGGGGCCGACTCTCTGCATTCAGCGAATATTCGAACGCGAAGGCAGAAGGCCGGCCTGATCGATCAGAAGCTGATCGTTGCCGTGCCCCAAAAGCGGCGCCCTTCATCGAGCATCCAGTTGCCGTCGAGACCATCAAACCGGCCGCGGTCATCGACCGGCACGATCTTGTCGGTGACGTTGAGCACCGCCGCCCTCAGCGCGAAATTCTCATTGATCGTGAAATTGATGCCGACATCGAAGGTCGTGCTCCCTTCACGGGTGCGGGTGTTGAGCGCGCCGTTGCGGAACCCGCTGAAAGTCTGCTTGCCCGAGTAGTAGCCGAGCACATAGGCCGCGATCTGCTCGGTCGCTTGCCAGTCCAGGCGAACGTTGGCCATGTGCCTGGGCGTCTTGTCGAGCGGCGTTCCGTCAAGCGAACTGCCGTCGAAAGCGGGCTCGCCGCCACCCTTCCGGACGGAATCGGTGTAGGTATAATTCGCGGTCAGCAGCAATGCCGGGGTGATCGGCAGTCTGCCATTCACTTTGTCAAACGGCGCGCAAACGGGACCCCGTATAGGCGTTGAAGGGGGACCCCCTTTTCGAGATTGAGCGGAGGGTTGATGCCCTGCGCTGTGTGCGGCGGAGGTCGGGCGTAGCCCGGCCGGAGGCGTACACAGCGCAAGTTCGTTTTGAAGCTGGGGTGAGAGTGGCGGCTAACTGCGGTTTTTGAAGCGCCAGCTGTCGTTGCCGGTCTCGACGATATCGCAGTGATGAGTGACGCGGTCGAGCAGAGCCGTGGTCATTTTGGGATCCCCGAACACGGTAGGCCATTCGCCGAAGGCGAGGTTGGTCGTGATAACGACGCTGGTGCGTTCGTAGAGCTTGCTGATCAGGTGGAACAGGAGCTGGCCACCAGAGCGCGCGAACGGCAGATATCCCAACTCATCGAGCACCACCAGGTCGAGCCGTGAGAGCTGTCCCGCCAGGGTCCCGCCCTTGCCGATCCGGGCCTCCTCTTCGAGGCGTGTCACCAGATCGACGGTGTTGAAGTATCGTGCCCGAGCCCCTTTGCGCACGACGTTGGCGGTAATCGCGATGGCGAGGTGGGTCTTGCCGGTGCCCGTGCCGCCGACGAGCACGATGTTGCGACGCGCCGGTAGGAAGGAGCCATCATGCAGGGAGCGGATCAGTCCCTCGTTGATCGGCGTCCCTTCGAAGCTGAACCGCTCCAGGTCCTTCACCACCGGCAGCCGCGCGGCCGTCATGCGATATCGGATCGAGGCGGCGTCGCGATGGGTGGCTTCCGCGCGGAGCAGATCGGTCAGGATCTCCATGGTGGTGCGCTGGCGCTGGAGGCCGGTGGTGACGGCCTCGTCGAACGCGGCCACCATGCCCTTGAGGCCCAGGCCGCGCATTGTGTCGATCATCTCATGCCGCTGCATCATAGCCTCGCAGTCGGTCATAGCTGGCACAGTCGGCGATCGGCGGGTGACTCAGCATCCGGTCTTCCGAAGTGACGATGCTATGGGGCGTCGCCGGCTCGCGGCGACGGGAGAGGATGTTGAGGATCAGGTCGTCGCTGACCGTTCCGCTCGCCAGCGCTTCGCGCACCGCCGCCTCGACCTGCTCCAGCCATCGGTGAGCACGGCCGAGAGCACCCGCACGAACCTGCGATCCGCCTCATCCCCGTGCCCCAGCCTGCGTCGCAGGCGATGGAGGGATGGCGGCAACTCCCAGTCCTGGAACGGCGCGCCGTTGCGCAGGGCACCGGGCTTGTGGGCCAGAACCGGCAGATAATGCCAGGGATCGTAAATGGTGCG
Organism: Sphingobium sp. 22B; assembly: GCF_001580035.1. Classification (NCBI taxonomy): domain Bacteria; kingdom Pseudomonadati; phylum Pseudomonadota; class Alphaproteobacteria; order Sphingomonadales; family Sphingobiaceae; genus Sphingobium; species Sphingobium sp. 22B. The sequence continues at coordinate 91,782 of NZ_LTAB01000004.1, read as the reverse complement.
GTTCCGCCCGAAGTGACGCTCATGTTCCCCGACGATCTCTTCGCCGCAGCGGATGACCATCCGGCCCGCATAGGCGCGCACCTGCACCGTGCGCCGCGCCGCCCTGGACATGACCGAGTAGCGGTTGCGGTCGAAGCTGATGAGGCAGGTGCCGGTGACGGCATGCTCGCTCTCATGGAAGCCATCGAAGGGCGCCAGGATCGGCTGCAGGACAGGCCGCTCCATCTCCAGCGCCTAGGCCACGGTGATATCGCCGCGCTCGGGATGGGTGTGGTGCTCGGCCCAGCGCCGGCACTCCGCCTTCCTTCTCACGATCTGGCTTTTGAGCCATTCGAGCATGGAATCTTTTGCCATCATGGGCGTCGTCGTCGCTCTCGGCAGCATCGTCTACCGGGCCAGCATCCGCCGGTCATCAACGTAGGGGTCACGACGGTGGAGCGAGCGGTCGGCTCTTCAAGCCCAACGCGATCGGCTCATTTCTCGCTCACCAGTCGTGAACTAACGGCAAATTTGTCAGAATTTGAGGGTGAAAGTGATTTATGGCCCTCATTTTTGTTTCAAGCAGCGCCTGCCGAATGCATCTCTGCGATTGATGTCTTCTGCAAAAGCTTGTTGGCATCGGATGCTCGCTGATCACACCTAACCCGTAATCGTGCCTCTGGCTGACATACCCGACAAACGTATAAGCTCGCCATGCGCGGGCGTCACCAACCCAATTCCGCGTGCGATCCCAAGCGCACAAGCTGCAAGGTGTCGTCATCGGGCTTGCGGTAAATCAGCACGAGGTCGGGCTTTATGTGGCAATCGCGATGGTCGCGCCAGTCGCCGGTCAGCGCATGGTCGCGGTGGCGCGGTTCAAGCGGCTCGTCGGATGCCAGCGCCTCGATGATCGGGATCAGGTCAGCGTCCAGCGTCTTGGCGTGCTGCCCCTTCTTCTCCCGCTTGTAGTCGCGCTTGAACCGCCCGAAGCGTTCAATCGTCCGCATTGAGGTCGGCCATCAGGTCGACCACCGTGGCGAACCGCTTGCCCTTTCCCTCGCGCGCTTCCTTCATGGCCTCGATCGTCTCGGCATTGGGCACCAGCGGTTCAAACGGCAAGGCCTTGTCGCGGGCAACGCGGGTCAGCATCAGGCGCACGGCATCGGAGACGGTCAGCCCCATAGCAGCCAGCACGGTCGCGGCTTCCTCCTTCACCGCTCCGTCGATCCGGGTCTGCACAAGAGCGTTTGCGGCCATGTCGATTTCCTTTCTGCATGACGATGTAATGCAAGCGAACGCAAAGTGCAATCAGGCAAAGCCCCGGCTATCGACATGGCGACCGGGCTTCGCGTTTTTCACCTTCAATGCTGTGAGTGCCATCGGTTCGGGGCCCTGATCGGGAATGTTGGGGCCGTTCTCACACTTTCGGTGGGCAAACGGTCCCACAATCGTTCCACATTTTGGGCCAAATTCAGGCAAATCAGGGAGACGACCGCGAACAACTTACAAGACAAATCGTTGCTTTTTCAGTGTAGGTAGGGGTAGGGACGCCATCAGCTCGCTTGACACAAGGTTCTACACTCGACAGCGGGGTCCTCTACCACCGGGCAATTCTGCAGGATGCTGCAAACCGCGCGATATCAATGGCGGGCGAAAATTCGCTGACCGGCGCTGCCGAAGGCCACCACCGTATAGGGTTGGCGGGCAGCGCCTGCCACTTCCATGCCCTCCGAACCGATCGGCATCCCCGCAACCGCAATGCCTTTGACGCCCGCAGGACGGGTCGCCAGCAAGCGCTTGACGTCGGATATCGGGACATGGCCCTCGATCATATAGCCATCGACGATCGCGCTGTGGCAAGATGCCAGCGTCCGGGGCATGCCGGCCTTGCGCTGAAGCTCGCTGCGCGACGCATCGTCACGCATGACGACCTTGCGTCCCAGCTTCGCGCGCACGGCCTGCGCCCACTTCTCGCAACATCCACATCCCGGATCCCGGTGGACGACGATATCACTGGCCGCAAGCGCTACGCCGGGCATGGCGAGGAACAGCAAGGCGACGAATAGGCGGGTCTTCATGAAATGACTCCCGGAAGAACGATAAGCATGGGGCAGAGGCCCCTTCTTTTCTATACGCATCAATGCGCCCCTCCCCTCATCACGCAGATGATTTTACGATGGCGGGCGGCCTCCAGGCTAGCGGCAGGGACACAAGCAGCGCTAGCGATAGACCACCAATCCCCCACAGAACGAGCGGCTGCGCCCCGGGAGCGACGATGGCTATCGCCAGCGGCGCGAGCGCCTGCCCGATGCTGGCGGCGGAATGCTGGAAACCGAGCTTCACGCCTGAAGGGGCCCCGCCGCCGCTGATCCAGAAGCTGGTGACCAATCGAAGGGTTGCCGAGCTCCAGCCGGCAGCAACGATGATCCCACTGAGCTCGGCCATACTCGCGGCGACAGGAAACATGAAAAGTGCCACAGCCAGCAGGCCCAGCGTCAATCCGGCAAGCCGCCTCGGCACAGTGACCAGCCAATCCAGCTTTGCATGGAAGATCTGTGCCGCCAGCATGCCCAATCCGCAGAGACTGAGCATCCAGGCGATCTCTTCGCGGCTCAGCGAAATGGCGCTCCGCGTCACCAGGAGATTGACATGCATCGCCGCCAGCCCGCCGCCCGCGACGATCGTGATAAAAAGCAGGATCAACGTCGCGCCGAGCGTAGGCGCGGGCAGGTCTCCGCCATCGATGCAAGGTGCACACCAGCGCGGCAGACGCACGGCGCAAAGCGCCGCCCCGACGGCACCGATGCCGAGAGCGAGGATCATGAGGGGAGCGCGGGGCAGGATCGCGGCCGAGACCTCCGCCACCAGCGGACCGGCGAGATCGCCCAGAAACACGAAGGCGGTCAGCCAGGTGAAGCGGCGCGCCTGGTCCGCGCGCCCGCTTGCGGCAAAGCTCGCGCAGAGCAAGCCCAACGGTATGATGGCGGCCGACGCCATCCCCGCCACCAGACGCAATGCATAAAGCTCAGGCAACCCGACGAGGCCGATCGGCGCGGTCACCAGCGCGAGGATGACCAGCGCTGCGCGCAACATCGCCCGATAGTCGACCCGGTCCGCGATCCAGCCCCAGAGCGGCGCCGCCAGCAAGGCTGCCAGGGGATGGACCGCGGTCAGGCTCGCGACGTGAAAATCATGAGCGCTTGACGATAGCGCGCCACGAGCCGGGTCGACCAGTGCCGGAAGGAAGGCGAGAATGGCCGTCTGTCCCGCCGACGCCGCAGCCGCCGCGAGCAACAAGACGAAAAAGGAGGCCGGCCAGCGACCGTTGGCTTGCGATCCAGCCTTGTCACGCGGCGCGTTCGCGGTCGATCCCTCGAGTGGCCATCCGCGGATCACCACCAGGCGCGCAAGCCGATCACCAGCCTGTGTTCGGAAGGCCCTTCCCTGCGCAGGCGACGGAAATCGGCCGTGCCGTCAAATGCGCGCTCCCAGACGAAGCCGATATAGGGCGCGAACTTGCGCGACACCTCGTAGCGCAACCGTCCGCTCAGCTCGACATTGCTGAAGCCGCTGCCGAGCTGCCGATCGCTCGACCGCTTCGAATAGATATTGGTCTCTACCTGCGGTGTGAGGATCAACCGATTGGTGAACAGGACCTCATAGGAGGCCTTGGCGCGCGCCGCGAGACGCCCATCGGTCCCTACATAGCCGGTGAGCTGGACGTCGAACCAATAAGGCGCCAGTCCCTCGACGCCGGCGGCCAGCCATGTCGTCGCGCCCTTGCCGAGATCCTGCCTGACCCCGAGCAGCGTGCCCCAGAACGGGTTCTTGCTGTGCCACCACAGCGCCTCGACGCTGCTCTCCGGATCGAGACGTTGGTCGCGGGAGTTCTTGAGGCCCTGGCTGCGCAGCCAGAGCTTGTCATTGTCCTGACCCTTGGTGACGAGCACGGTCCAACCCACGCCCTGACCCTCGTTGCCGCTGGCGAATTCGAGCTCATCGACAAGTATCTTGGGGATCGAGAGCTTGTCGGCCATCTCATAGCCCGGCAGCGTCGAGTTGCGATAGCCGTCGGCATAATCGTCCGAGTTGCGCGCGTCCGGCGGGGCCTTGCCACCCTGCATCGAGCCCATGTCCATCGTGGCGCCGTTACCGGACGCCTTCGTGTCGGTCATATCCATGCCCGGCATGTCCATGCCCGCATGGTCCTGAGAGCCTTGCGCGGAAGGGGTGTGCTGAGCGGGAGTGGCCGTTTGGGCAGGGGTGGCGGCGGGCGACGGGGGCGAGGCATCCTGCGCGAGGGCGGGAGCCGTGATCGCCGGCGCCAGGAAGAGGGCAGCGCCAAGAGCGATGCCGCGCGAGGGGAAAATCCGGATCATGCGACCACCACCTCCCGGAACATGCCGGCCGCCATGTGATAGAGCAGATGGCAGTGGAAGGCCCATCGGCCCATGGCGTCGGCGGTGACGCGGAAGCTCACCCGCTGGGCGGGCTGGACCACGACCGTATGCTTGCGGACCTGGAAGGCGCCGTCCGGGCCTTCGACATCGCTCCACATGCCGTGCAGATGCATCGGATGCGCCATCATCGTGTCGTTGACGAAGGTGACGCGCAGCCGCTCGTTTGGCTTGAAATGAAGCGGCCTGGAATCGTTGAGCTTGATGCCGTCGAGCGACCAGATGAACCGTTCCATATTGCCCGTCAGATGCAGCTCGATGTCGCGCTCGGGCTCGCGCGGGTCGGGATCGCCGCCCGGCGTGCGCAGATCGGCCAGCGTCAGCACGCGCCAGCCGCGCCCGCGCAGCCCGGCGCCGGGATCGTCGAGATTGGTGCGCGGATAGTCGACGCGCATGTCGGTATTGGCGCCATATTCGGTGCGGGCGTGCCGTGCCCTGGCCGGCATCTCGGTCATGCCGTGCCCGGCATGCGCGTCGCCTCCCATTGCGCCCATCGTCGCCATCGCGCCCATCATGTCGACCGGCTCGAGCCAGGTCCGGGCATCGAGCGGCGGCACGGCTGCCGCCATGCCCGGGGCCGGTGCGATCGTGCCACGCGCATAGCCGCTCCGATCGATCGCCTGCGCGAAGATGGTGCGGGCGCCGCCCTCGGGCATGGTGAACTCGACGTCGTAGGTCTCGCCCGGGCCGATCCGGAATTCCTCGACCGTGACCGGCTCGACCGGCTGCCCGTCGGTCGATACGACCGTCAGCTCGACCCCGGGGATCCGCACGTCGAAGAACGTCGCCGTCCCCGCGCCGACGAAGCGCAGGCGCACGCGCTCGCCGGGCGCGGCGATACCGGTCCAGTTGCCGGCGGGCGGCGCGCCGTTCATCAGATAGGTGTAGGTCGCGGCAGAGACATCGCTGTAGTCGGTCGGGTTCATCCGCGAGCTGTTCCACATCCGCCGCCGCTCGAGCGCCTTGCCCAAGCCCATGGTGCCGACATCCTTGAGGAAATCGCCGGCGGTCGGCTGCGCAAAATTATAGTAGCTGCTCTGCTTCTTGAGATTGAGGAAGATCTGCAACGGCGGCTCGTCCGACCAGTCGCTGAGCACGATGCAATAGTCGCGATCGGGCGCCCGCGCCGTCGGCACCTGTTTTGGCTCCACGATGATCGCTCCATAGAGTCCCGTCTGCTCGGCGAGCGTGTGAGCGTGATACCAGTAGGTTCCGCTCTGGCGGACCTCGAAGCGATAGGTGAAGGTCTCGCCCGGCGCGATGCCGGCAAAGCTGATGCCGGGCACGCCGTCCATCTCCGCCGGCACGATGATGCCGTGCCAATGGATGCTCGACATCTCCTTGAGGCCGTTGCGCACACGGAGCGTGACCGTGTCGCCTTCGCGCAGGCGCAGGACCGGCGCGGGCACGCTGCCGTTCACGGCGGTCGCGATACGGCGTTTGCCGGTGAAGTTGACTGGCAGCTCGGCGATCTCGAGGTCGAACTCGGTCCCGCTAAGCTCGGCGGGCGAGACTGGGGCGGATCGCGCGAGAAGCGCCGGGGCGAAGCCGGCAACCGCGCCGCCGATCGCCAGCCCCTGGACGAAACGGCGCCGTGCGATCGGCCGGATATGTAAGGGAGACATGAACTGTACTTTCGCGAAGTCGGGTTCAGGCGAGGTCGAGGACGATCCGGCCCTCGATGTCGCCATGGTGCATGCGGGAGAAGACGTCGTTGATGTTCTCCAGCTTGTCTGCATGGACCGTGGCCTTGACCTTGCCGTCGCCGGCGAACGCCAGTGCCTCGAGCAGATCGAGCCGCGTGCCGACGATCGAGCCTCGCACGGTAATGCCGTTCAGCACGGTGTCGAAGATCGACAGCGGGAAGTCGCCCGGCGGCAGACCATTGAGCGCGACCGTGCCGCCGCGCCGGACCATGCCGAGCGCCTGCTGGAACGCCTTGGGCGAAACGGCGGTGACGAGCGCTCCGTGCGCGCCGCCTATCGCCTTCTTGAGCGCTGCCGAAGGGTCCTCGCTGTGCGCGTTGACCGTCAGTGTGGCGCCAAGGCGTGTAGCGAGGTCGAGCTTGCTATCGTCGATGTCGACCGCGGCCACATTGAGACCCATGGCACGGGCATATTGCACCGCCATGTGGCCGAGCCCGCCGATCCCTGAGACGACCACCCACTCGCCGGGTCGGGCCTCGGTGGCCTTCAATCCCTTGTAGACGGTGACGCCCGCGCAGAGGATCGGCGCAATGTCGAGGAAGTCGACATTGTCGGGAAGGTGACCAACATAGTTGGGATCGGCGAGGACATATTCGGCAAAGCTGCCATTGACCGAATAGCCGGTGTTCTGCTGTTCGTGGCAAAGCGTCTCCCAGCCACCCAGGCAATGCACGCAATGCCCGCAGGCGGTGTAGAGCCAGGGCACACCGACCCGGTCGCCTTCCTTCACATGGGTGACGCCCGCACCGACGGCGGCGACATGCCCGACGCCTTCATGGCCAGGAATGAAGGGCGGGTTGGGTTTGACCGGCCAGTCCCCTTCTGCCGCGTGCAGGTCGGTATGGCACACGCCGGTTGCCGCAATCTTGACCAGGATCTGCCCGGGGCCGACCGTCGGGATCGGCGCGTCCTCGATGACCAGGGGCTTGCCGAATTCGCGGACGACCGCCGCCTTCATGGTTTTCGCCATGTCCGTTTCTCCTTTTGAGCGAGGGGTCAGAACAGGCCGAGCGCGTGCTCGTCATAGGAGACGAGCAGGTTCTTGGTCTGCTGATAATGGTCGAGCATCATCCGGTGATTTTCACGCCCGAAGCCCGACGCCTTGTATCCGCCGAAGGCGGCATGGGCGGGGTACTGGTGATAGCAGTTGGTCCAGACCCGCCCGGCCTCGATCGCGCGGCCGAGCCGGTAGGCGGTGTTGCCGCTCCGGGTCCAGACGCCCGCGCCAAGACCGTAGGCGGTGTCGTTGGCAAGTGCGATCGCCTCCTCGACCGTCTTGAAGGTGGTGACCGCCAGGACGGGACCGAAGATCTCCTCCTGGAAGATGCGCATGTGGTTCTGACCCACGAACACGGTCGGCTGTACGAAATAGCCCTGGTCGAGCGCACCGCCCGGCAGCGCCCTGGCGCCACCGACCAGACACTGCGCGCCCTCGGCCTTGCCGATATCGATATAGCCCAGGATCTTGTGGAGCTGGTCCTCCGACGCCTGCGCGCCGACCTGGACCGACGGGTCGAGCGGATCGCCCTGGCGGATCGCGGCGACGCGCGCCACGGCGCGCTCGATGAAGCGGTCGAAGATCGACTCATGGATCAGGGCGCGCGACGGGCAGGTACAGACCTCGCCCTTGTTGAAGGCGAACAAAGTAAAGCCTTCGAGCGCCTTGTCGAAGAAGGCATCGTCCTCGTCGAGCACGTCCGCCATGAAGATGTTGGGCGACTTGCCGCCAAGCTCCATCGTCTGGGGGATCAGATGGTCCGCCGCGGCGTGCATGATCTGCTTGCCGGTGACGGTCTCGCCGGTGAACGAGACCTTGGCGATGCGCGGATTGGCGGCGATCGCCTGGCCGACGGTCCGTCCCGGGCCGGTGACGACATTGAGCACGCCGGGCGGCAGGATGTCGGCGGTGAGCTCGGCGAACATCAGCAAGGTGAGCGGCGTCTGGGATGCGGGCTTGATGACGGTGCAGTTGCCCGCCGCCAGCGCCGGGGCGATCTTCCACGCCGCCATCAGCAGCGGGAAGTTCCACGGGATGATCTGGCCGACGACGCCGAGCGGCTCGCGGAAATGATAGGCGATGGTGTCGGCATCGATCGTCGAGATGCCGCCTTCCTCCGCCCGGATGCAGCCGGCGAAGTAGCGGAAATGGTCGATTGCAAGCGGCACGTCGGCAGCGCGGGTCTCGCGGATCGGCTTGCCATTGTCGATCGTCTCGGCAAGCGCCAGCAGCTCCAGATTATCCTCGAGCCGGTCGGCGACGCGATTGAGAATCCTGGCGCGCTCGGCGGGCGCGATCCTTGCCCATTGATCCTTGGCGGCGTGCGCCGCATCGAGCGCGCGCTCGACATCTTCCGGCGTCGACAGCGCGAACTCGGCGATCTGGGCGCCATTGATCGGGCTCTTGTCGGCGAAATACTCGCCGCTCGCAGGAGCGCTCCAGCGGCCTCCGATGAAATTATCATAGCGGTGTCGGAAGGAGGCCGCCGCGTTAATGGTCCCGATCGCCTTCTCGAACATAACCTGACTCCATCTCTATCGATGGCCTGACGGAGTAGTCTCTTTGCCCGGGCGGCCTATAAGTAAGTTCCGCAGAAGGTAGTCTGGTATCGGTGTCGCGGGCTTTAAGGGTCGGACACGCCAACGGAGCCGATGAATATTCATCGACTCCTGAACCTATTCGCGCACGCCTGATCGGAATTATGCCGAGACAGGCGTTACTCGGCCGAGTCTTCTTTTGGCGAGGGCGGCGATTGGCATTCCAATTCTGGCGTTACGCCCGGGCGCGCTTTAGGCTCACCCAATCGCCTTTCTGAAACGTCCCGTCCCTCACGCGGAAATGAGCGTAATGGTCGTCGAAAATCTGGTCGACTTCGACATGACCGACAAGGCGGCGGTGGCGCGGCGTTGCGTGATAGACTTCGAGTATCTGCCCGATGTGCGCGCCATCGGCCTTGCCCAGGCAGGCCACTGTGCCGCCCGCATCCATACGGACGATCTTGCCGCGCATGAACAAGCTATGGCCGATACCCTGTGCGAGGAGCGGCGTGCTGCCAAAGAGCAGAAAGCCAATAGCAGCACCGACGCCAAGATGATTTCGCATCGCTGTTTCCTCTGTCACGTCAGACGCTCGGACCCGGTTTTGAAGGCCGGGAGCACGGGCGACGCTGGGCATCGTCAAAGAACTGGCCCGCCGCGGGGGCGGCGGCGGGCCCTCAGCCCCGGGGGGTGTTTTATCGGGGCTGGAAACTTCACATGTCGCTCATCGGCTTGTCGGCCATGGGCTTGGCGGTCTTCTTCTTCGCCGCCGGCTTGGCCTTCTTCATCGGCATCTTGCAGCAGCCACTCTTCGCCTTACCGGCCATGCCCGAGCCGTTCGATGCAGGCGAGCCGCCGGACATGCCGGCCATCCCCGACATGCCCTGTTGATCCTGCTGGGCCGGTTGCCCCTGCTGCTTCTGCGCGCCGGCCTGATGATCCTTCATCATCTGATCGTGCATCTGCTGCCCGCCATGATCCATGCCCTGCTGGTGGGCATGGGCCGGCGCAGTCTGCGCGGGCGCGGGCGTCGACTGGGCGAGAGCGGTGCCGGCGGCGAAGGTTAGCGTCGCGAAGAGGCTGACGGTCGCCGCTAGAAATGTCGTCTGTCGCATTGAGGGTCTCCGAGTGTTCGTCCTGTTGCCCGATCGACGTTCCGATCCCGGCAATTCCGAAGCTTCAATGCTGCTAGCGAGACGCAGTCTGTATACGTAACTTACGAATCGAAATCCGATCGGCCGTGTGCCTGCTGGAGCAGGCGCGTAAAATGATGATCCGGGATCGATCAAAAATGTGACCCGGCCTGGTTTTCTCGTCCTGAGACCGGCCAGAAAAGCGATTGGCCCGCCGTGGGAACGGCGGACCAAGGCTTCGGTTGAAAGCGGCCATGATCTTGTCCGTCAACCTTGTCGTCTGATGGAATGATGGCAGGGTCAGCAACCACCGTCCGACCTGTGTGACATGCCGGAGGCGCCGTCCTGGTCCTGCGAATCCCGCATCGCCATTCGATGGCCCTGCATCATCTGGCCGTGCATCTGCTCCTTACCGTGAGCCATGCCCTGCATGTGGGCAGGATCGGGCTGGGCAGGCGCCGGCCTGGCCTTGAGGGTCTCCTCAAGATCGGGCATGCCCGGCGGCATCCCGTCCGCCAGCACCGGTCCGGCACTGACGGCGAGGAAGCCGAGAGCTGCGAGCGAAGCGATCATTGCCGTCTTCTTGCGCAAGTATCCATTCCTTCAAGTCTGGGTTTCTCGTTCGATCGAGCATATGCCCGGTCGATTGTCGCCCCTTCCGGAGCTTGCCCGTGAAATGGTGTCACCTTCCGCCTTGCTGTATACGTAATGTGCGAAGTCCGTCTCTGAGATGGCCATAAATTATCGCACTGGCATCGTTGTTGTGCCGATGTGTAACTATGGTTCGGACTCGAGAGCAGGACAGGTCGGCAACAGTGACTAATCCATGGCGGCCAGCAGACGCTCGAGAGGAATAGTGGCAAAAGTGGTGAAGCTGTCAGCAATGGCATAAGGCAGTACCAGCACCCGATTATGTACCATCGCGCCGCAGCTGTAGGCTACGTTTGGCACATAACCTTCGCGCTCATCCATGTCCGACCGCAAAAGCGGTAGCTTCGTCCGCGCCAGCAGCTTCGAGGGATCGTCACGGTCCAGCAGGCACGCCCCGATGCAATAGTTCCGAACGGCGCCGACTCCATGAGTTACGACCAGCCAGCCTTCGTCGATCTCGATCGGCGATCCGCAATTACCGATCTGGACAAACTCCCAAGGCCAGCGAGGTTCGATGGCTTTCGCTCCGCCACTCCAGTCGTGAATGTCCGCGGACGTCAGGAACCAGATATTTTCGTTATCCTCGCGCCCAAGCATGGCAAAGTGCCCGGCAATGCGTCGGGGGAAAAGCGCCATGCCCTTGCTACCGGTGGCATCCCCACGCAGCGGTCTGAGTTCGAATGTCCGGAAGTCCGGCGTGGACAACAACTCCTGCCGGACGGACTGGCCGCTAAATGCCGTATATGTACCGAAATAGGTGGCTCGGCCATCGTCGTCCAGGAAGCGGACCAAGCGAAGGTCTTCGATGCCACCACGCTGGCTGGGGGTTGTCGGAAAGATCACGATCTCCGAGAGATCGTGGCTGCCATCGCACTTGATCCGAATGCCCGCGTCCGGCCCGTCCTCGCCGGAGATGTTTTCAGTCTCCAGCACGAGCGGCATGGGGCTCGGAGGATTGATTGCTATGGTTCCGTCCGCGGCGCAAAACCCGGTGCGAAAGGTGACGGAGGAGATATGCCCCTCGCCCACGCCTCGCAGGGAAAGAATGAATCGGAGAGAGTTTTCAGGTACAGCAGACTGGTCAGGATGCAGGACGATGCTCGGATTGAAAAGCGCTGCTGCCTCATAGGAATATTCGTTGCAAAAATGGGCACCGATCAAGAGCGCCTGTTCATGGGTGACCTCGCAATCACAGACGATGATGCCATCAACCTCGTGGAACCGCCGCAAAAACAGGGACGGAACCTCACGATGCCTTCCCGAGAAATCATCAAGAATGCGTTGCAACTCATCGTGGAGCGATGCTGGGTCGAGCGCCAGGACGCGGTCGGCGATGCGCTGCGCACGTGGCTGATCCGGTACCGCATATTTATAGGTTTCCGTCGACGGCATATAGGGTCTGATCACTACCCTTGCTGGATTGGGGCGGAGCAATTCGGGTAGCCGGTTGACAAATTCGGCGGTTGACACTGACTTCTCCAATACAGATCGACCGTGGAGCGTTCACGCAATCGTAAAGATGGTGCTCGGCATTACCCGACTATCGGGTGGCGGCACGGAAGGCTCCGGCGATGGCGGGTGCGATGATTTCCGCCGTTGCCGGATACTCGGACTTTGTGCCACGTGCCATGATCGCTGTCCTGGCGTAGTTGTCGGACACACAAGCTGTGACCGGGGGCTCTGGCCTGAACGTGACTATGTGGGGCACGTGCGAAGCGCGCCGCTCAGCTCGACATGTCCGCCATCGTTCGGCAGCTCGCCGCGCATTTCTTGCAGGTGGCCGAGCAACGCGCGATCCGCTGGTCCGCGCTATGGCGTCCGCATTCCTCGGCGCAGCGCTCGCAAGCGTCGGCGCAGGCGCGGCAGACGATGCGGTGCAGGGCAGATTCCCGCAGCATCGAGTTGGCAGTCGCCTGGCACAGTTCCGCACAGTCGTTCAGCATGGCGATCAGCGACGCCGTAGCTGACGCGCCGCCTTGCTTCGTCAGCCAAGCGGCGGTTTCCAGGCACATGCGGTGCGAAGCCACGCAATCGTCGATGCAGTCCGTCATCGACATCGCCATCCCTTCCATTCGATGCTGCTGCGCCGCCGCCGGCGCAGCCAGCGTTCCGGCGGCGGCAAGGCCGGCGCCCGCCATCAGCAATTCGCGTCTCTCGATCATGATGCGCCTTCCATCTGCTATCGCTTGAGCGCTGTGCCGCATCCGGCGGCCTCAGCCGTAGCCGGCGACCCATCCGACGCCGCACGCGCCTTCTCCCGCGCCATCCGGGTTTCCTCCCAGGGCCAGTGGCCGTTGATCTCGACCCCGAGCGAGATGCTCAGGAAGGTCCGCACCAGCACAAGCCCGGCCAGCACGATGAGATCGTCGAGCGTCGGGTTGATCACCAGCGACTTGACGATGTCGCCGGCGACCAGAAATTCCAGGCCGAGCAGGATGCTGCGGCCGAGCGCCGATCGGAACGCGCTATAGGCCTCGGTTCGGTCGCCCGCCCTCGCCCGCCGCGCAAACAGAAAGGTTGCGAGCCCCGCGCCGACCAGGATGGTCAGCGTGCCCGCCAGTTCCAGGCCGATCACCGCAAGCCGGAAGAAGGCGCTCAGCCAGTCGGCCTCAATGGTGATCATACCAGCCTCGCTTGCGGATATTGTTGAAGCTGTCGGTGGCGTGACAGGCATAGCATTGGTCGACGCGCGCTTTCGATCCGGCTGCGCGCTGCGAGACCATGCTGAAATGCTCCATGAAGTGACTGGGCGGCGCCTTGTGGCACTCGGCGCACTGCGTCGAATTGACCGATGGATGGCGGTAATTGGCGATCTTCCAGCTGTCGGTCTTGTGACAGCTCGCGCAGTCGGTGCCGAACAGGCCCTGGTGCGGATCGCGGAACGCATGGCAGCTCGCGCAATTGAGCGCGGTCTCGGGGGTCAGGCTTCGAGTGTTTGTCGACATGCCCGCCGAAGGCTGCCGCCACTTTGCCATGTCGAGCAAGGCGGCGTGATCCATGCGGATGATGCCGCGCTCTCCCTCATGTTCGACGTGGCAGGAGGTGCACTGCGTCGCTTTCGCGTGGAACTGCGTCGACTGCTTCGTCCCGAAATCCGTGCCCGCATGGCAGGTGAGACAGGTCCGGGTTTCGACGCCCTTGCCCGGCGTGTGGCAGGCCGTGCATTGGCCGGCGAAGGACTGGTGGGCGCTCGAGAGCGGGCCGGGCGCTACGAGCTGCGCCACCAGGCCGGCATCCCTCGGCGCGTCCGATCGCATCCGGATCGCGACCGCGGCGACCATCACCAGCAGGGCTGCGATGAAGACGGCATAGGAAAGACGCTGCCAGCTCATAGCCAGCGCAGCCCGTAATAGATCGCCGCGCCGACGTGGAGCGCGAGCAGCGCGAAGATGAGACAGCCCAGCAGGATGTGCAGGAACCGCCATCGCGCGAACAGGGTGTTGGTCGCCTCTTCGGCGCGGATCGCGAATTCGGTATCGGCCAGCGCCGCGGCGATCCCCGCCCTGTTCTGGGGGTGCTGGCCCGCGGGCGCATCCCCGGCGACGAACAGATAGCGCCTCCAGCCCGACAGCGGCGCGGCTGCGGTATCGGCCTGCGCCGGCGCCGCCGGCTCCTCAAGGAAGGCGGCGCGAAGCGAGGCCAGTTCCGACCTGCGTCCGCGCAGCGCCCGACCAAGCTGGGCAAGCAGGTAGCGGCCGATGAAGCCGGTGATGACCGTCATCAGCAGGAGGACGGTCAGAAGCAGTCCGACCGGGCTTTCGAGCTTGTGCGCGGCGTGGACCAGACCCAGGATCGGCGCCAGCACGCCGGCATAGATGTGGATGGCGAGCAGGGTAGGCTTGCTGACGAGCCGGGAGAGCACTTTGTCGACCCAGGCGATGTGCTTGGCCGCGACATAGGGAAGCGTCAGCAGCATCAGCACGAGCGCTGCGATCCCGATGATCCCGCCAGCGAGGCTGCCCGGAAAGCGCGGTGACACATGCACGAGGTAGCCGAACGGGAACAGCAGCAGGAATGCGACCAGCAGGCCGACGGCGATGTCGCTGCGTTCGCGCATCAGGCTTCGACCACGAGCGGCGTGCCCGTGCCCTTCGCCTGGCACGCGAGCACATAGCCCTGCGCCTTGTCGGCGGGCGCGAGGCCGGACTCGACCTCCATCGTTACCTCGCCCTGCAGCAGCTTGACCACGCAGGCGCCGCATGTGCCCGCACGGCAGGCATAGGAGATCTCGACGCCCGCGCCCTCGGCCGCCTCGAGCACGGTCTCGTCCGCGGGCAAGGCCGCCGACACCCCCGACACGGAGAAGGTCACCGTGCTCGGCGCCACCTCGGCGCTCGGGGCCGGCTTATCCGCTGGCGCGGGCGCGGGTTTGACCTCGAGATCCTCGTGGTCGGCCGGCAGCGAGGCCGGACCGAACGCCTCGGTGTGCAGCTGCGCTTCGGGGACGCCAAGTTCCGCCAGCACGCCGCGCATCGCGCCCATCATCGCCGGCGGGCCGCACATATGGATCCGCCGGCTCGCGATCTCCGGCACCGCGGCCAGGATCATCTCGCGGGTGATCGGCCCTTCGGGGCCCATCCAGACGGTGCCGGGCGCGCGCTGCATCGCGGCGACGACATGGAGGTTGGGAAAACGGCGTTCGAGCCGCTCGAGCTCGTCGCGGAACACGAATTCCTCGGTCGACCGTGCGCCGTAGAAGAAGAAGATATCACCCTTCCACGCGGTGTCGGTGAGATAGCGCAGCACCGACATCATCGGGGTGATGCCGACCCCGCCCGCGATCAGCACGATGCTCTGGGCATCCGTTCCCGTGAAGGTGAAGGCGCCGAACGGTCCGCTGACCTTCAGCAGATCGTCGGCGACGACCTTGTCGTGCAGGTATCGCGAGACCACGCCCTGCTCCTCGCGCTTGACCGTCAGTTCGACATAGGCCCGCTGGGTCGGCGAAGAGGCGATCGTGTAGGAACGGCGCGCGGTCTTGCCCGCTTCGGGCTCTACCTCGACCTGCAGGAACTGGCCCGGCAGGAAGTCGAACGGCAGCCGGTCGGCGGTCGGGTCCGCGAGCCGGAAGGTCAGCACGCTCGGCGTCTCTCGCACGATCTGGACCACGCGCAGCTGCCCCGCCCAGCTTTTGGGCTTGCGCAGCGACGCCCCAGCGGGTGCGGCCGCATTGCTCGGCGCGAGCCCGGCGCTGTCGGCAACGGGTGCAGGCGCGGGCGCAACCCTGGTAGCGGGAGGGGCAGCCTTCGGCTCCGGCTTTGCTGGAACCTTGGCGGTGGCGACACCGCCGGCGATCGCCCCGATCCGCCGCAGGCGGAAGATCTGCAGCGCGATAAGCGTGGCGCTCACCAGCCCCAGGAACAGCATGAGAAGGAGGTGCGAGGGCGAGATGCCGAACCAGTGATCGGCATGGCCGGGCGCGGCCTGGTCGATGTCGAGCTGATCGCGCAGCCAGGCAAGCCCGACCTCCCGGGGCGGCTGCAAGCCTCCGATCGCGCCCTGCGCGGCGGTACCGGAGCGGAACAGGTCGGTCCCTTCGCGCATCCGGCGCGCCGCATCGAGCCGGGCCGAGACCGTTGTCGCACGCGCGCCGTCGGCCGAGGCGGCGTTGACCATCGACAGGCCCGTGCTTACCCGTTCCCCGGCCTGCGCAGCGACCCGCTGCCGGGCCGCTTCGTCGAGCGCGGGAAAGGCGAGCAACTGCGAAAAAAATGCGGTGCGGCGGGAATCGTGCCCATGTTCATTCTCGCCTTCGCCGTTGATCATGCGCTCCATCATAGAGTTCATCATCGAGGCCATATCGGAGGTGCCGACCTCGGGCTTTGCGGACATTGCGCCATCGGCCATCCCCGCACCGCCCGAAGTATCCCCATGATGTGCCGAATGGTCTTCGCCCTCCTGAGCGTGCACGCTCGCAGAGGGAAGGCTGAAAGCGAGCAACAACCCCAGACCCGAAAGGCGAAGGCTGGTCCAAACGCACATGTCGACCCCCTTCGCGCCCTTACATGTCCTTCATCGGCATCGCCGAATCCGCAGGCGCAGGCTCGGTCTTCGGAGCGCTGCTGTTCATGCCTCCCTGGCGCATCGCATCATGGTCCATGGCCTGCTGGTGATGCCGCTCCATCTCCTGTTCATTGGCCATGGCGTCCGAATGATCCATGCCGGCGGGATTTACGCTATCAGCGCCAGCCGCGGGTGCGGCGCTGTTGGCCGCAGCCGGCACCGTCTGATCGGTCTTGCGCTCACAGCCCGAAAGCGCCGCCATCGAGAGCAGGCTAACGCTGATTAGCGACAGTATGACTTTTCGATTTCCGACCATTGCTTCTTCCTTTCGTACTGGAGGAATCTCCGGGTGGGCCCGAGCCACCCGGAGCAGGAATCATTGTGCTTGGCGAAGAATCTTGCGGCACTGATCGTGCGACAGGTTCATGGGATTACGACCCTGCTGTTTCATCTCGCCATGGTCATGACGTGTCTGGAGACCCATATCGCCCTCCATGGCCCTACAGCTTTCGACCTGTGCGGAGGTAGGCGGCGTCGTCGCACAGGCGCCCAGAAGCAATGCTGGAACAATCCCAGCCACTATATGCATTCGTGTCATGATAAATCCCCTTTTAATAATGGTGTTTGTTCTTCCTGCGAGGCTTGCTCTTATATCTTTCGGTGATCAGATCTCCGCCTTTCCGTGAGGAACGTGAGAATAGGGCAATCGGAAACAGGAACTTCGCCCGGGCACTCATCGGCAAGCAATCGAAGCATGTCGCGAATATCGGACAGGCGCTTGAGCCGGACTTCGGCGTCCGTGATCTTGGCGAGCGTGATATCGAGCACGGCCTGCGCATGCGCGGTGTCCGATGCCCTGAGCGCCAGCAGCTGCCGGGCCTGATCGAGGGTGAAGCCAAGCTCCTGCGCCGAGCGGATGAAGTTGACGCGCTCGAGGTCCGTCGCGTCGTAGAGCCTGTAGCCCGCTGCCGTGCGCGCGGGCTCGCGCAGCAGGCCCATCCGCTCATAATAGCGGATCGTATCGCGGCCCACGCCTGCGGCCGCGGCCAGTTCGCCGATCTTGAAATTGCCCATGTCATCCGCTCGATCATGCCGGTTGGACCATGGTCCAGGGTCAAGCGGTTTCGCTTTGACCCCGAACGGTCTCCTCGTCGCCGGCGGCCCGCTGCCCCGACGCGTCGCATCAGGGCAGCCCGTGCCGCCGGGCCACCGGCTTGTCAGTTCTTGCGAAGCTCGACGATGTCGTGCTTGGCAGGCGTGCCGTCGGCGACGGACACGTGCGCGAAGTGATCGTCAAAGATATGGTCGATTGTCACATGGCCGACGAGCTGGCGGTGATAGGTCGGCGCCACGCCCTTGGACGGACCCGGATGGGTCACGACGCGATAGACCTCGAGCTTCTGGCCGACCTCGGCGCCATCGGCCTTGCCGATGCAGACGACCGTGCCGTTGCTGCCCGTGTCGACGATCGAGCCGCGCATGAACAGGCTGTGCCCGATGCCCTGGGCCATAGCGGGGACGGCAGCAAGCATCGAAATGCCGGCAAGCGCGACCATGAGAGTTTTTCTGACCATATTCACCTCCTTGGATGGTAAGCCACCGCCCGGACTTTGCCGAGGGGAAGAGCGTCTCTTCAGGCTTGGGACTACGGTCCCGGGTCCAGCCTCGATATACGTAGAGGCCGCAGCCGATCTTCTTCCCCGGGCCGGATCTTTATTGACGCGGAGTTGACGGAATCAGCCGTCAGCACTTCAAAATCCGCGCGGCGCGAGACTTTGGTTGGCTGCGCCCGCGAAACCCGCTAGATATCGAGGCCCGTGAAACGCCTGCTCGCCCTCCTGCTCGTCATCGGAGCGCTGTCCGGTCTCTTCGGAGCCCAGATGGCGGCCGCGCACAGCGTGCCGCAGGCGGCAGGCGCGCCGCTGGCCAAGGGCATGGATGCGGACTGCATGGCGATGATGGCCAAGCAGCAGCCTGCGCCCAGCGAAAAGCCCTGCAAGGGCCTGACGCTCGATTGCATCGCCGCGATGGGGTGCGTGATCCCGCTGGTCGCAGCGGACCTGGCAGGCGGCGTTGCGCCTGCGCGTCTCTACGACGCGCCCAGCTTCTGGACGACCGACACGATATTGACCGGCAAGGCGGTTGCGCCCGAGCCGGATCCTCCCACCAGCCTTGCCTGATTGAACGAGCACGGGCTGCGCGCATCGATCGATGCGTGCGCGCCCGGTTTCCTTCTTTTCAGTCAAAGGTTTTCGTGATGATCAAACTGCTTCCGGCCGCCCTTGTGGCGGCCCTCAGTCTCGCCGCGCCTGCGCTTGCAACCGACGCGAGCCGCACGCCGCAAGGCCATTGGGAATGGCGGTCGGCGCCGCAATATGGTCCGCGGGCGACTGGCCCTGCGCGTGTCCGCATATGGGTGCCCGACAGCCGGGACATGGCCAGCTGCGATTGCGCGATGATGCAGGCAAGCGCCGCCGACTGCATGCGCGGCGCAGTCAGGTCGGACAAGGGCTAAACCCGCTCCGGAGCGGCGCGTCACATCTTGGCGCGCCGCCTCTGTCATGAGGGGATGATATCCATGATCATGATGCCGAGGCGCGCTGTGCGACGCCTGTTGCTCTCTATCGGTGCGACGCTTGCGAGCGCCTGGGCCGTGCCGGTGTCGGCCGGCCCGCTCACCTACGAGCAGGCAGTGAGGCTCGCTGCCGCCAACGCGCCAAGCCTCAAGGCGCGCGCGGCGGCGACAGCCGGCGCCCGCTCTTCGGCGGTCGCGGCCGATCGCCTGCCCGATCCGACGCTCGACCTGGGCCTGCAGAACTTCCCGGTGAGCGGCCCCAATGCCGGCAGCTTCACGCGCGACGATTTCACCATGGCGACGATCGGGTTCAGCCAGACCTTCCCCAATCTCGCCAAGCGCCATGCACGCGCCGCGCGCGCCGCGGCCGATATCGGTATCGCCGAGGCGGGCGAGCTGGTCGAAGGCCGCAACGTGCGGCTCGAGACCGCCCTCGCCTGGGTCGATCTCTATTATGGAGAACGCCGGCTCCGGCAGCTCGACCTGCTCGATGCCAGCCTCGACGACCTGCAGAAGACCGTGACCGCACGCCTGGCGTCGGGCAGCGCGCGCCCGAGCCAGGCGCTCGAGCCCGACCAGCTCCGCGCCGCCATCGCCGATCGCCGCGCCGAGATGGCTGCGGTGGTGGCGCAGGCGCGGGCCCGGCTCGCGCGCTATACCGGCGACCCCGACCCGCAGGCGACGGGCGACCCGCCGATGCTCGATGTCGATCCGATCCGGCTGCGGGCCGGGATCGATGCGCTTCCCGCCCTGCGCGCGCAGGACGCGCGGATCGCAGTCGCCGAAGCGGACGTGCGTCTCGCGCGCGCCGACAAGCGCCCCGACTGGAAGGTCGGCGTCACCTATGGCCGGCGCGATCCCATGTACGGCGACATGGCCTCGGTCGGCGTGTCGATCGACCTGCCGCTGTTCGCCGGCAAGCGCCAGAACCCCAGGATCGCTGCAAGCGAGAGCCTTGCGCAAGGGGGTCGGTTCGACCGCGAGGCGATCCGCCGCGAGCTGGTGGCGCAGCTCGACGCCGATCTCGCAGACCATGCCATGCATCTCTCCCGGTTGCGCAATGCCCGCGAGACGCTGGTGCCACTCGCCAGGCACCGCGCCGAGCTCGACCGCGACAGCTATGGCGCCGGCAAGCTCGACCTTGGCGCCGCGCTGCTCACGACGCTCGGGCTCGCGGAGGCCGAGGTCGAGGCGCTCAACCGCGAAGCCGACGTCGCGCGCGACGCGGTCCGCATCACTATCACCTATGGGGAGGAGCGGCCATGACGCTCGATAAATCCGCGCTGCGCTGGGGCGCATCGATCCTGGCTGTCGCGCTGCTGGCCGGCGGCACAGGCTATTGGGCTGGCCATCGCCAGGCACCGCAATCGGAGGCGACCACGCCCGCCGGGGCAGGCAAAGTCCTTTACTGGTACGATCCGATGTTCCCCAACCAGAAGTTCGACAAGCCCGGCAAGTCGCCCTTCATGGATATGCAGCTCGTGCCGCGATACGCGGACGGAGGAAGCGCCGGCGCGGCCCCCACGGTCGCCGTCGATCCCGCCGCGCGGCAGAGCCTGGGATTGCGGGTCGTCGCGGCGAAGATGGGCAGCCTTGCCTCGGCCCTCGAGGTCACCGGCACGATCGACTTCAACCAGCGCGACGTCGCCGTCATCCAGGCGCGTTCGGGCGGGTTCGTGAGCCGCGTCTATGCGCGAGCGCCCGGGGACGTGGTCCGCGCCGGCGCGCCGATCGCGGACCTGCTCCTGCCCGAATGGGGCGGCGCGCAGACCGAATATCTGAGCGTCAGGCGGCTCGGCAAGCCCGATCTCACCGCGGCCGCGCGCCAGCGGCTGCGGCTGATGGGCATGTCCGACGGCCTCATCGCCAGCGTCGAGCGGAGCGGTCGGCCGAACGGCGTGGTGACCATCACGACGCCGATCTCGGGCACGATCCAGACGCTCGACGCCCGTGCCGGCGTGACGCTCGCCATGGGCCAGACGCTCGCCCAGGTAAGCGGGCTCGGCACCGTCTGGCTCAATGCCGCGGTGCCCGAAGCGCGCGCGGGCGATGTCCGGGTCGGCCAGAATGCCAGCGCCACGCTGGCGAGCTTCCCCGGCGAGCGCTTCGCCGGCCGGGTGATCGCGATCCTGCCGACGACGCAGGCCGACAGCCGCACGCTCACCGTGCGGATCGAGCTGCCCAACCGGGACGGGCGGTTACGGCCGGGCATGTTCGCCAGCGTCGTGCTTGGCGGCGATGCCAAGCCGGCGCTGCTGGTGCCGAGCGAGGCGGTGATCCGCACGGGCAAGCGCACGCTCGTCATGCTCGCCGCAGGCGACGGGCGCTATCATCCCGCCGAGGTCCGCATCGGCCGCGAGGCGGGCGGTGAAACCGAGATCCTTGCCGGCCTGTCGCCCGGCGAGAAAGTCGTCGCCTCGGGGCAGTTCCTGATCGACTCCGAGGCGAGCCTGTCGGGAATCGAGGCGCGGCCGATCGGCGGCGGTGCGGCATCGGCGACCATCGCCGCGCCGAGGTCGAAAGCCACGCTGTACGAGACGACGGGCAAGATCGAGCGGCTCACGGCCAATGCGGTGACGCTCAGCCACGAACCGGTCCCCGCGCTCGACTGGCCCGCGATGACGATGACCTTCGCGCTCGCCGATCCGGGCATCGCGCGCGGCTTCAAGGCGGGCGACCGGGTTCGGTTCGGGTTCGACCGGCCCCCGGCGGGACCGACGCTGCGGCGTATGGCGAAGGTGGCGGGCCGATGATCGCCCATCTCATCCGCTGGTCGGTCAAGAACCGCTTCTTCGTTCTGATCGGCATGCTGGCGCTGGTCGGCGCGGGCCTCTGGGCGGTACGATCCACCCCGATCGACGCCCTCCCCGATCTGTCCGACGTGCAGGTCGTCATTCGTACCAGCTACCCGGGTCAGGCGCCGCAGATCGTCGAAAACCAGGTCACCTATCCGCTCACCACCACCATGCTGTCGGTGCCAGGCGCCAAGACGGTGCGCGGCTATTCCTTCTTCGGCGACAGCTTCGTCTATGTGATCTTCGAGGACGGCACCGATCTCTATTGGGCGCGCAGCCGCGTGCTCGAATATCTGAACCAGGTGCAGGGGCGCCTGCCGGCGAGCGCGCGCAGCGCGCTCGGGCCCGACGCGACCGGGGTTGGCTGGGTCTATGAATATGCGCTGGTCGACCGCACCGGCCGGCATGACCTGTCGCAGCTGCGCGGTCTGCAGGACTGGTTCCTGCGCTATGAGCTCAAGACCGTGACCGGCGTCGCCGAGGTCGCCAGCATCGGCGGCATGGTCAAGCAGTATCAGATACTGCTCGATCCGGTGAAGCTCGCGGCCTACGGGGTGACCCACGCCCAGGCGGTCGAGGCGATCCGGCAGGCCAATCAAGAAGCGGGCGGGTCGGTGCTCGAGCTGGCCGAAGCCGAATATATGGTGCGCGCCTCAGGCTATCTGAAGACGCTCGACGATTTCCGCGCGATCCCGCTGAAGACGGCGGCCGGCGGCGTGCCGATCCGCCTCGGCGACGTCGCCACGATCCAGATCGGCCCCGAGATGCGGCGCGGCATCGCCGAGCTGAACGGTGAAGGCGAGGTCGCAGGCGGGGTCGTGATCCTGCGCTCGGGCAAGAATGCGCGGGAGACGATCGCGGCGGTCAAGGACAAGCTCGCGGACCTCAAGAGGAGCCTGCCGCCGGGCGTCGAGGTGGTGACGGTCTATGACCGCTCGCAGCTGATCGACCGTGCTGTCGAGAACCTCACCCACAAGCTGGTCGAGGAGTTCGTCGTCGTGGCCCTGGTCTGTGCGCTCTTCCTCTGGCATGTCCGCTCGGCGCTCGTCGCGATCCTCACCCTTCCCTTGGGCGTGCTCGCCGCCTTCGTCGTGATGCGCTACCAGGGCGTCAACGCCAACATCATGTCGCTCGGCGGCATCGCCATCGCGATCGGTGCCATGGTCGATGCGGCCGTGGTCATGATCGAGAACGCCCACAAGAAGATCGAGCGCTGGGAGCAGGACCATCCGGGCACGCATCTCGACGGCGAGACGCGCTGGATCCTCGTCACCGAGGCGGCGGCCGAGGTCGGGCCGGCGCTGTTCTTCAGCCTGCTGATCATCACGCTGTCGTTCATCCCGGTGTTTACACTGGAGGCGCAGGAGGGCCGGCTGTTCGCGCCGCTCGCCTTCACCAAGACCTATGCGATGGCCGCCGCCGCGATCCTGTCGGTGACATTGGTGCCGATCCTGATGGGCTGGCTGATCCGGGGGCGGATCCCGCCTGAGCAGGCCAATCCGGTCAATCGCTGGCTGACCGATCTCTACCGGCCTGCGATCGACTGGACGATGAAGCGGCCCAAGACCGTGCTGCTGATCGCGGCTTTGGTGTTCGCGACCACGGCCTGGCCGCTCAGCCGGCTCGGCGGCGAATTCATGCCCAACCTCGACGAGGGCGACCTGCTCTACATGCCCTCGGCCCTGCCCGGTCTCTCGGCCGCCAAGGCGAGCGAACTGCTCCAGCAGACCGACCGGCTGATCAGGACGGTGCCCGAGGTCGAAAGCGTGTTCGGCAAGGCGGGGCGTGCCGAGACCGCGACCGACCCCGCCCCGCTCGAGATGTTCGAGACGACGATCCAGTTCAAGCCCCGCGACCAGTGGCGACCAGGCATGACGCCCGAGAAGCTGATCGACGAGCTCGATCGCCGGGTGAGGCTTCCGGGGCTCGCCAATATCTGGGTGCCGCCGATCCGCAACCGCATCGACATGCTCGCGACGGGCATCAAGAGCCCGATCGGGGTCAAGGTGTCGGGCAGTGATCTCGCCGAGCTCGACCGCATCGCCCATGATGTCGAGACCGTGGCCAGGACCGTGCCGGGCGTCAGCTCGGCGCTCGCCGAGCGGCTGACCGGCGGACGCTATGTCGATGTCGACATCGACCGCGCCGCCGCTGCGCGGTTCGGACTCAACATCGCCGACGTGCAGGCCATCGTCTCGGGCGCGATCGGCGGCGAGACGATCGGCGAGACGGTCGAGGGCCTCGCCCGCTATCCGATCAGCGTGCGCTATCCGCGCGAATTGCGCGACAGCCTCGACGGGCTGCGGGGGCTACCGATCCTGACGCCCGCGGGCCAGCAGATCACCCTCGGCACGGTCGCCAATGTCACGATCGCCGAAGGGCCGCCGATGCTCAAGACCGAGAATGCCCGGCCCTCGACCTGGGTCTATGTCGATGTGCGCGGGCGCGATCTCGCCTCGGTGGTTGGCGATCTGCAACGCGCGGTGGCGAGACAGGTTCGGCTCTCGCCGGGGGTCAGCATCGCCTATTCGGGCCAGTTCGAATATCTCGAGCGCGCGGTCGACCGCTTGAAGCTGGTCGTGCCCGCGACGCTGCTGATCATCTTCGTGCTGCTCTACCTCATCTTCGGCCGCTTCGACGAGGCTGCGCTGATCATGGGCACGCTGCCGTTCGCGCTGACCGGCGGCATCTGGACGCTCTATCTGCTGGGGTTCAACCAGTCGGTTGCCACCGGGGTCGGGTTCATCGCGCTCGCCGGCGTCTCCGCCGAGTTCGGGGTGGTGATGCTGATCTATCTCAAGAATGCGCTGGCCGAGCGCACGGCTAATCCGGACGCCGCCGAGGTGAAGGCCGCGGTGCGCGAAGGCGCGCTGCTGCGCGTCCGGCCCAAGGCGATGACGGTCGCGGTGATCCTCGCCGGCCTGCTGCCGATCCTGCTGGGATCGGGCGCGGGCTCGGAGGTGATGAGCCGGATCGCGGCGCCGATGATCGGCGGCATGCTGAGCGCGCCGCTGCTGTCGATGTTCGTCCTGCCCGCCGCCTATCTGCTGCTGCGCCGGCCGAAGACCGACCCCATCCATCAACCCGCTTCATCATGAAGGAGACGATTATGAGACATGCACGACTGACCCTCGCCCTCGGCCTTGCCGTCCTGACCGCCGCGTGCGGCAAGAAGGGCGAGACCCCGGTTACAACCGAAACCAACCAGGCGGCGCCTGCCGCGACCATGAGCGGCGACATGGGCAACATGTCGATGGCGCCTGACGCGAACGCCGCAATCAAGGCCAAGGGCCATGGCACCGTCACCGCGATCGACAAGACGGCGGGCACGATCACGCTCAACCACGGCCCGATCCCCGAAGCCAAGTGGCCGGCGATGACGATGGCGTTCAAGGCGGCGCCCGCGATCACCGATGCGGTCAAGGTCGGCGACAAGGTCGATTTCGACCTCTCGCTCAAGGGCAGCGATGGCGAGGTCACCGCGATCACAAAGCAATGATCCGCTAAGTTCGACCAAAAGAAGCTGGTTGCGTCGCCGCTCCGGGGCGGCGACGCCCCTGCCGGCCGTCTGCCTGGCCGTGCGCCCGGTCTACGGATGCGATCGGCAACGCCCAACGCCAGCCGCGTTTCCCTGCGCGATCACAGGCAGTTTGAGCAAGCTTCGCGGATCGCACATTGAACGTGCAAGCCGCCCTTGCCCGCGATAGCCTGAGCGGCAAGGAGCCAGTTCAGGATGACCGAGCCAGTATGACCTTGTTACCCACGACACATCATGATCTCTTGAGCGAGCTTGTCCGTCGTTGGCGAGACGATCCGGGCGCCACCTATCGCTCCTGGTTTCTTTGGGACGAACGCCTGAAAAACTTCCGCTCCATCCGTCGGGGGCTGCAGCAGGTGGTCGTGGAAATCGAAAGTGGGCGGTTCGGCGTCGCCTATCGCGGCTCGTCACTGGAAACGGTTGTCCACTCGATCGCCGAACAGCGGCAGATCTTCAAGGGCGCCGACCATGCCTGGCTGTGG
The DNA here is from genome assembly GCF_001580035.1 of Sphingobium sp. 22B. NCBI lineage: Bacteria > Pseudomonadati > Pseudomonadota > Alphaproteobacteria > Sphingomonadales > Sphingobiaceae > Sphingobium > Sphingobium sp. 22B. The sequence continues at coordinate 65,928 of NZ_LTAB01000004.1, read as the reverse complement.
AAGCCCAAGCTGCGCATTCCCGACATTTACGAAAGCCCGGACAATCAGCGGGCGTTCGGTCGCCTGCTCGACAATTGCTCGTGCTGCGATACCGCCGAGGAGATCATCAGCCACATCCGCAGCATAGACGCGCTCAAGATCAAGGGGCTGGGGCCGGCGGCGGCCAACCTGCTCTATTTCCTTCACCCGACGCTGGTGCCGCCCTTCAATACCGCGATCGTCAAGGGCTACAATGCCGTCACCGGCGCCAAGGTGAAGCTCGGGTCATGGGATCATTTTCTCGCCATGCGCGCCGGCATCCTCGACCTCAACGACCGTTACCGCGAGTTGCTCTCCAACGATCTCGGCGCGATCGGCGGACTGTTGTTCGACATTGGCTCGGGCCGCTATCCCGCGCCACCGCTGGAGGATGACGCAACGGCGGCCGACGACTGGCTCGGCAGATTGGAACATGCCAGAGCGGAGGCAAGCCGGCTCGACAAGACAGCCGCCGCGCAGGGCGAAACCGATCGCACGCACGCCGAAATCCAGGCCTGGCTGCGCGACCTCGGCCATGCCCTCGGTTACGATGTGTGGATCGCCGCCAATGACCGCGGTCGACTTCACGCTGGCTGCCCGCTTGGACAGGGATGCCTCGAGCGCCTTCCAGACGCCATTGCGACCTCTCCCGGAGCGGACTCGATCCGCCTCATCGACGTGTTGTGGCTGGCGAAGGGTGGCGACGGCGTCGCCGCCGCGTTCGAGGTTGAACATTCGACCTCGATCTACTCGGGGATCGTGCGCATGCTCGATCTGGCGCTGTCGGGGAGCGATCTGCACGCTGCCGCCGGGCTATTCCTGGTCGCACCGAATGCGCGCGAGCAGGACGTTCGCGCGCAACTCCGTCGCCCGGCTTTCAGCCGTATTGCCGATCTCGACTTCGCCTATCTGCCCTATGGCGAGCTGGAGAGAAACAGGGACGCGATCGCTCGTTTTGGAACGGGATTGAAGGCCATCAAGGCGATCTCAAGCCCCCTTCCCTGAAAGGGGGCGTTTGCGGGAGGGGGCGGAATCCTACGCCAAGCTCGCCCAGATAGCCGGCGCGAGATCTTACTTGTTGCTGCCTTCTACGGTCGCGCCAGAAAGGCGACGGCTCAGTTCTATCCGGCGATGGCTACGCATTTTGAAGGTGTCTGGCCCAACGCGCCGATACTCAATGAAGCCGAGAGAACGCCAAAATCGCTCTGCCGCTTCATTCGCTTCCAGCACGGCCAACCGAATCTCTGTGGCACCTCTCGCAGCGGCCCAGCTTTCGACCGTCGAGTAAATTGAGCGTCCGACGCCACGACCACGCTGTGCGGCATCTACGATCATGAAGCCGAGATACCATGTGCCATCACGCGGATAATCGCGGAGGATGGCCGCGATTGCATATAGGCCGCCAGGCCCCTTCCATCCCAGGACAGCTTGATTGTGGGCGCTCTTTTCGGGCGGCACATCGGAGAAAAGCTCGCGAGCATCGTCCAGCGTGGGCGCGGCCCCGTCCTGCAACAGGAAATAGTCGCTGCAACGGTTGTACAGGTCTGCAACGTCTGCGGCGTCCGCTTGGGTAAGTTTGATCGGGGCTCCCGTCATCATCATCGCGTTTTGGCAGCAAGCACGCGCTGACCGTAATCCCGGAGTTCCCCGTTGGGACCGACATAGCGGTAGAGAGTGACGCGCTCGATCCCGAGTTCCTTGCAGAGGTCGGAAACGGACGTGTCGCGTTGGGCCATAGCAGCCTGAGCGAGCCGCACCTGGGCCTTGGAGAGGGCGAACTTGCGGCCACCCTTGCGTCCCCGCGCGCGGGCAGCGGCCAGGCCAGCCATGGTGCGCTCGCGGATCATATCCCGCTCAAACTCCGCCAGTGTGGCAAAAATGCCGAACACCATCCGGCCCGATGGCGTCGTGGTGTCGATCTGCGCGCCCTTGCCGGTGAGCACCCGCAGACCGATACCGCGATCCGACAGATTCTGCACCGTGCTGACCAGGTGGGTGAGCGTTCGGCCGAGCCGGTCGAGCTTCCAAACGATGAGGACATCGCCGTCGCGCAACGATTTCAGGCAGGCGGCAAGACCGGGGCGATCATCACGGCTACCGGATGCACGATCATCATAGATATTGCCTGGCTCGACACCGGCAGCGCGAAGGGCATCGTGCTGCAGGTCGAGCGACTGCGAGCCGTCGGCTTTGGACACGCGGGCGTAGCCGATCAGCATGGATCACAAACGAAGGTTTGAGGCGGTGACGAACATGAGCACATAAGATTGGGCTATTGTGTATCTTAACCAGCATCTCAATCAAGCTATCTCAAACCGTAGCTCGGAAAGAATAAGGAGCATGTATGCCGCGTCGCGTGACCCTGACCGATCGACAGCGCGAGGCGCTGCTTCACTTGCCGGTCGATCAAGGTGAGCTGCTGCGGCACTATACCCTCAGCGATGAGGATCTCGGGCATATCCGCCAGCGCCGGCGCGCCCACAATCGTTTTGGCTTCGCGCTGCAACTGTGCGTCCTGCGCTACCCGGGCCGGGTGCTCGCTCCTGGCGAGTTGATCCCGGCGCAGGTATCGGATTTCATCGCGGCCCAGCTCGGCCTGACCAGCGACGATCTACTCCTCTATGCCGCGCGCGAGGAGACCCGGCACGAGCATCTGGCGGACCTTCGCCGAATCTACGGCTATCGCTCCTTTTCGGGGCGGGGCGCACGGGATTTGCGCGAATGGATCGCTCGGGAAGCCGAGGCGGCGACATCGAATGAGGATCTTGCCCGTCGCTTCGTTGCGGAGTGTCGCCGCACCCGCACGATCCTTCCCGGCTCCTCGACGATCGAGCGCCTTTGCGCCGATGCGCTGGTTGAGGCCGAGCGCCGGATCGAGGATCTTATCGCCCATCGCATCACGCCAACCCTGAGCGAGAATTTGGCTCACCTGTTGGAGGATACGGTGGATGGTCGCGTCACGCGCTTCGTATGGCTGCGACAGTTCGAGGTTGGCGCAAATTCAGCAGCCGCTAACCGGCTGATGGATCGACTGGAATATCTTCAAAGGTTCGATCTTCCGGCGGATTTGCTGGACGGCGTGCCGGCGCATCGTGTGACCCGGCTTCGCCGGCAGGGCGAGCGCTATTACGCCGACGGCATGCGTGATCTGCCCGAAGACAGGCGGCTTGCGATCCTCGCTGTCTGCACCCTGGAATGGCGGTCATCGCTGGCCGATGTCATCGTGGAGACCCACGATCGCATCGTAGGCCGTCTCTATCGGGCCTCCGAACGCCTTTGCAACACCAGGATCGCCGACGAAAAGGCGGCCGTTCGGGACACGCTGAAGTCCTTTGCCGAAATCGGTGGTGCTTTGCTTGGAGCGCAGGACGATGGCACGGCCCTGGACGGGATAATCGCCACCGGGCCTGGCTGGGAACGGTTCAGAACCCTTGTCGCCACGGCCTCCGCGCTGACCAACGTGCTCGCGGCCGACCCGCTCAGCCGTGTGCTGGACGGCTATCACCGTTTCCGCCTCTACGCGCCCAGGATGCTGCGCCTGCTCGACATGCAGGCGGCGCCGATCGCCACGCCTCTTCTGGCGGCCGTTGCGATGCTGCGTAACGGGATCAAGGTCGATCCGCCGGTGGATTTTCTACGTCCCAACTCGAAATGGCATCGTCATCTTCGCGCTGAGCCCAGCGGCGACCACCGGCTTTGGGAAATCGCGGTGCTGTTCCACATCCGCGACGCCTTCCGGTCCGGTGACATATGGTTGGCGGGATCGCGCCGCTATGGCGACCTCAAGCAGCTTCTGGTCCCGCCACAGGCGATAGAGCAGACCGCGCGGCTCGCCGAGCCGCTGCGACCCGGCGAATGGCTGGCCGAGCGCAGGGCTCGACTGGATACACGGCTGAAGGAGTTTGGCCGCGCGGCGCGAACCGGCACGATCCCAGGCGGCATCATCGAGAACGGCAAGCTGCACATCGACAAGCTGAGGGCCGACACGCCCGAAGGGCCGAGGATCTCGTGCTCGATCTCTATCAACAGCTCCCGCCCGCGAGGATCACCGATCTGTTGCTGGAAGTCGATGAGCGAACCGGATTTTCCGAGGCGTTCACGCATCTGCGCACCGGCGCGCCCTGCAGCGACCGGATCGGCCTGATGAACGTGTTGCTGGCGGAAGGCGTCAATCTCGGTTTGCGCAAGATGGCGGCGGCGACCAACACGCACAGCTTCTGGGAATTGCTGCGGATCGCGCGCTGGCATGTCGAAGGCAGCGCCTATGATCGGGCGCTCGCCATGATCGTGGAGGCCCACGCCGCCCTGCCCATGGCCGCCTTCTGGGGACAAGGGCAATCGGCATCCAGCGACGGGCAGTTCTTCCTTGCTACCGAGCAGGGCGAGGCGATGAATCTGATCAACGCGAAATATGGCAACGTCCCGGGCCTCAAGGGATACAGCCATGTGTCCGATCAATATGCGCCGTTCGCAACCCAGGTGATCCCGGCAACGGTCAGCGAGGCTCCCTATATCCTGGACGGGCTGCTCATGAATGACGCGGGCCGCCGCGTTCGCCAGCATTTTGCCGACACGGGCGGCTTCACCGATCATGTGTTCGCCGCCTGCGCCTTGCTGGCGTCACCTCAAGCTTTGTACGCTGAACAACGATTTTCCGGACATAATGTGAACATTGGTGTCAGGCAGCGGCGCGAAGGTACTGGTAGAGGGTTTCGCGGCTGATGCCCATGTCGCGCGCGATGGTCGCCTTGCGTTCACCGGCGGCAACGCGGCGGTGCAGATCGGCAATCATCTCATCCGAGAGCGACCGTTTCCGCCCCCGATAGGCGCCGCGCTGCCGAGCGATCGCAATGCCTTCGCGTTGCCGTTCGCGGATCAGGGCGCGCTCGAACTCAGCAAACGCACCCATGACCGAGAGCATCAGATTGGCCATCGGGGAGTCCTCCCCCGAGAAGGACAGGCTTTCCTTCTCAAACTCGATCCGGATACCTCGCTTGGTGAGGCCCTGGACCAGCTTGCGCAGGTCATCCAGATTGCGGGCCAACCGATCCATGCTGTGGACGACGACGGTATCGCCTTCGCGGGCGAAAGTGAGCAGAGCCTCAAGCTGGGGGCGGTTGACGTCCTTGCCCGATGCCTTGTCGGTGAAGGTCCGATCGAGCGACTGACCTTCCAATTGGCGATCCACATTCTGATCGAACGTGCTGACCCGGACATAGCCGATCCGTTGCCCCTTCACTGCGCACTCTCTCCATCAAAATGTCAGGTTGAAATCTATGATACGCAACGACATTCGTCAACAAATTCCGTTTAGTACCCTAATCTGACAGAAACCGCGGTAGCGCCCTGACGTCCGGTTAGGCTATACTCCAAGCTGACATCACAAAATCAAATCCCTCAAAGATGGCGTCAATTGCCTTGATGGGGTAAAAACTGGAGTGCTTCCAGGATGGGACATTCGGCAACGTCATCTCCAGTGCATCTGGCTAACGTGGTCGCCAGCGTCACCTCTATCTTCTGCAAATCTGCAATGCGGCGGCGGACATCTTCAAGGTGGAGTTCGGTTCTCGCCATAACCTCCGCGCAGGTTTGTGCACCGGTATCGGTGAGCGACAACAATGACCGTATCTCATCCATTGCATAGCCAAGGTCGCGCGCGCGCAGGATGAACTGCAACCTTTGCACCAGTTCCGGCGAATAGACGCGGTAGCCGTTGGAACTGCGAGGCGGCCCCGGCAGCAATCCCACCTTCTCGTAATAGCGGATGGTTTCGAGATTGCAGCCTGTTTTCCGGGCAAGCTGGGCACGCAAGATGCCGACCTGTTGCTCCATGAAAATACCTCTTGAGTCTGTAGTGGCTACAGAGCCTACACTGCGAATCACTCAGTTGGAACAAGGGATTCAAGCCATGGTCTCAACGCCGGAAGCGGGACAGCCAGCCCTCACCGAAAACCACGAGCCGAAGCAGGCAAACTGGGTTGCGGCGGGCGCATTGATCGGCGCGGGGCTCGCCTCGGCTTGCTGCGTCGTCCCGCTACTGTTGGTTATGCTCGGAATTTCCGGCGCGTGGATCGCCAACCTGACGGCGCTCGAACCTTACAAGCCCTATGTCGCAGGCGTAACGCTCGCGCTGCTCGGCTACGGCTTCTGGCATGTCTATTTCAAGCCGAAACCGCCCTGTGAAGACGGTTCCTACTGCGCTCGTCCACAATCGGCTTGGACCACCAAGGCGGTGCTGTGGCTGGGCCTTGCCGTCGCCATCCTGGCGCTCACCATCGACTGGTGGGCACCCTGGTTCTATTGAAAGGAAATACCCATGAAAAAGACAGTATGTATCGCTATGGCCGTGCTGGCTATGGCTGGCGGCGGGGTCGCCTATGCAGTTAGTGGCACGGCGCAAGATCGCCCCGCGGCTACCGCAACCGCTCAGAAGCAAACCACCTTTGCCATAGAGAACATGACCTGCGCCACCTGCCCGATCACCGTGAAGAAGGCGATGGAAGGCGTCGCCGGGGTAACGGCGGTCACGGTCGATTTCGCAGCCAAGACCGCGCGCGCAACCTATAACCCGCGCCGCACCAATGCTGCTGCGATTGCCGCTGCATCAACCAACGCGGGTTATCCGGCGCGCGCTATTCAAAACTGAGCGGGGCGCCGCCAGCGCCTCAAGAAAGCGATAAGCAATGAACGACTGTTGCAACCGCCCCGGGCAGGAAGGATTTGACGTGGCCGTCATCGGCGCGGGTTCTGCCGGGTTCTCCGCCGCGATCGCCGCTGCCGATCTGGGCGCGAAAGTGGCGCTCGTCGGTCACGGCACGATTGGCGGCACCTGTGTCAATGTTGGCTGCGTTCCTTCCAAGACGCTGATCCGCGCCGCCGAAGCGGTGCATGGTGGGCTTGCCGCCGCGCGCTTTCCCGGCCTTGGGGGCGCTGTCCAGATGGATGACTGGTCCGTATTGGCGGCGTCGAAGGACGATCTTGTCACGACGCTGCGCCAAAAAAAATATGTCGATCTGCTGCCCGCCTATGACGGTGTGAGCTATATCGAGGGCAAGGCACGCTTTGCCGATGGTGCGCTGATTGTCGGCGATGCGCCCATGAAGGTCGGCAAGGTCATATTGGTGATGGGTGCGCACGCCGCCGTGCCGCCGATTCCGGGGATGGACAGCGTGCCCTACCTAACCAGCACATCGGCGCTGGCGCTGGATCGCTTGCCCAAATCGCTGCTGGTGATCGGTGGCGGGGTGATCGGGGTAGAACTGGGACAGATGTTTTCGCGTCTGGGCGTTGATGTCACCATCTGCTGCCGAAGCCGCCTGCTCCCCGAAATGGACCCGGAAGTGAGTGCCGCGCTGAAAAACTATTTGGAAGCCGAGGGCGTGCGGGTTTGCGCAGGTGTCGGCTATCAGCGTATCGCCCAAACACAGAGCGGGGTCGAATTGACCTGCGAGGGGCATTGTGACACCGTCGCGGCGGAACAGGTGCTCATCGCCACCGGACGCCGACCCAATAGCGACGGGCTTGGGCTGGAGGAGCGCGGCATAGTGCTTGCCCGTAATGGTGGAATCGTCGTCGATGACCACCTCGAAACGTCGGTTCCAGGCATTTACGCGGCGGGCGATGTAACGGGACGGGACCAGTTCGTCTACATGGCCGCCTATGGCGCAAAACTGGCCGCGCGCAACGCGGTGACGGGCAACCAATACCGCTACGACAATTCCTCCATGCCATCCGTCGTCTTCACCGACCCGCAAGTCGCCAGCGCCGGCCTCACTGAAACGACAGCACGGGCGCAAGGCCTGGACATCAAGGTTTCGCTGCTCCCGCTCGATGCTGTGCCAAGGGCACTGGCAGCACGCGATACGCGGGGTCTCATCAAACTGATTGCCGACAAGGCGAACGACCGTTTGCTGGGCGGCCAGATCATGGCACCCGAAGGCGCGGATTCGATCCAGACACTGGTGCTGGCGATCAAACACGGCATGACCACCCTGGAATTGGGTGCAACGATATTTCCTTACCTGACCACTGTGGAAGGCCTCAAACTGGCGGCCCAAACGTTTGATAAGGATGTCGCCAAACTGTCTTGCTGCGCCGGGTGATTGCTCGGGGATCAACCGGCAACGAATGGCCTCCCTCCAGTGCAAGCCGCTTTGGTGTCAATTTTGTTATTCGCCTCAGCGGGAGAGCAAAATGGCACGACGCCGACTTCTGACCGGAGACGAGCGCCGGCGCCTGTTCGATCCTCCTGTCCAAGAAACCGCGATCATTGGGCATTATACCCTTTCTGCGGAAGATGTTGAATTGGTTGGGCGCCGCTATGGTCCAGCAAATCGCCTCGGTCTGGCTGCACAAATCGCTTTGATGCGACATCCCGGCTTTGGTCTGCAACCCGAGATCGGGCTTCCCGACGTCATTCTTCAGTACCTCGCGGCACAGTTATTCGTCGATCCTTCCTCCTTCTCTGCATATGGTCAGCGCGCGCAAACCCGTACCGATCATGCCGATCTCGTGGCGCGTTATCTTGGCATACGCCCGTTTCGACGCGGCGACCTGGCACTTGCCCTGAATCTTGCCGCGCAAGCCGCCGAGTATACAGACAGAGGTGAACCGATTGTTCGCGCCCTCATGGTTGGCCTGAAGGGTGAGCGGTTCATTCTTCCGTCAGGCGACACACTGGAACGCGCCGGTCTTGCTGGCCGGGCACGCGCACGCAAAGCTGCCGCAGCCGCAATCGTCGAAGGCCTCAGCTCTGCTGAACTGACACGGCTAGACGAACTCGTAATCAACAACCCGGATTTCGGCATGACACCGCTGGCGTGGTTGCGTAATTTCGAAGAAGCCCCGACTGCGGCCAATATCAATGGCTTGCTTGAGCGCCTGCGCTATGTTCGCGGCATAGGTATCCACCCGGTAGTTGGGGGCGCCATTCCGGAATTCCGCTTTGCCCAATTTGTCCGCGAGGGCGGCGTGGCACCGGCATTCCTGCTTTCGGATTACAGCGTCAATCGCAGGCGGGCGACGTTGACGGCCGCAGTGATCGACCTTGAGGCCAGACTTGCCGATGCCGCGATCCAAATGTTTGACCGACTTATCGGCGGCATGTTCACGCGCGCGCGGCGTGGGCGCGAGCGTCGCTACCAAGATAGTATTCAGTCGGTGGGGCAACTCATGCGGCTGTTTGGCGCCACGATTACAGCACTTGATGAGGCTGTCCAGAATGGCGGCGATCCGCTCGAATTGATTGACGAAGCGGTGGGCTGGCACCGGCTTGTTGCGGCAAAGGCCCAAGTAGATGCCCTTGCTGATCTTGCCGGCGAGGACGCACTGGTAACGGCAACCGAGCGTTACGCCACGCTACGGCGTTTCAGCCCGGCATTTCTGGACGCCTTCACCTTCAAGGCGTCTGGAACAGGGACGGCACTGATCAAAGCCATCGATGTCATTCGCGATGCGAACACACGAAAGTCGCGCGACCTTCCCGATGGCGTTCCACTGCCATTCCCCAATCGGCAGTGGAAGCGTCTCATCACCGAAAGCGGCCGTATCGACCGCCGACGTTATGAAATTGCGATCATGGCAACCTTGCGTGATCGTTTGCGCGCCGGTGATGTATGGATCGAGGGAACCCGCAACTATCAGCGCTTCGATGCCTATTTGCTGGGTCGGCGCGACGCCGCCAAAGTGGCGGATGTGCTTCCGTTCGATTCAAATGCTGCATCCTACCTCGCTGACCGGGCACGAAATCTTGACTGGCGGCTGCGCCGATTTGCCAAGCAGTTGAAAACAAACAAGCTTGAGGGAGTGTCGCTCGAACGAGACCGGCTCAAGCTTCAGCAAATGCCGCCTGTCACCCCACCGGAAGCTGAAGCCCTCGATCGCAAGCTCGATACCCTGCTTCCCCGCGTGCGCATCACCGAGCTGCTGCTTGAAGTCGCCGAACGCACTGGTTTTTTGAACGCATTCCGTGACCTGCGCTCAGGCAAGGAGCACGACAACCCCAGCACGGTACTCGCCGCAATTCTGGCTGATGGCACCAACCTCGGGCTGGAGCGGATGGCCAATGCCAGCGAAGGCGTCAGCTATGCCCAACTCGCATGGACCCACAACTGGTATCTTTCACCCGAGAACTATCAGGCCGCGCTGGCCATGATCATCTCAGCCCATCACGAATTACCCTTCGCGCGGCATTGGGGCGCTGGCACCAGTTCGTCGTCCGATGGCCAGTTCTTCCGGTCGGGGCGGAGCCGTTCAGGGGCGGCGGACGTCAATGCCAAATATGGCGCCGAACCTGGCGTGAAAATCTATTCTCACCTTTCCGATCACTTCGCATCATTCGGATCACGGATCATGTCCGCGACGGCAGGTGAAGCGCCTTACGTGCTCGACGGGCTTGTCCTGGGCGCCGGCAACCTTCCGTTGCATGAGCACTATACCGATACCGGCGGCGCCACCGATCATGTTTTCGCACTCTGCCACCTACTCGGGTTCCGCTTCGCGCCACGGCTGCGCGATATTGGCGACCGCAAGCTGGGTTCGATCGCTGCGCCATCGACATACAAGGGCATCGAAAATCTGATGGGCCGCACCATCAAAACGGCAGCGATCGAGGCCGATTGGGATGACATCGTCAGGATTGTCGCCTCAATCAAGGATGGCACGGTGGCGCCGTCAGTAATCTTGCGAAAACTTGCCGCCTACAAACGCCAGAACAGGCTGGATTTTGCATTGGCTGAACTGGGCCGTATCGAGCGCACTTTGTTCACGCTCGATTGGCTTGAACAACCGGAACTGCGACGTGCCTGTCAGGCCGGTCTCAACAAAGGCGAGGCGAGGCACACGCTTGCCGCCGCCATCTATACCAACCGGCAGGGTCGGTTCACCGATCGCTCGCTGGAAAATCAGGAATTTCGCGCATCTGGGCTGAACCTGCTGATTGCGGCGATTTCCTACTGGAACACGGTCTATCTCGACCGGGCCGCCCAGCACCTCAACGCTGTCGGCACGACGTTCGATGCGGCACTGCTTGCGCACCTTTCTCCGATGGGCTGGGCGCACATCAGTCTGACCGGCGATTACCTCTGGGAGCAGGCCAGGCGACTTCCAGCAGGTGAATTCCACCCACTCAACGAGCCAATGGCGCGGTTGAAGCGTGTAGCGTAGCCCATGTTCCGCTTATGTCCGAGAAATCGTTGTCTGGCGAACAAACCTTGAGGTGACGCCTTGCTCGGCTACAGGTTCGCCCCCCGTATCCGCGATCTCCCTCAGAAAAGACTCTATGCCTTCACGCCCAACGCGACGCCGGCCAATGTGCGAGCGCTGGTCGGAGGTAAGATCAATGAACCGCTCATCGAGCGCAACTGGCCCGACATCCTGCGCATCATGGCGACGATCGCAGCGGGGATCGTCGCCCCCAGCCAGATTCTTCGCAAGCTCGCCTCTTACCCGCGCCAGAATGAGCTGGCCCTCGCATTGCGAGAGGTGGGCCGCATCGAGCGAACCCTGTTCATGATCGACTGGATTCTTGATGCCGGCCTCCAGCGCCAGGCTCAGATCGGCCTCAACAAGGGTGAGGCCCACCACGCCCTAAAGCGCGCCATCAGCTTCCACCGCCGAGGTGAAATCCGGGATCGATCCGGCGAAGGCCAGCACTATCGCATCGCCGGAATGAACCTGCTCGCCGCCATCATCATATTCTGGAACACCATGAAGCTCGGCGAGGTCGTCAATACCCGGGCCGCCAGCGGTACCCATATCGCGCCTGATCTACTCGCCCACGTCTCGCCGTTGGGATAGGAACACATCAATCTAACCGGGGAATATCGCTGGCCCAAATCCTTAGCGTAGGATTCCGCCCCCTCCCGCAAACGCCCCCTACGATTGAGAAGCGCGGCGGAATCTCTTAGATTGATCGCTGGAGGCTTTGTTCGCGGAGACGCGCACATTGCCTTCTTTTCGTTTTAGGAAGCGCTGCCCTAAGCGACAGAAGCCAGAGCTTTGACAATGCGGCATTCCGCGATGGAGCCGACCATGTATCTTGATCCTATCGGTGCAGACACGCGATGATGGCGGTCACGACGGCGGTGGTTTCCGCGACGTCGCGCACCCTCACTGTGTCGAGGCCGATTTCAGCAGCGGGATAGTCATTCCCACCGGGGAATATCGCATCCCCAATGAACAGCATCCCGTCGAGCGGGACACCGCTCTCGGCACTCAGGCGCTTCAGGCCATAGCCCTTGTCGATCCCTGCTCTGGTCACGTCGATCGATGTCGTGCCACCGAGATTGATCGAGAGCTCCGGCAGCTTCGCGCGCAACGTGGCCTGCAACGCGGTCCTCTTCTTTCGGTCAGGATCCCACGCTTCCTTTTCCTTCAGCGGCGCTGCCTGCCCCAGGCCCGAAAAGGTGATCTGGCTGCCCCGGTCCTCGATCCGTTCGCCCCAGATACGTTCGTCGGCGAGACCGGCATCGGTCAGCGCCTGATCGAAGGCCGTGCGGATCTTCGCCTTCTCCGCGTCGTCGAACAGTTCGGCATAGACCGCGCGCCAAGCGCCATTGATGAACCGATAGAGTTTCGTGCCTGTGGTCGGCATCAACCAGAGACGGTCGAGCGCGACGCCGGCAGGAAGGCGCGAGGCGATCTGCTTTTCGAACTGCGGCCAGTCCCCGCCCGAGATCACCGCCACATCCGTGATGGCGAGCAATCGGGCGAGGATTGCGGCCATATCCTCCGATAACGGCCGCTTGCTCTCGGCAAGCGTGCCGTCGAGGTCGAAGGCGATCAGCCACTTCATGCCGCCTTCCCTGCCGGATCGCGGTAGGCGAGCAGCCTGAGCGCATTGATGACGACGAGCAGCGTCGATCCCTCATGAACCGCCACCGCTGGCCCAATGCCGAGGCCGAGGATGGTAGCAGGCACCAGGAAGGCGACGACACCCAGGCTGACGAAGACGTTCTGCCGGATGATTCCACGGGTATGGCGGCTAAGACCGACTGCGAATGGCAGGTGCGCCAGATCGTCGGCCATCAGCGCCACGTCGGCTGTCTCCAGCGCAACGTCCGACCCCGCCGCGCCCATCGCGATGCCGACCGTGGCGCTTGCCATCGCCGGCGCATCGTTCACGCCGTCGCCCACCATCGCGACCTTGTCTTCGCCGGCGAGCTTCTTGATCGCGGCAACCTTGTCTTCGGGCATGAGGTCGCCCCACGCTTCGTCGATCCCGACTTCGTCGGCGATCGCTTCGGCGACTTTCTGGTGATCGCCGGAGATCATTATCATCCGCGACACGCCCATCTCGTGCAGCCGACGCAACGCGGTCTTGGCAGCTTCGCGAGGCGTGTCCATCAGGCCGATCGCGCCCAGGTCGCGGTCCCCCTTGCGGACCACCATTGTCGTGCGGCCGTTCTCGCGCAGCTTCGCGATTGCGTCCTGCGCGCCCTGCCCCAGCGCCGGAATGCCCTCACTTCCGAACATCTCGGCCTTGCCGATCCACACCGTCTCGCCATCCACGCTCGCGGTGACGCCCCGACCGGTCAGGCTCTTGAGGTCGCCGGCAGTCGGCACGGCACGATCGTTCAGACGTTCGCGGCCGTCCTTGACGATCGCTTGGGCCAGGGGATGGTCGCTCAACGCTTCGACGGCGACAGCCAGCGCCAGCAACTCGCCTTCATCGGCGCCATCGACGGGCACGACATCAGTGATGCGCGGACGACCTTCGGTCAGCGTGCCCGTCTTGTCGAAAGCGATCGCTTTGAGCGACCCGAGGTTTTCGAGCGGTGCACCGCCCTTCACGAGCACGCCGCCCCGCGCTGCACGGGCAACGCCCGACAGGACCGCGCTCGGCGTTGCGATCGCGAGCGCGCACGGGCTTGCCGCCACCAGCACCGCCATCGCGCGATAGAAGCTGTCGCGGAACGGCTCGTCGACGACCACCCATGCGAACAGCAGGAGCACTGACAGGACCAGGACGGCGGGCACGAAGATCCGTTCGAACCGGTCGGTGAAGCGCTGCGTCGGCGACTTCTGCGTCTCCGCTTCGCTCACCATCTTCACGACCTTGGCAAGCGCGCTTTCATTGGAACGGCGTGTCACCTCGATCTCGATCGCGCCGCCGCCGTTGATCGTACCAGCAAAAACCCGGCTTTCCGCGTCGACTGCATCGGGCTTGGCGCGTGCCGCTGCGGCATCTGCGACCGGCACCTTGTCGACCGGGATGCTTTCACCCGTGACCGGGGCCTGGTTGATCGCGCTGGTGCCCTTGATGACGAAGCCGTCGGCAGGCAGGCGCTCGTTCGGGCGGACGATGGCAATGTCCCCGACGACCATCTGCTCGACCGGGATTTCGCTGGTCTGCCCGCCGCGTCGCACGGTCGCGGTTTCGGGCGCGAGCTTCGCCAGCGCCTCGATCGCCTTCTTGGCGCGGCCCATTGCATAATGCTCAAGCGCATGGCCGAGGCTGAACAGGAACAGCAGCAGCGCACCTTCGGCCCATGCGCCCAGCGCAGCGGCGCCGGCCGCAGCGACCAACATCAGCGTGTCGATCTCGAACTTCTTCATCCGGAGGTTGTCGATCGCCTCGCGCAGCGTGAAGAATCCGCCGAAGAAATAGGCTGCGATATAGCAGGCGGTCGGCAGCCATTCGGGCGCGCCAGCGACCAGCCTCTCGATCGCGTAGCCGATCCCCAGCAGCGCGCCACAGGCGAGCGCGAAGATCAGCTCGGTATTGGGGCCGAGAAATTCGGCGTGGCTATGGTCGTGGCCATCGCCGGGGCCGTGCTTCTCTTCGCCCGCGCCGTGGCCCCCGGGGCCGTGGTCGTGGCCGGCATGTTCATCGGCAGCGACCCGCTTGCCCACCCTCACCTTCAGCTTGCGAAGCGCAGCGCGCACCTCCTCTTCGGTGGTTTCGCGGCGATCATATTCGACCCGGACAGACCCGCTGGTGCTGGCGCTTGCCTGGACCACGCCGGGCAAGGCGCACAGCGCATCGCTGACCGTGCGCGCCCGACGTTCGTGGTTGATCCCCGTCACCTGCCAGATCGCATGGCCGTAGCGCTCGGTGATTTCGGCACCTGCGGCGCGCACCATTTCGCGCAACCGTGGCAGCGGCAGCTTGGCGGCATCGAAATGGATGCACAGCGCCGCTGGCGTGTTGCCGTCGAGACAGATCACATGCGCCCGCTCGACACCTTCGCGCTTTGACAGGGTTGATACGAGACGGTCCAGGCAGGCATCGGCCGCGTCAGGAAGGTCCGGCAACAACACTGGAATGTCGAGTTCGAGCTTGTCGTTCATGACGACCTCCTTTCGCTTTTCTTGGTTTCGGCGCGCGCGTCGCGCAGGATTTCGACACCGCCCTTGATGGCGATGATGGCGGTGGCGAAGCCGACCAGCAGGTCCGGCCAATTGGTACCCAACCACAGCACCAGCACGCCGGCGATCAGGATGCCGCCGTTGGAAATGAAGTCGTTGAAGCTGAAGGTGGTTGCGGCCCGGAGATTGACGTCCGGATCCTTGAGGCGCTGGAGCAGCCGCAGGCAGAGGTAATTCACGACGCCGGCGATCGCGGACATGACCATCATGGTAGGTCCGATGGGCTCGCTGCCCTGCACGTAGCGCCGTCCGACATCGATCAAGATGCCGCCCGCGAAGATCAGCAGCATGACGCCCGAAGCGACCGCGGCGCGTGTCTTCCATGTCTGGCCCCGGGTGAGCGCCACAAGGCTCAGCGCATACACAGCCGTATCGGACAGGTTGTCGACGCCGTTGGCGATCAGCGCGCTCGAGTCCGCGAAGAAGCCGGAAACGAAGAAGCCCGCAGCGATCGCCGCGTTCAGCAGCAGGACGATCCACAGTGTGCGGCGCTCCTGCCCGCCATTGTTGTCGTTGCCCGGGATCATCCCATCATCTCCTCAAGTGTCAGCAGGGCCAGGAAGCCGACGAAAAACATCGAGCTGATGAGCGGGGTGTCGGGTTTCTCGTGCGCCTCGACCAGCAACTCCTCCGTGACGAGGTAGAGCAGCGCCATCAGCCCGAAGCTGAGGAAGCCGGCGATCATCACCGGCGACAGCGCGGCGACCGGCACGGCAGCGAGCGCGCCGATCGGCAGCAGCAGGGCCAATGCCGAGACGATCACGATGATGCGCAAGCGCGAGCGATAGGTTTCCGCCAGCTCGTCGGTCAGCGTCAGTCCCAGAAATAACACTTCCAGAGTGAGCGCGATCGTCAGCAGGAGACCTGCCTTCTCGCCCGCCACGAAAGCGAGGCCGAGCACCAGGCCGTCCACCAGAATGTCGATGCCGATCGCGGCGAGTAGCGCCATCGGCCCCTTGAAGCGGGCCTCAAGAGCCTTGAGCCCCAGCATGGTCGCGACGCCCGCCGCCCCGCCGATCAACGTCGCGCTGGGCGATGCCTCATGCTTGACCTGCGGCAGGATTTCGGTCGCTGCCGCCGCGAACACGACGCCGGCAGCGAGATGCTGTAGGCCCGCCACGAGGCCAGGTTTCAACTTGGTGCGGCTCGCGACAATCGCGCCGAGCACGACCGCCAGCACAGGCGCAAGCGTATAGAGCAGTGCCTGCATTTCCTAGGACTCCTCCGGGGTTCGGTGGCAGACGCGGATCTTCCCGCGTCGCGTGAACGCGATCGATCCGCCCGCCACGACAGCCCGCGAATGGTCGCCGCGAAACTCGTCACCGGTTCGCTGCGCGCGCAGGATCTCGGTCCTGCCCTTCGGCAGCCAGGTGACGGCCATTTTCAAGCCTTCATCGATGAAGTCGACATCGGCGCGTGTGCCGTCGTCGCAGTACATGATGCGCTGCGCGATTAGTTTCGACGTCAGATGCTTTTCATGCGCCGGCTCGGTAGGCTGGGTCGGCGCTGGATTACACGCCCCTATAACCGCCCCGGAGACGAGAACGACGCCGAGGCGCGCGATCGCCAGACCGGCCCGATTCAGGCCGCACAAGGTTGTCACATTTGAAATCGACGTGTCAGACATCGGTCTCTTCCGACGAAGCGCCCTGTGGCGTTCGAAGGCAGGGCAGTTCATCGCGTGCCTTCCTGCTCGCAGATCCGGGTACGGCCATCGCCTTCCACGATGGTGAGCTGCGACCCCTTGAAGGTCGCGGTGGCTGTTTCGCCGACATATTGCAGGCCCTGCGCTGGCGCGGTCAGCATCATCGGCGGTCCCCCGTTGGAGCGCCGCAAATCGATCTGCAGGCCGTTGTCCTTGTAATCGACGAACAGCGGTTCCCCGTCGGAACAGCGATATCTATGCCGCCCCATTTCCCCGGTCGTCACGGCGCTGTCGGACGAATGGATCTGCTGCTCCGTTGGCGGGGCTGGCGGCTTTCTTTCCGAGCACGCCGCGAGCCCGACAACGAGGATGACGGCGGGCAGCACCCGCTTACAGTGCATCATCATCGCGCCTTCCTCCTGTAGCGGAAGGGGACGCGCTGACGATTGATAGCCCGGGCAGGCTGACCTACCCGCCAGCGGAGATAGGTTGCGAGGCGATCGTCAGATTCGACCATCAGGGATCGCAGGCGGCGCAACATCATCGCCGCGAACGGCAGGGAGAGCGCCCCGCGCAGCGTGCAGCTATGCGTTAGCCTGGTGCCGCCATCGTCCCCCGCCAGCTCGTACCGCTCTTCGAGCGTGAACAGATAGGGGATGCCGCAGGACCAAGCGAAGGCGTGCGGTTTATCGAATCGATCAATCCGTGCTGGCGTCCGAATTGGCCGGGTGATGCCCTGGATCGCAAAGGTGCATTCTGTGTCGCCGAGCCGGGACGGATCATCGAGAAATACGAGCGGACTCCACGCCCGGCGATGATCCGGATCGGTGAGTGCCGACCAGATGCGCAGTGGCCCGCCGTGAAGCATCGAGCTGGTTATGGTGCGAGGCATATCCCCATCTCCCAGAGATGGGCGGGGCGATCGCGGATCGCCCCGCCCATCCATCAGGCCAAGTTGTTCACGAAGGTCTGACCGTGGTCGTCCCCTTCATGCTCCTCATTGTAGTGCTCGGGTTTCTCGATCACTTTCTGCCCGAACCGGGCATAGAGTGTCGGCAGCACGAACAGCGTAAGAAGCGTCGCCGAGATCAGACCGCCGATGACGACCGTCGCCAAAGGCTTTTGAACCTCTGCGCCGGCGCCTTCGCCCAGCGCCATCGGCACGAAGCCGAGGCTGGCGACTAGCGCGGTCATGATGACGGGTCGCAGACGCTGCATCGCGCCAACATGCGCGGCTTCCTCGCGGCTCATCCCTGATCGGATCAGATCTTGGATCGAGCTGACCATGACGAGGCCGTTGAGGACCGCGATGCCCGAGAGGGCGATGAAGCCCACTGCCGCCGAGATCGAGAAGTACATGCCCCGCAGGAACAGCAACAGGACGCCGCCCACCAGCGCGAAAGGCACGCCGGTGAACACGATCGCGGCGTCGCGGACCGATCCCAACGCCCCGTAGAGGAGCAGCAGGATCAAGATGAAGCAAGCCGGAATGACCAGCTTCAGCCGTTCGCTTGCCGATTGGAGGTTCTCGAACTGGCCGCCCCATTCGAGATAGGTGCCGGCAGGCAGCCGGAGTTGGCTGCCGATCGCCGCCTGCGCATCCGCCACGACGGATCCGACGTCGCGGCCACGCACGTTGGCTTGCACCACCACGCGCCGCTTGCCGTTCTCGCGGCTGATCTGGTTCGGACCATCGACCACCTTGATCTCGGCGACGCTGGACAGCGGTACATAGCCGCCGCCTGCCACCGGCACCTGCACCTGTTGGAGCAGGCCGATGTCGGCACGCTGCGCCTCCGACAGGCGGATCACCACGGGGAAGCGACGGTCGCCCTCGAAGATCTGGCCCGATGTTCGCCCGCCGATCGTCGCAGTCACGGTGTCCTGCACATCCTGAGCCGTAACGCCCAACCGCGCCATCGCGTCGCGGTTGACGCGAATGTCGAGCATGGGAAGACCGGTCGTCTGCTCCACCTTCACGTCCGCTGCGCCTTGCGTTCTGCGCAGCACCGCCGCGATTTGCTCGGCCGTCCGGTTCATCTGGTTGAAGTCGTCCCCGAACACCTTCACCGCGATGTCGCCGCGCACGCCGGCGATCAGCTCGTTGAAGCGCATCTGGATGGGCTGGGTGATCTCGTAGGCATTTCCCGGAATCTTCGCGAGATTACCCTCGATCCGGCTGACCAGCTCCTCCTTGGGAAGCTCAGGATCCGGCCAATCCTTGCGCGGCTTCAGGATGACGAACATGTCGGTCGCGTTCGGCGGCATCGGGTCGGCCGCCAGCTCGGCGGTGCCCGTCTTGGAATAGACGAATTGCACCTCCGGCTGCTTCGACATCATCCGCTCGATCGGCACCTGCATCGCCTGGCTCTGCTGGACCGACGTTGCCGGAATGCGGAGCGACTGGATCAGCAAATCGCCTTCGTCGAGCTGCGGCAGGAACACCGAGCCGAGCGTAGTGAAAGCAAGCGCCGCCACCACAAGGCTTCCCACACCCGCACCGATCGTCAGCGTCGGGCGCTTCATGGCCCGGTCGAGACCGGGTTCGTAGCGCTTCTTCAGCCACGTGATGATGCGGCCGTCCTTCTCCTCGACCTTCTTCGACAGCCAGATCGCAATCATCGCCGGCACGAAGGTGAGAGAGAGGATGAAGGCGAAGGCGAGCGCGATGATGACGGTCAGCGCCATCGGTCCGAACGTTTTACCCTCCACGCCGGTCAGCGTGAGCAGCGGTACGTAGACGAGGATGATGATTGCCTGCCCGTACACAGAGGGACGGATCATCTCACGCGCAGCGGCTGCCACGGTCGCGAGCCGTTCCTTGACGCTGAGCAATCGGCCTTCATGATGCTGTTGCTCGGCAAGCCGGCGCAGCGCGTTTTCGACAATGATGACGGCGCCGTCGACGATCAGACCGAAGTCCAAAGCCCCAAGGCTCATCAGATTGGCCGAGACCCCAGCGCGCAGCATACCAAAGCCTGTCAGCATCATGGTGATCGGGATGACCAACGCCGCGATCAGGGCCGCACGGAAGTTGCCGAGCAGCAGGAAGAGCACGACGATGACCAGCACCGCGCCTTCGGACAGGTTTTTCGCGACCGTCTTGATCGTCGAATTGACCAGCTCGGTGCGGTTCAGCACCGGCTGAATTACGACGTCAGGAGGCAGCGAAGCGTTGATCGTCTTCAGTTTCTCAGCGACCGCGGTCGACACGATGCGGCTGTTCTCGCCGATCCGCATGATCGCCGTGCCGACGACGACTTCGGTACCGTTCTCCGATGCCGAACCCATGCGGATCGCCTGACCCGTCTTCACAGTCGCAACTTGTTCGACCGTGATCGGCACGCCGTTACGTGTCGCGATCACGGTCCTGGCCAACTCGCTGGCATTGCGAACGAGCGCATCCGAGCGAACAGCCAGACCTTCGCCATTGCGATTGACGAAGCCACCGCCGACGCTGGTGTTATTGCGCTCCAGCGCATTTCCCAGGTCCGTCAGCGTGATGCCGAGCGAGGCCAGCTTCTGCACGTCGGGCACGACGAGGAACTGCTTGGCGTAACCGCCAATCGAGTCGACACCGGCGAGGCCCGGTGTGGTCTTCAGAAGCGGCGTCACGATCCAGTCCTGCGCGGTGCGCAGGTAGGTCGCCTTGTCCTCTTCGGTCGTCAGTCGCTCGCCCTCTGGCGTGATGTAGCTGCCATCGGGCTGTTGGCCCGGTTCACCGGGCTTGTGCTTGTCGTCCTCGCGATGATCGAGACGAACGGTGTACATGTACACCTCGCCCAGGCCTGTCGCGATCGGACCCATTTCAGGGTTCACGCCGTCGGGCAGATTCTCTTGCACGCCCCGCAGACGCTCGCCCACCTGCTGGCGGGCGAAATAGATGTCCGTCGCGTCCGAAAAGACCGCCGTGATCTGCGCGAAGCCGTTGCGGCTCAACGAGCGCGTATATTCCAGGCCGGGGGTGCCGGCGAGCGCGGTTTCGATTGGAAACGACACCTGCTTCTCGACCAGCTCGGGCGAGAGGGCAGGCGCGCGGACGTTGATCTGGACCTGATTGTTGGTGATGTCCGGCACCGCGTCGATCGGTAGCCGGTAGAGGGAAAAGGCGCCGATGGCGGCGACGATGACGGTGAGGAGCAGGACTAGCCAGCGCTTCTCGACCGCCCAGGTTACGATACGGGCGATCATGGCTTAATCCTCGTGGCTCGCTTCGCCCTTGCCGATCTCGGCCTTGAGCGTGAAACTTCCGGTGGTGGCGATCTGTTCGTTGCCGGTCAGGCCCGACCGGACGATCACCGTGTCGCCCGACGCATCGCCGAGCTGGACCGGGGTCGCCTTGAAGCCGGTGGGCGTGCGCACGAACACGACCGACTTGCCCTCGAAACTCTGGACCGCCGTCGTCGGCACGCGGACCGCCCCGCTCCCGCCGCTGCCCGTGAGCTGCACGGCTGCCGTCACAGGCTCGCCGACCCGCCATTCGCCACCGCGATTGTCGAGGGTGGCGAGCGCAGGCACGAGCCGCGTCTGCGGATCAAGCGCCGGCGACACGAAGGTCACGCGGGCGGTCGCCTGACGGCCTGCCGCCTTCACCAGCACCGTATTGCCGGGACGCACCCGGCCCGCATCCTCGGGCTTGAGATTAAGCGCGATCGACACCTGGCTCAGGTTGGCGATGCGATAGAGTTCGGCATCCGCCGCGACCGTTTGTCCCAGCGTCACGGGGCGCGCAATGATCTGGCCCGAGATCGGCGCGGCAATGCCGAGCCGGTTGAGCCCGCCGCCGCCGACACCCGCCGCCGAAACCATGCTCTGCGCCTGCGTCAGGGCGATCCGCGCCTCCGTCGCCGCTGTGCGGGCGGCGATCAGATCCTGTTCAGGGGAGACTCTCTGCGCGAACAGCCGCTGTTCGCGCGCGAGGTTCGAATTAGCGAGCTGAAGCCGCGCCCGCGCCGCCTCGACCTCGCCCTTGATCTGCGCCGCCTCGCGGCTTTCGATGACCGCAATGGTCTGGCCGCGTCCGACCGATTGGCCGAGGTTACGGGTGAGCGCGACCACGCGTCCCGCAATTGCGGCCGAGACGACCTGCGTTCCCTGTGGGTCGCCCTCGATGATCGCGGGCAGCTCGATCGTCCCGGCCCCGCCGATGATCGGCCGTCCGACCTGGACGCCCGCTGTGGCGATCTGGTCGGCACCCAATGTGACGACGCCTTCACCGGCATGACCGCCTTCAGCACCGCCCTTTTCCGTGCCCGCTGCCGTCTCATTGGCAGCTGCGCCTTCGGCAGTTGCCTCGTTTCCGCCATCCTTGCCGCCGCAGGCAGCCAAGAGCAGGGCGAGCGACGCCGCGCCCGCGAGATAAAAGCTCTTCATCACTGATTCCCCCCATTGGGCGCACGAGCGGTCAGTCGCTCCACTTGCGCGCGGGCATTCTGGTAATTGGCAAGCGCGTCGATCGCGGCGACCCGCGTTTCGGCGAGCGTGCGTTCAGCATCGAGCAATTCGAGCTGGCCGAACTTGCCCTCGCGATAGCCGATCCGCGCGATGCGGGCGGCCTCCTGTGCAGCCGCCAGCGCCGGCCCCGACGCCGCACGAGCCGTCGTTGCGGCATTGGCCGCCTGCGCCTGCGCGTCCGTGATCGCCTGTTCGATGTCGAGCGCGGTCACGCGGCGCTGCGCATCCGCCTGGGTCCGCTGCGCGGTCGCCTGCGCAATCGCGGCGCGACCATTGTTGAACACCGGGATCGGGATCGACACGCTGAACACCGCCGCCATGTCGTTGGTCGCTTCCAGGCGGCGGATCGACGGCCCGACGTTCAGGTCAGGCACGCGATTGGCGCGCGCGAGCCGCACGCCGGCTTCGGCAATGGAGAAATCCGCGTTGGCTGCCGCCAGCGCGAGTGTGCCGGTCGTGTTGACCGGTGCCAACGGCCCATAGACGTTCACATCGGGAAGGCGATCGAGCAGCGTGTCATCGAGCAGGCCGTCGATCGGCCGTCCGATCCGACGCGCCAGATTGGCGCGGGCCGCCTCGGCCAAGCGAAGCTGCCGCTCCACATTGGCGTCGGCATTGATACGCGCGACATCCGCGCGCTGTTGCTCGAGTGGCGATGCCCGCCCTGCCTGCACGCGAACGCTCGCGGCCCGCAGCGCATCGCTGGCGATCCGGGCCTGATCGCGGGCTGTCATTACCCGGCGATCGGCCGCGACCGCTTCGACATAGAGCTGCGTTACCTGAAGCCGGACATCCGCCGCGATGATCGCGGCCTGGATCTCGGCCCGGGACAATTGCGCATTGGCGACCGCGACGCGGGCGCCGCGCTTGCCGCCTAGCTCGATCGGGATCGCAAAGCCGACCGTGGTTTCCGCGCTGCGGACCCCCCGATACGGCCCGGAGCCGATGACATTCTCGACTTGGCCTTGAACCACCGGATTGGGCCGCAAGCCGGCGACTGTGCGACCTGCACGGGCCGCGTCGATTCCAGCTGTCGCCGCTTCCGCAGCAGGGGCCGAACCGCCCGCTGCACTGACCGCTTGGTCAAGCGTGTAGACCGGCGCATCCTGCGCAACAGGCGCGGACGGTCCGACCTGCGCCTGCGCCATCGTGGCGCAAGACGCTGCGGCCAGCATGGCCGCGAGGATACGATTCATGAAAATAGGACTCCTGACGATGATCGACAGGGGCGCGCCAACGCACGCCCAAATCGGACGTCAGGCTTGGGGGGGCCTCAAATGGACCATGCCGGTGCGGCCGTCGAGCGACGCAGAGGCGGAGATTGTCGGCTTGGGCACTGTGAGGACGGGGGTATATTCCATCGTCGTGCGCGCAGGCGCGCCGACGTCGTGTCCGTGACAATAATTGTGATGATGCGGGACATTCTTGTCCGAGTCCGATGGCACCTGATCGATGTCACCGGCGGTATGGACCGTGAACTCAACGCCCGCGATGCTTCCCCCCGCCAGATCGGCGGCATGGGCCATGCCGGAGAAGCTGGTCAGGACCAGCATCAGGCATGTCAGGAAAGGCAAAAAGGCTCGCACTAGCTTGCCTCTATCACGGAAGGGTTTTCATGTCATTGCACTAATTCGAACCAAGGGTCACTGAGCCGGAACCCGAGCGGGATCGGTCGCGCCCGTTCCAGGCGAACCCGACCGCAATGGCGACCGCCATCAGGAGTTGCGCCAGCACCGATTGCCAAGTGGGAAACACGCCGAGCATCGACAGCCGTGGCACGTCCGCGAGCGGTGCGATGTTGATAAGGCCGGCTTCCTGGAGCGCGGCGACGCCTTTACCCGCCAGCACGACGGTCAGGACCGCCATGAGCCAGGAGCTATAGCGGAAGAACTGCGCGATCGGCAGCTTGCGACTGTAGCGAAGCATGGCCCAAGCGATCAGGCTGAGCAGTCCAATCGCCGACCCGGCCCCCGCGAGAAGCATCCCGTTGTCACCTTGCGCCGAAAGCGCGGCATAGAACAGGATCGTCTCGAAGACCTCGCGATAAACTACGACGAACGCCAGCCCGAACAGGAACCAGCCCGACCCGCCCGAGAGCGCCCGCGACATCTTCGCGCGAATATAGCGCTGCCACTGATCGGCCTGCGCCTTGCCGTGCATCCAAATCCCGACCGAGAGCAGCACGACCGCGGCGAACAGCGAGCCAAACCCTTCCGTCAGCTCCCGGCTCGCACCGCTGATCCCGATCGCATAGGTGGCGACCGCCCAGGTGATCCCGCCCGCGATGATCGCGCTGACCCAGCCGCCATGCACGTACCGCAGCGCCTCGCCGCGCTCGGCTTTACGCAGGAACGCGATCATGGCGACAACGATGAGCAGGGCTTCGAGCCCTTCACGCAGCAGGATCGTGAACGCGCCCAGGAACGTGGACGCTTCGGTGGCGGCATCAGGCGCGAGCGCCGCTTCCGCATCGTCGAAAAGGCCGCCCAGTACTGCGACCTTCTCCGCGAGATCATCGGGCGACGCGCCCCGGTCGATCGAGGCGCGGAACTCCCCCATCGCGCCCTCGATTCGACCCATCAGCGTCGCGTCGCGCGCGGTGAGTGTTGGCTCGATCGGCTCGAACCCATCGAGATAGGCCGACAGCGCCAGCTCTTTCGCCATGCGCGCATCGCCGCGCCGCGCAGCCGCCACGCTTTCGGCGAGTTTGGCGCGGGCGACCGCGAGCGAGCCGGGAGCCTGTTGTATCACCTGTTCGGGATGACGACGCAGGAACGCGAGCACTGGGTCAGCCTTGGCGTCGCCGATCGCCGCGCCGAGCGCGGCCGGGGTGAGCGCGACCAGGGTTTTCAGGTCCGGAATGCGCCGGCGAAGGGTCGGGTCGGATTTCCAAAGCCGCTCGCCTTCGCGCGCCTGCGCATCCGTGAAGGCGAAGCTCCCGGCTCGGAATGCTAACGCCCAGCGCTGATCGTTGGGCAGATCGGCGAAGCTCTGCATCGCGGTCCCGTCGATGCCTTGCGTCACCACCTGATAGAGCGCGAACACGCTGCGCTGGCGCGCGCG
Organism: Sphingobium sp. 22B; assembly: GCF_001580035.1. Lineage (NCBI taxonomy): Bacteria > Pseudomonadati > Pseudomonadota > Alphaproteobacteria > Sphingomonadales > Sphingobiaceae > Sphingobium > Sphingobium sp. 22B. Next base: position 40,379 of record NZ_LTAB01000004.1, on the reverse strand, counting down.
CTCGGCATCGGTGAAAGCAATCGGGGGCGTAGCGAGCTTGGCGGCGTCAGGGCCACGGCCGTTGCCCGTCATCCCGTGGCAGGACGCGCAGGATTGTCGGAACAGTGCATCGCTGGAGACGAGGTTCGGAGCCTTATCGGGCGCGAGCGGCACCGGGTAGGCGCGCAACAGATCGGCCGCGAGCCCGTGCGCCAATGTTGCCACCTGTTCAGTCGGTCCCTTTTCCGCGATCACCGCCTGGAGGTTGGCAGCCCGCTGGATGAGGGCTTGACGCTCCGGCTTCGCCGGCAGGCCCTGAAGCCGTGTCGAGACCGACGCGGCGAACTCCGTCATCTCGGCATATTCCGACGTGCTCTTGATCCGACCGTTGGCGACCGCGCCGCCATAATCGACGGCCATATAGTCGAGCAGCCGCCATGCGGTTTGCACGTCGCCGGGTTCGGCGATTGCCGCAGCAGGGATCAGCAGCGCCGCGAGCGCGGAGAGCAGCCGCAACGAGAGCATTGCCCGGATCAACGCGAGCAGACGCACTACCGCTCTCCCAATTCGCGCCGAGCGCCAGTGACGATTTCATAAGCGGAGTGGAGGAACAGGAGGGCGATGAGGCCGGCGACGGCGAGGTCCGGCCAGGCGCTTCCTGTCCACGCCACCAGACCGGCCGCGGCGATCACCGCCACGTTGGCGAGCGCGTCGTTGCGGCTGAACAGCCAGATCGCGCGAACATTGGCGTCCCCTTCCCGGAAACGCGCAAGCACCAAGGCGGACACGACATTGATCGCGAGCGCGACAACGCCGATTGTGCCCATCAGTTCGGCATCGGGCGCGGTTGCGTTCAGGGCGCGCCAAATCGCGAAACCGATTACGCCCACGCCAAGCGCACCGAGAAACAACCCCTGCGTCAGCGCGACCTTTGCCCTCGCCCGTGCGGACCAGGCAAGCGCGAGAAGACCGATAAGGCTGATCGACCCGTCCCCGAGAAAATCGAGGGAATCCGCTTTCAGCGCTTGGCTATCGGCGATGAACCCGCCGAACAGCTCGGCGACTCCGAAGCCGAGGTTGAGCACCACGACGGTCAGCAGCGCACGGCGATAGGCCGGATCGGTTTGCGCGCGCGCGGGCTCCCCGTGGCACCCGCAGCTTTCGGTAGAAGCATTCATGCGGCCTTCCTTACCACCTCCAGTCGCTGTAGAAGCAAGCGAAATGTGCGACACGTTCGCATAAGCAAGGATGGCATGATGAAGCCGGTGATGATTGGGCAGCTCGCCAGCGAGACCTCGACGAAGGTGACGACGATCCGCTTTTATGAGTCGATCGGGTTGCTCCGATCCGCCCCTCGCACGGCGTCGGGTCGCAGAACCTACGATGCCAGTGACATTGAGCGTTTGCACTTCATCCGCAACGGTCGCCGGCTTGGCTTCTCCGTCGACGAGATCCGTTCGTTGATGGGGCTGGCGCAGAACCCGGACCAGGATTGTGGTGCCGCCTCAGCTATCGCTGCTCAGCACCTCAAGGATGTGGAGGAGAGACTGGCGCAACTCGCGGTGTTGCGGGATGAGTTGGCAATGCTCAGCCAGAGCTGCACCAAGGCGCGCATGGCCGATTGTCGGATCATGAAGGCGATCGGCAAAGGCCACCCTCAAGCCGATCAATAATAATCGGCCAGCCTGAGCTCGCGCACATCACCCGAGGCCATCGTCAGCTTTACGAGGGTGCCAGCAGGCCGGGAGCGCACTTGCCAGAGCTCCCCACGCGTATAGTTCGCATCGATCGAATGGCCGTTCACCGCCACGATCCGGTCGCCGACCGCCCAGCCAGCCTTTTCCGCGGGACTGTTCGCCGCCACATGAACAACGGTGAGCGCCGTTGGTGAGGCTGCGAGGCCAAGGCCGCTACGGTCCTTCAGCATCGGCAGGCGACGACGAGGACCGAGTGGCCGGAGCCACACGAATCCGGCGGTCACGTCGAACACCACGTCGAATTGAGCGATCAGCGGTAGGCCGACATTGCCAACCGTGCTGGTGGAGAGCCAAGCTCTCATCCCGAGTGTGGGGACGTTCGAGACGCCAAGCCCTTCGATGTTGATGTTCTGGATCGTGAAAGCATCGTTGATACGCACACCATCGACGCCGCCGATCGCCGCGGTCGAGACGAGCTTCCCGTTCAACAGCCCTTGATCGCGGGCATAGGCCGACGAGAGCATCAGCGCGGCCGAGCTGCCAAGATCGATCATCAAGGGCACGGGAGGCAAACCCGAGACGGAAGCTCGAATGAACAGCTCCTGCTTGGCACCGCGCCCGAGCGCGACAGCGCGCCAGTCGGGACCGGCGAGAAACGTGCCTGACTTGACGACCGCCATACGCCTTTTCGCGAAATCGAGCGCGATGCAGCTACCCGTGAACATATCGGCACCGAGGAGGATATCGATCGGTCGTCCGAAGGCCGCCGACACTGAACTCAGATCACCAACGACGGCAAAGGGTAAGCGACGGGTTTCGCGGGCGAGCTGTACGTCGATGTCGCGGACCAGCAGCACCGGGGCCTTGGCGCTCAGCCCGCTAATCATGCGCCGCTCACCATCGTTCAAGCCGAGCTTCGCCGCGAGCGCCGTGCTCATGATCGACGCGCCGCTGCCACTGTCGAGCACCGCCCGCACCGGCACTCCGCGCACTTGTGCCGAAACAAGGAGGGTATCACCCGTGCCGACTTCCAGCGGCTCCCATTCGAGGTGAGCCGCACCGAAGTTCCACGAGCCCGCAGACCGGGAAGTCTGTCGCGCGAGCGTTGGAGAACCGAGCACCAAGCCGGTTCCACAGGCCACCAGCCGCGCCACTAATGAGCGTCGAGACATACCGATTGCTTCAACACGGGCCGTCAAAAAGCCACCTCCAGCCCCCCGTCCGCAGGAGAGCAAATTGCGGTTACATGCTCCAGCCACTGGAGGAGCAAGTGCTTTTGGTGCGCCCGAAAATCCTCAGAAGCGCTTGGAGAACTTTAGATGAAGGATGGTGCAGACCGCTTAGATGCCTTCCCGATAACGAACGGTTCCGGGGGACGCTGGGCCGATCGGGACCGCGAACGGTGTAAACGCTCGCGCTAAGTGGCGGCATTCTGATCGCGCTATTTGTCGGCGAGCGTCGCTACGCGGCTACCGGCTTGGTCTCGGCCGATCGCACATAGGCGTAGAGTTTTGGCTTGGAGATGCCGAGCATCGAGCAAATCTTGGCGATCGGCATCGTGTTCTCGTGGTAGAGCCTGACGGGCAGGTCGCGCTTGTCCTTGCCGAGTGCGGCCGGCCGGCCACCCTTCTTGCCGCGAGCGCGGGCTGCGGTGAGACCGGCCTGGGTCCGCTCGCGGATCAGGTTGCGCTCGAACTCCGCCAATGCCCCGAACAGGTGGAAGGTAAGCTTGCCCGACGTGGTGGTCGTGTCGATCGCCTCGTGCAGGCTCAGCAGCCCGACCTTTTCCTCGTCGAGGTAGGTCATCCATCCGATCAGATCACGGAGCGAGCGGCCGAGCCTGTCGAGGCGCCAGACCACCAGTGTGTCGCCGGCGCGAAGCAGCTCCTTCACCTTTTCCAATCCAGGGCGAGCGGCAGTCGCCCCGGAGGCCTTGTCGGTGATGACCTTCTCGCAGCCGGCAGCCTTCAGCGCATCACGCTGGAGGTCCAGGTTCTGCTCGGCGGTCGATACGCGGGCGTAACCGATTTTCATGCGTAGGGCCGGTGGCGCCCCGATCGGGCGCGGTTTGGGAAGAAAGTCGTCATCGGCAGGTCTATGTTGCCCTAGTTTTCTTTACCGGGTAGATTTACGTCGAACAGGCCGGTTTGGCAACGCGAGCGGACTCGCATGGCGATGGGCAGGCAAATCTCCGTTTTCCTTACCTGCGACACGGACCGTCGGCGGTGACGCATCCGGCGCTTGTCCCGCCGCTGGCGATCGAGCGCTACCGCGTCCTTGAACCGCACCTCGCCGATGGCATCCCGCTCGCGGACCTCGCCCGCACCGGCACGCTGAGCGAGCGGACGTTGCAGCGCTGGCTCGGGCGCTACCGTGCCGAAGGACTTGCCGGTCTCGCGCGTCTGCCGCGCAACGATCGGGGCAGGCTGCACCTGCCGGAACATCTGGTCGAACTGACCCGCACTCTCGCCACCAAGCGCCCGCGACCCCCGGTCGCCGCCATTCACCGAAAGGTGCAGGAACTCGCCATCGCGCATGGACACCGAACCCCCAGCTATGCGGCCGTCGCGCGTGTCGTCAGGGCGATACCGGCAAGCCAGATCGCCGCAGCCTCCGATCCGGCCGTCTACCGCGACCAGCACGAGCTAGTGCATCGGCGCGAAGCCGCGACCTCGAACGAGATGTGGCAGGCCGATCATACCGTTCTCGACATTCTCGTGCTCGATGATGCCGGAACCCCGGTGCGTCCTTGGCTGACCGTCATCGTTGACGATCACAGCCGAGCCATCGCCGGTTACTTCCTCAGCCTCGATGCCCCCAGTGCCCTCAACACGGCGCTCGCCTTGCGGCAGGCGATCTGGCGCAAGCCCAATCCCGAATGGATCGTCAGCGGCATTCCCGAACAGCTTTACGTCGACAACGGCTCGGATTTCATCTCCGAGCATATCGAGCAGGCGTGCATCGCCCTCAAAATCCGCCTCATCCATTCGCTGCCGGGGCGTCCTCGCGGGCGCGGCAAGATCGAGCGGCTGTTCCGCACCATCAACGACATGTTCCTGCCCGACCTGCCCGGCCACCTGATCGCGGGCAAGCCGCTGTCGGCGCCAGTGCTCACGCTCGACGAGCTGCGCGCCCGCTTCGAGGCGTTCGTGTGCGGCGTCTATCATCGTCGCCCGCATGGCAGCACCGGCGAACCGCCGATCACGCGCTGGCAGAAGGGCGGGTTCCTGCCCGCAATGCCCGACAGCCTTGAACAGCTCGACATGCTGCTCGTGCACGTGCCCAAGCCCCGTAAAGTGCTGCGCGACGGCATCCGTCTGATGGGCAGGCGCTATGTCGAACCCACGCTCGCGGCCTTCGTCGGCGAGCAGGTCGAGGCGGTCTATGACCCCCGCGACCTGACCGAGATCCACGTCTACCACCAGGGCCGGTTCGTCTGCCGTGCGCTCAGCTCCGAGCACGCTGGGCACCCGTCGTTGCGCGCGATCCAGCGCGCCCGGCGCGGCGCGAAGGAGCGCGACAAGCAGGTGCCTGCCCCCACGGAGACCTTCGATGGCGACCAAGAGGATACGGCTTCCCGGCCCACCACCTACCGAGGGCTCCGGCTCTACGCCGCTGACGATTGAGTTCCTGGTCGAGCAGCCGTTCCTGGCGACCCGCGAACATGCCCGGTTCGTCGAGTTTGCCGAAGCCTGCGCGCACTACCGCTATATCGGCGTGTGTCATGGCCGGCCGGGCGTCGGAAAGACGCGATCGGCGCGCGAGTTTTCCAGCTTCCCCGACCTGGGGGAATATGCCGCGCTCCGTCCCATTGCCGCGCTCCTTGGCGAAAAGGTCGCTCGCTGCCGCGCCGTCTTCTACACCGTGTCGGTCAGCAACACGCCCAAGACGATCGACGCGGTGTTGGGCCTCAACCTCATTAAGCTGGGCTATGCCCGGCTGACGGTCGCGGGCGGCTCGCAGGACGAAATCACCCATGACGCCGCCCGCATCGCCTGCCCCCTCGTCATCGTCGACGAGGCCGACCGCCTGACCATAAAGTCGCTCGAACATCTCCGCGACATGGCCGATCGCCACGGCTTCGGGCTGATCCTGATGGGTATGCCGGGCTTGGAGAAGCGCCTCGCCCGCTATGCCCAGCTCTACTCGCGGATCGGCTTCGTCCACGAGTTCAAACCGCTTACCGAGACCGAAATGCGGCTGCTGCTCGCGACCCACGCCGGCGATTTCGGGATCAGCTTCGACCCGGCCCAACTCGACGCGATCGAAGCGCAGGCAGCCGTGATCCGCATCACGCGCGGCAACTTCCGGCTCATGGAGCGCCTGTTCGCGCAGATGCGGCGGATCATGACCCTCAACCGCGTCGAGGAGGTCACCGCTGACATCGTTCAGGCCGCGCGCGATTGCCTCGTCATCGGACCCGGCAACTGACAAATAGCGCGATCAGAACGCCGCCATTTAGCGCGAGCGTTTACACAGGATAAGATCCATACCGTTTCCGGAACCACTTTCTTGTTTCCTCTTCGAAATTGGACTGTGCTGATGAGTTTGAGCGATGGTGGCTTCGCTCATACACTACGCGCTACCAGGCCCCTGCCCGTTTCTTAGGCTTAACGTTGTAGCTCAAGACCCCGGGGGCTCAGCCTCCCTTCTCCGGTTCTTGCCGCTGCGCAAATCCCTCGATCTACCTGCCGCCGTCGTGTGGTCGCACGGCATCATCCAAAGACCTATTTAGGCCGTCATGACTAGCCAATCTTCGCCATAAGGCGCCCCGCCGCCCCCTGCTCTGCCGCGAGATTGCGATTATAAGCGAGCGGCATCCGCGGCGACTTCCACCGCAGCGCGTCCATGATGCCGGCCAAATCCTCCCCGCTGGCGAACAGGTCCTGATTGAGCCCGATCCGCGTCGAGTGCGCACTGATCCCCTTCAGCAACCGCGCCAGATCGTCCGCCGTCAAATCGGGCAGCGCGCCACGGTCGAACGCGCGGCCGATGATCGACCGAAAGATTGGTCCGATCGAGCCCGGGTGCAGCGCCACGGTGCCGATGTCATATTCGACGCGCGCCTTCACCGCCGGCTTGGACAGCGTCTTGCGCAGATCCCACGTCTCCCGGCCCGAGATGCTGTCGATCGGCCGACCGCGCACGGCTGCCCGCGCCTTGTAGCGCCGCACCTGCACCCGCCGGAACAGCGGCCCTGTCGTGATCCCCGCCGCTTCGGTCCACGCCGCGATCGCCGCGACGGTGCGCGGGCTGAGGTAGGCGGTCGCCCCCTCCCCGTCTTGATCGCCCTTATGACGCAGAATCTGCAGCAGCCGCGCTTCGGGATCGATCGCCTCCTCAATATGCTCAATGGCGACCGCCACCAGTTCGGAGGCGCGCAGCCCGGTGTCATAAGCGGCCGATAGCAGCGCCCGATCACGCAGCCCCGGCAGATCCTCGCCACAACTCTCGAGCAGCGCGCGGATGTTGAGCCCCCGCGCCTTGTCGCGCTCGACGTCGCGCACCGGGCCCTTGAACCGCAGCGGCCGCGCCTGCTTCTGCGCAGCCCCCTTCTCGCGGCGCACCGTCTGGAGCCGCAGCTTCACCAGCGGCGCCGGCGTCGGATCCTTGAGCTCGAGCAGCTGGTGGATCTTGGCGATCGACGCCTTGTAGCGGGATAGCGAGGCCGGCCGGCTCCCCTTCCCGGCCCGCGCGTCGAGATAATCGGCCACGGTCTCGGGCGTGGCCGGCAGCGCGATCCGGTTGTTGCGCCTACACCACGCATCGAACGCCTCGACGTCGGACTTGAGCGCACGGATGCTATGGGGCGATGAAGCGGCCTGATAGGCGGCGATCAGGCCCTCGTTGACGGTGATGCGCTCGCCGGCGCGCATCTGCACGATCGTCCACGCAAGGTCGGCCGGCGCCCTGACGGCCGGCAGGACAGCCTCAGGCGGCGCTACGGGGATTTCTGGCCCTTCCCGGGCGGTTTCGGTGCTCACGACGCGCCTCGCTCCTCAGCCGCGCTTGTAGCCCACCTTATAAAGAACGGTCAAATCTGCTTATGTGATAACTGCAATTATCACATGTTCATTTACGGACCCTCCGAGCAGTTGTGCAGTGTTTTGGCATTCACTACACATTCGGCATGGAGCGCTTCCATCCCCTCGCCGCCGACACCGACGCTCCGCCCGAGGCGCTTGGCCAGGCGCAGGCGGAATGCGCGCTCGCGCTCGGCCGCCTCGACGGGCTCCTCACCGGCCTCACCGATACCGAAAAGCGGCTGTTCTGCGTAGGGCTGCTGCGCGAGGTGCTCCTCTCGGCCTTGGCGCAGGCGGGATTTGCTGACGCCGAACACCGGTTCAACGCCTGGTTCGCCGGGCTCGATCGCGCCCCCCAAGAGACGCCCCTCACCGCCTGCTCCGCCTATGCCGTGGTCCGCGCCCTGCTGGGCGAACTCAGCCATCATCCGTGGGAACCGCTTGCCGACGCCGCGCAGACCATCGCTCTGGCCGCTCGCTTCGGGGCCGACCGCCCGATGCAAGCCGAAGATGCGCTGGCGGAGGAGGCGATCGGCAGAGCGCTCACGCTGGTGAAACAGGCCGGCGCGGATGACGAGATTCCCCTGCCCTTCGCGGGTCTGGGCCACCTGTACGCGCTGCTGCGCGCCGATCCGCTGTTCGCGCTGCTGGAGCGCACCGTGCACATCCGTTCGCTTGGGAACCGCGCGGTGGCGATCGAGCAGGCCGCCCCGCGCACACCGCTCTGGGCGGTCGATGCCTCGCTGGGGCGGCTGCTGACCGCGTGCGGCGCGTGGCAGCTTGCCCTCCCCTGCCCCGGCGCGGTGACCGCCGAAACGCTTCAGCCGCAGCTCTGGCCTGGCGAACGCGCCATTGTCTCAGCGCGAACTCTCCACGCCAGCGCTACCCGGCTTGCAGAGCTGGTCGCGAAAGCGCGACGGCGCGCGGCGCTGATGCGCGAGCAGCTGGGGCACCTGCGCTCGAGCGCGCGGGCACCGCAGGTGTGGATCCTGCTCGCTGGTTTTGCGCCGCTCGGGCTCGATCAGATGACCTCGGCGTTCGGGATCAGCCGGCGCGGCACCTATGCGATCGGCGACGCGCTAGTCACAGCGGGCCTCGCGCGGCGCGCGAGCATCAAGGGCAAGGTTCTGCTGGTCGCCGAAGCTCCGCGAAGGGATCGGTTGTCGGCACCCCTGGACCACGCTCTCGCGCTCCCCCATCCGGCCCTCGCCGAGTTCGACGCGGCGATGGGCGAGATCGACCGGTTGCTCGCCGGCAGTTCTGGCCATCCCTGACGCGGCCTCGCGCGCATTAGGCGTGTATGAAAACTGATCTCCTCTTGACGTTATGTACAGATATCATACATAGACAGAGAAAGAAGGAGATGGCCAATGGCCACAGCTGCCCATTCCGGCGTCCCCGCCAAAGCGCCTAGCCGCAAGGATCTGAGCGGTCCGGCGCTGCGCACCTTTTTCCGCATTGCCGACGCCTGGGGCCTTAAGGAAGCCGAGCAGATGAAGCTTCTCGGGCTCGAAAGCCGCTCGACCTTCCAGACCTGGAAGCGCGGCGCCGTCGCGGCGATTCCCAAGGATGCGCTGGAGCGCATCTCCTATGTCATGGGGATCTACAAGGGGCTGAAGATGCTCCTGCCCCGTACCGCCAACGAATGGGTACGCAAACCCAATGAGGCGCCGCTGTTCGCCGGACGCCCGGCGATCGAGCGGATGGCCTCGGGCAATGTCGCCGATCTCTACGTGGTGCGCCAATATATCGACGCGCAGCGCGGCTGATGGATGCTATTGCGACGACGCAAGTGCGGTGGCAACCGTGCTATCGGATCGTCGCAAGCCGGTTCCCGCCCATATCGCTGTTTGAAGACGTAGCGGATCCGGCCGATTTAGAAGCGGTCTATGCGATCGAGGCGATGACCAACGACCGGCTTCGCGACGAGGTCGGGGACCTCGCGCTCGTCCCATCGGAGGACCGCGTATCGGGACCCGGGACATCGGCAATCATGGCAGCCTTCACCCACCTCAATCCAGATGGCAGCCGATTCTGTGACGGCAGTTTCGGGTTGTTCTATGCTGCCAACACCATCGAGACTGCGGTTGCCGAGACGAGCCATCACCGAACCCGCTTCATGGCGTACACCCACGAACCGGCGCAGGAACTCGACATGCGCGTCTACGCGGTCGACTTGGACGCCATGCTCCACGATATTCGCGGCCTGCGGGATGAACGCCCTGCCCTCTATGCCCCGGACAGCTATGCCGCCGGTCAGGCGCTTGGCCGACACCTGCGTGAGCAAGGTTCGGATGGCATCGTATACCAAAGCGTGCGCGACACCGACGGCGAGTGCGCCGCGGTGTTCCGCCCTCGCCTACTCGCAAACTGCCGACAGGAGCGGCACCTGTGCTACGTTTGGGATGGCCGGGCGATTGTCACCGTCTACGAGAAGAAGACATTCACCTAAAGGTCCTGCGGACAAGCTAGCCTTTCGGCATCGAGTGACGCCTGTCAGGAATAGACCCCGGCAGCCATACGATCGAGATCTTCCATGACGATATCGATATCGCCATTCGCAACCAATTCCGCAGCCGTTTTCCCAACTCCAGAAAGGGGTTGATGCTTGAACCAGATAACCGCCTTGCCTTCTTCGCCTGCAAGTTCTGCCGCTCGCGTTATAACTCGGGCTATTTCCTCCAGTTTAATCTGCACGGTCGGGGCGGAGGGATACAGAGTCATGGCCTTACGATCCAGGCGAGCAACGCGAGCCAAATGCGCCATGGAGAAGCGCAGGCGCTCCGCCAGACGACGGGGCGCGATGATCTCATTCTCGCGAATGTCATCCTGGAAGGCCGCAGTCATTGGGCAGTCCATATTTAACATGTGAAGACAAAACTCTCACATCTCAGAACCGCTGAAGATTGTCCTAGCTCCAATGCTGATCGAGCAGGGCTTTCAACGCGGCCTCCGCTTCAGCCCGCGTACCACCGGCATGCGGAAGCAGGATTAGCTTGAGACCCTTGCGATCCACCGCCTCCACTTTCAGCAGCGGTTTTCCCCCTTCGGACACGATCGTTTCCGGCTTTCCTGACTTCTTGGGGGAACCTGACCTCTTGGGGGGATCGGCGGCCAGAGCGAGCGCGCGGATGACCTCAGGAACCGGCATCGGCATCCCGCGATTGGCCTGCGCCTCCGCGAGCCGCGTCGCCTCAGTAAATACACGCTGACGCCGGTCCTCCGGTTTCAGAAGCGGTTTGATCGCCGTGACATGCTTGATCCTCAGATCCTGCGGGAGGGCGAAGGCCGCCATCAGTTCCGCCGGCAGCCGAGCAAGGTCGAGATAACGGCTAAGCCAGCTTTCCGTCACATTGATTCGCTCGGCCATGACCTTCTGGCGCCCCTCGTAATAGGCGTCGAGGGCGCGCAAATAGTCGCGCGCCCGTTCCAGGTCAGTAAGATCATCGCGCGCCCGGTTTTCCAGGTCCGCAAGCCGGAACGCCTCCTCGTCGGTAAGGCTACGGATATCGACGAGGAAGCGGAAATCCGGATAGTTATGGGCACGAAGCCAGCTGATCGTCCAATGCCTGCGCGCGCCGCAGATCACCTCGAAATCGACAGCAGGATCGTCCTTCACCCGCCGGACGATGGCAGGCATTTCCTGTTTTCCCTGCGCCTTGATGCTTTCGATGAGATCGGCGCACCGCTCCTCGTTAAGCAGCGCATATTCGCGGTTGTGGCCGACCCACATCCGGCAACGTGCCGGATCAACGAGTTCATGGGTGCGTGAGACGACACTGCCCGTCGCCAATTCGGCGAGCCGGCTTTCTCGACCCGCCAGGACGCTCGCACCGATGCCAGGGCGCCGCGCCGCTGGGGCTTGCGCCCCTGGGTCGATTCCGGCGACCAGATCAGCCGCGAAGTTGGCGTTTTTCTTGCTCATCATCCACCCCTTCTACCCGGAATTGCACCGGTGCAATTTTGCTCGCATCAGGCGAGGCCCTCCTTGCGCAAGCGCGCCAGATGGCTGGGCCACATCGACCGGATGTCGACCTCGATTTCACTGTTCACGCCGTCGAGATAGGCGAGGCAGCGGTTGCGCACCGCCGAACTGGTGACAGGTCCGTCAAGCTCATAGACCGTCATCAGCCGCGCCGTCGCATTGTCGATTTCCGCCGAATCCTTGAGCGGTGTGCGCACGATCGCGTGGCCGAAAAGGGTCCGCATCAGGTTCAGCAATTCCTTCTGCATCGACTTGTTCTCGTCGACCTTGGAGGCCACGAAGCGCAGAAACTGCAGCGACGGGGCCAAGCCGCGATCAGCCAGGGTCTCGATGGTCTCGTCGAGCATGGCGAGGAAGGCTGCAGTCGACGAGAAGTCCATCACCGTCGGCGGCACTGGCACGACCAGTGCATTGGCCGCACGCAGCACCGAAAGCGAGATCGCACCGAGCGCAGGCGGCGGATCGAGAACGACGACATCGAACCGATCGGCAATGCTCGCAATGCCTTGCGCCATGCGGTCGATCAGGTTCCCCTGCCCCCGCGCCATGCGCGCCGCGATTTCATATTCCGACTGGAAGAGCCGCAGATTGGCCGGGACAAGCTCCAGACCGTCGAAGTGGGTCTTGCGCAAGGCATAGTCGAGCGACTCCATGTCGTCGTGCCGCAGGAACGGATAGAGCGTGTCCTCCTCGGTCAGGTCGAGGTCGGGAACATAGCCGAAGAGCGTCGTTGCCGACGCCTGGCTGTCGCAATCTATGAGAGCCACCCGATAGCCCTTGATCGCGAGATATTGAGCCAAGTGCACCGATAGGGTCGATTTCCCGACCCCGCCCTTGAAGTTCTGCACCGCGATGACGCAACAGGGGTCGGTGGCAGCCCGCCAGGGCCGGGTGCCGAACAATCCCCGCATGTCGTTGAGCTGCGCCAGGGTATAACCGACGCGCCGATTATTTTCGGTTCGCGGAGGCGGCGGCAAGCGGCCGTCCTTCTCGGCCTCGCGAATGGCCGCCGCGGTCCGGCCGACCAGTTCGGCCGCTTTACCGATCGGGAAGGTGGGCTCGCGCCGTTCGTCCGCCCGGGCGCTACGCGCAGAGTCGCGGAGCCGCTCGAGAACAGAGCTGGTCCGTTGTGCAAGCGTTGAGACGGACAGCAGATCCTGCGTGCCCTCAATATCGAGTGATGCAGCCAAGATAGGCCCCCTTGCGAAACTGTAGGGGCCATAGCTCAATTTGCACTTTTAGGTCAATGAAAGGCTTATTTTCGCAAGTGAGTAGGCCCGGTCGGCCCAATTGCCTCGAATTGCGTCGCCAGCCTTTCGTGCGCACGCCTACAACCTGACCTCTTGGGGGCTAGCCACCCTGAAATTGCACCGGTGCAATTTCGGCTCAAGGGCGCCCGCGCCGCGCCAGGAAGCTCTCGCAAAAGCCGGTCCAGGACGCGATCAGCTTGGCGCCCTTCAGCTTCGCCAGCCTCTCACCCATCTGCGCGCGATAGGCGTCGGCAATCAGGTCGATGTCCCAACCACCGCCGGCCGAACGGCCAATGGCCGCGAGCGTGTCCGACCCAAATCGGATCGTGCCGTTTGGGAAGGTAACCTCCCCTGCCCCAGTCTTATCCTTTGACACCAAGGCCGCCACCGCCGCCTGCGTGACGGCTTCGACGGCCACAGTCTCGACCTCGTCCTCGCGCCTCGCCTTCCTCCCCGCAGAGTGTCGGGCAATTTCATCCACGGTCGCTATCTGCTCAGGCGCATCCTTTGGCTCAAAACGAAATTCGATCTCGGTGACGGTTCGACCCTGACGGATTTCCCGCCACTCCACACGGAAATGAGCGAGCTGGTCGATTTCGGCCTTCGCCTTTTCGAGAACCTTGCGGCGCAGCTGCGCAAAGTCCTTGTAAACGTCTGGCGCGATGCCGAGCAGCGCACGCAGTGCCGTCATGTCGCCCTTCCATAGCGACTGGCGTCGATGCAACCGCAATGCCCCGATCTCGTACAGCTTTAGCGCATAGGTCGACCGAAAGCCGAGCACCGCCTGCCGGTTCAGGACCGCATAGGTCTCCGATTCCTGAATCAGTTTCCGAGCGTCGGGCGTGAACTCCCACTCGATCCACCCTGCCTCAGCGCCCTCCTCGTCCTCCACTTCTTCGCGCGATGATGAGATCAGAGAAAAGCGCAGCGTCGCCTTCTTGCCGCGCCAGGACTTATCATCGACCGCAAAAAGCGTGCGATGCAGTTCCTCGAGCATATCCGAGATGCGCTCATTGCCCTTGTGGCCGCGGCGAATATCCGCCTTTCGCATCTTGTGCGGGCGGTCCTCCCAGGCATCACCGCCCGCAGTCAAAATCATCAGCGCAAGCAAACGCGAAGCGGTCAGGCTCAGCGACTGGCCTTTGACGAACTTGACCTCAACGATGCTGCCGGGCTTGGCGAACTCGTCGCCGCCCTTGGCCTGCAGGGCGGCAGCCACCCGCATCGCCCGCCCCGGAGAAGCATCATCACCGGCGGGGGAGGGCGTTACAGCGTGGTCTAGGGCTTGTTCGTCATCCATGCCATGAAGTCTGGACCGATTCGTCCGGCGTGGAAGAAAATCTGCCTGACCTGTCCTCTTGCGTCAAGTCAGGGCAGGATAGACGGCGGTTTCGGCCCCCAAGAGGTCAGGATGGAACTTCACCCCGAAACGACAAAACACAAGGAAGTACGCCGAGTCGCGTTTCAAAGCGATCTGACCCTCGCAAACGGCCGCGGGGAGGGCGAAGAACGTCCCTGACGAGCGATATGACGAGCGAATCGCGCCCAACAGAGCCTGGCCCCCATGCGGTCAGGAAAGCCCCAACCGGTCAGGTTGCATCCCCCGATCGGTCAGGAATGAGCCCCCACAAGGGCAGGCAAAATCCCCCGTCCGGTCAGGATAGGCTTGCTCAAGCCCGCAGAAACGCTGGGCTTTCGGCTTCCCGAATCTGAATCCTTTTGAATCGGAAAAGCTTCCGCTGCGAGCAGCGGCGTTTTGATATTTTTATTTTGAGAAAGAGATTGGCGCTGCGCTTGAAGCAAACCTTCAATCCCCCTGCCTGGAGGGATACGCGAAGTTGGCCGTCCACGATAGGCTTCCTCACCAAAGGACGTCACGAATGGAGGGTGCATGATCAACTTCGCCAAGTTCGAGATCATCGGCCGGATCGGCGAAATCGATGCGCGACCGAAAGTCACCCTGCTGTCGGTCTGCGCGAATTACCGCCGCAAGGGTGACGATGACGAATGGCAGGAAGACAGTCACTGGAACCGCGTGAGCGTCTTCAGCGAGGGCCAGCGCAAGCATATCGCCGACCGAGCCCAAGTCGGGGATCTGGTGCGGATTGCCGGGCGGCTCAAGGACAGCTCCTATGAACGCGACGGCGTGACCCATTACACAACCGATCGCATCGTCGAGGAATTCGGTATCCTCGCAGCCAAGGGCATGCCTGGCTGAATTGGCGGAGAGGGGAGGGCGCAACCGGCAGCGGCGCTCCACCACTTTGCAAGGATTAGTTGATGCCCCTAGCTGCTTCCCATCGCGCCAAAGCCATTGTCGAAGCCCTCGGCGGAACGTGGCGCGGGACGTGCGGCGAATGCCGTTGCCCGGCTCATGACGATCATGGCCCCAGCCTGTCAGTGCGCCTGGGCGAACGGGCGATCTTGTTCCACTGCTTTGCTGGCTGCGATACGCGCGACGTTCTGACTGCCCTGCGCCGGCGGAAACTTCACGATGCGGTGCCGCTCACCATGCCGCGCCCGAAGGCGATGGCCGACCATCGCGCTCTCGCGCTTCGGCTATGGAAGGCAAGCCAGCCCATAGCCGGCTCGCCAGCGGCCGATTACCTTGCCGCACGCGGTCTTGCTCCTCCCTATCCGCGTTGTCTGCGCTACAATCCGCGCACCATCGTCGGGGCCGGTGAGCGTCGCCGGTACTTTCCGGCGATGATCGCCGCGGTCGAGAATGATCTGGGAGTTGTCGCCGTCCAGCGGACCTGCCTCGATCTCGCCGACATCCTGCACAAACCCTTGCCAAAACCGAAGATTGCCCTTGGCCTTCTCGGCGACGCGGCCATTCGTCTGGCGCCGGCCGACGAGGAGCTTGGCCTTGCCGAAGGCATCGAGGACGCCCTTTCAGCAATGGCCTGGTTCGGAACGCCGACCTGGGCACTGGGCGGGGTCGAACGCCTTGGGCTTGTCGCCATCCCCGAACGGGTCAAGCGTATCATCGTCTATGGCGATCGCGGTGCCGCCGCTGCCGCCATGCTCAAAAAAGCTCGGCCGCATCTCACAGCCCATGGACGCGAACTGGTGCTCCGCCTCCCGGAACGGCACGCGGACTGGAATGATGCTTGGCGTGTCCGCCGGGCCACCGAGGCGGCCTGAGAGGGGAGGGGGCCTTCAGGCTGATGACCTGGCGCTGATGCCAGGTGTCAGACCCGGAGATACCCCATGGCCACACAACCCCTCGCGCTCACGCTGCCGCTCGATGATCCCGCCCGGACCGCTGCTCAAGGCATAGCCGACCGGCTGTCCGAAGGCCGTTCGGTTGCACGTAACGACCTCCTTGCCGGGATGACCTCCGCCTTCGGTGGCTCGAGCGCGGATGGCTCATGGTCATTGCGCGACGCCTATGATGTGCTCGAACTCGCGCAGATACTCCATCTGAAGAACACAACACTCCCGGCAGATGCGAATGTGCGGCTCGCCCAGCTGATCGCCATGACGGCGGCGCTTCCGACGCACAGCGTGCGTAGCGAAACGCAGGTCGCGTTCCAGCAATTCTCGACACCGGCACCGATCGGCTTCCTTGCCGCCAGGGCAGCCGCGATCACGGCAAGCGATATCGTACTCGAGCCCTCGGCCGGGACCGGGCTCTTGGCCGTACACGGTCATTTTGCCGGCGCTCGCCTTCTCCTCAATGAGATCGATGCCTGGCGCGCGCGTTTGCTGCGTCATGCCCTTCCCGAGGGCACATTGAGCACGCATGACGGCGAATTGATCGACGACATGCTCGATCCGCAACTGGTGCCGAGCGTCGTGCTCATCAACCCGCCCTTCTCGCGGAGCCAGGGACGGGGGCGCGACCGCCACGCTGCGCTTCGCCACCTGCGCTCCGCGCTCTTGCGCCTCGCACCAGGCGGGCGCTGCGCCGTCATTCTTCCCGATCGCATCGAGACAGGGGACGCGGATTGGCTGCACGCCACCGCGGGCGCACATCTCCGGCTGCATCTCGACCTGCCGCCCAATGCCTATACCAAGCACGGCACCGGGCAAGCGGTTCAGCTCATTCTCCTCGAAAAGGGCGGGGCAGGGGATTGCGTCTCACGCCAGACCTGTACGACGTTCGGCGCTGCGCTCGCGGCCGTCGATGCGATGGCGACCCCGTGCGCCCCCACGCCGCAACCGATCTCCCGCCCCAGCGGATTGTTCCGGGGCCTTACGCGGCGGACCCGCCCCGTAAGCTCGCGTGTGGCGGTAACCCTGCCCACGATCCGCGCGGTCGCCTATCACCGTCTCGACGCGCCGGCGCCCGCGGGCGAACCGCAAGGGATTTACCTGCCCTATCGGCCGAGCCGTCTGCTGATTGCCGATGCCCGTGAGCACCCAAGCGCGCTGGTCGAATCGCAGGCAATGGGATCGATTGCCGCACCCTCGGTCGCTTATGAACCCGTGCTGCCGGCCAGGATCTTGGACGACGGCCTGCTCTCGGACGCGCAGCTCGAAACGCTGATCTACGCTGGCGCGGCGTTCGAGCGTGACCTTCCGGGCCGGTTCGTATCTAGCGAGGAGGGGCTTTCGCTGTTGCCGGCAGAGGCCGGCAATGCCTATCGGACGGGCTTTTTCCTTGGCGATGGCACGGGCGCCGGCAAGGGGCGGCAGGTGGCGGGCGTCATCCTCGACCAGTGGTTGCGCGGCAACCGCCGCCACCTCTGGATATCCAAGAGCGAGACGCTGATCGAAGACGCGCGGCGCGACTGGTCGGCGCTTGGCGGCTTGCCGCTCGACATCCAGCATCTCAACCAGTGGAAGCTCGGCACCCCGATCGCGCTGGGCGATGGGATCCTCTTCCTGACCTATGCCACCCTGCGCTCCAACCGCGGTGACAGGGGCACGCGGCTGCGCCAGCTGATCGAATGGATGGGTGAGGATTTCAGCGGCGTCATCGTCTTCGACGAGGCGCATGAGATGGCCGGGGTGGCCGGTGGCGAGGGCCGGTTCGGCGCCACGAAAGGATCCGAACAGGGCATCGCCGGCGTCCGCCTCCAAAATCTCGCTCCGCGCGCCCGGATTCTCTACGCTTCGGCGACGGGCGCCTCGGACGTCAGCAACCTCGCTTATGCGACACGCCTCGGATTGTGGGGACCGCAGACGGCCTTCGCCGACCGGCGGGCCTTCGTGGAATCGCTTCGCCGCGGCGGCATCGCAGCGATGGAGTTGATCGCCCGCGACCTCAAGGCGCAGGGCCTCTATGCCGCGCGGGCGCTCAGCTTCGCCGGCGTCGAATATGACATCCTCGAGCATCGGCTCAGCGAAGAACAGATCGCCGTATACAATGCCTATGCCGATGCCTGGGCGATCATTCACAACAATCTGCAGGCCGCGCTCGCCGCCACGCGCGTCACCGACGGTTTCAGCGGTGCCACCTACAATAGCGGCGCGAAGGCCGCGGCATTGTCGATCTTCGAATCGACCAAGCAACGCTTCTTCGGCCAGATCCTGCTGTCGATGAAGCTGCCGTCGCTGATCCCGGCGATCGCCGCCGATCTCGCGCGGGGCGACTGCGCCGTGGTCCAGCTCGTGTCGACGTCGGAAGCGATGCTCGATCGTGCCCTTGCCGACCTGTCCCCTGAGGAGCGCGCCTGGCTCGACATCGAGCTGTCCCCGCGCGAATTCCTGGTCGACTATCTGACGGCGGCCTTTCCGGTGCGCCAGATGCGCACCTATACCGACGATAGCGGCACGGTGCGCTCGGAACCGATGATCGACGAGGCTGGGCAGCCCGTGCTGTGCCGGGAAGCGATGGCCATGCGCGACCAGCTCCTCGAGCAACTCTGTGCGCTGCCGGTGGTCGGCTCGGCGCTCGATCATATCATCGTGCATTTCGGGACGGAGGCAGTGGCCGAGGTGACGGGTCGCAGCCGGCGGATCATCGTCGATGCCGAGGGCCGTCAGCGGATCGAACGGCGCAGCGCGCGCACGAACCTCGCGGAGACCGACAGCTTCATGCGCGGCGAAAAGCGTATCCTGATCTTTTCCGACGCCGGCGGCACGGGACGGAGCTATCATGCCAGCCTCGACGCGCTCAATCAGAGGCGCCGCATTCACTATCTCCTCGAGCCCGGTTGGCGTGCTGACGCGGCGATCCAGGGGCTGGGCCGCACGCACCGCACCCACCAAGCCAGCCCACCCCTGTTTCGGCCCGTTTCCACCGATTGCCGCGGCGAACGGCGGTTCATCTCGACCATCGCCCGGCGCCTCGACAGCTTGGGCGCCCTGACCCGCGGCCAACGCCAGACCGGCGGGCAGGGACTTTTCGACCCCCGCGACAATCTGGAGTCCGACTTCGCGCGGGAATCGCTCGACCAGTGGTTTCGCCTACTGTTCCAGGGAAAGCTCCAATCGGTGCGCTTTGATCAATTCCAGTCGCTCACCGGTTTGAACCTGGCCGGGGAGGGTGGGGGGCTCACTGAGACCTTGCCCACGATCCAGCGGTGGTTGAACCGCATCCTGGCACTGCGCATCGACCTGCAGAACGCGATCTTCGACGAATATCTGGGCTTGATCGAAGCACGGGTGGAAAAGGCCCGCGAGGCTGGCACCCTCGATCTTGGCGTCGAAACGATCGCGGCCGACCGAATTTCGATCCTCGACCGCACGGTGATCCGGCGCGATCCCGTGAGCGGCGCCGAAACCGAGATCCTGCGTATCGAAACCGAGGAACGATATCGGCCGCTGACTCTGGAACGAGCGCATTGGCTTCTGGCCGACCCGGAAGCGCGCGGGTTGATCAACCCGCGTTCCGGCAAGGCCGCCATTTGCCGGCCGACCTTCTCGCTGACGGACGAAGAGGGGCGGACCGTGCGCCGCTACGAGCTGGTGCGTCCAACGCGCACCGAACGGCACCGGCAGGACCTCTTCGCCGAAACCCATTGGACCGACGTGGACCGCGCGAGCTTCGACGAAGCCTGGCAGGCCGAATGCGACGCGATGGCCGCGCAGACGCGTACGCAGATCATCTATCTGGTCACGGGCCTGCTGCTCCCGGTCTGGGGAAAGCTGCCCGACGATCATGTCCAGGTCTGGCGGTTGACGAGCGATGACGGCCAGTCGCTTCTCGGGCGTCTTATTCCGGCGCCGCTGGTGGAGCGGATCGCCAGCGCATTCGGCATCGCCGCCCATGTCGCGATCGATCTAGGCGCGCGGGTCGAGCACGTTCGCACCTCGGGCGAGATCATGCCGATCGGGTCGCTCCGGCTGAAGCGGGCCTTGGTCGCCGGCGACCAACGCCTCGAATTGCTCGACTGGAAGTCCGACGCCCTTCCTCATCTCAAGGCGGCGGGCTGCTTCACCGAGATCATCCAACACCGCACGCGGCTCTTCGTCCCACCGAGCCGCGCCGTCGAGATCCTTGGCGAGATAGCAGGCTGAGCAGCGGCAGCGTCAAGCGATCGAAGAGAGGGGAGGGGGCCTTCGGCCGGGTGGGCCTGAGTGGCTCAAGCCGGCCGACGACGTCGGCGCAACCCTCGAAGGAGACAACCGATGATCCAGTCCGTGAAGGTCAAGAACCTCTCGCTCTCCAAGGATAATGTCCGCAAATCCAATCGCGATGCCGACCTCGACAGTCTGGCCGAGAATATCGCTGCGCATGGCCTGTTGCAGAATCTCGTGGTCACGCCGCTAAAAAAAGCGGGGCACTTCACCGTCAAGGCGGGCGGCCGCCGCTTGCGGGCGCTCCAACGCCTGATTGAGACGAACCGGCTTGCCGCGGACCATGAGGTTCAGGTGCTGGTGCTCGAGGATGATGCCGGATCGGCCGAAGCGAGCCTTGCCGAGAATTTCCATCGCGTCGCGATGAACCCGGCGGATGAATGCTCGGCCTTCAAGCACTTCCTCGACCGGGGGGCGAGCGCCGAGGATGTGGCGAAACGCTTCGGGGTCACGACCCGCTTCGTCGAGCAGCGGGTCCGGCTTGCCGAACTGGCTCCGGTAGTCTTCGCGGCGCTGGCGGCGGGCGAGATCACGCTGGGGGTCGCCCAGGCTTATGCCGTCACGCCCGACGTCGATCGCCAGGCGCGCGTGTTCGAGAGCATGAGCCGGTCCTATTATGGTGACAATCCCGACAATGTCCGCCGTGCGCTCCTCAATGGGACGGTGAAGGCGACCGATGCGAAGGCGCGGTTCGTTGGCCGCGATGCCTATGTCGGTGCGGGCGGCCGGATCGAGCGCGACCTGTTCGGCGATGATGCGGACGAGAGCTGGATCGACGTGGAGATCATCGAGCAGCTTGCCGCCCAGAAGCTCGAAGCAGCGGCACAAATACTCGCTGCCGAGCAGAAGCTGGCATTCGTGACACCGGTCCTCGCGACCCATGTGCCCTATGACATGGAGTGCCAGCTCTACGAATATCATCCGGCGCTGCGCGAATTGAGCGAGGACGAGCAGGATCGCGTCGACAGTCTTTCCGATGAGGGCGATGCGCTCATCCGTGAACTGGAAACCGAACTTGAGGACGGCACACCAGAGGCCGAGGCGGCTTCGGTGCGGCTCGCCGACATCGAGCGGGAACTCGATGCGATCGAGGCGGCGCGCACGATGGTCGACGATGCGATCAAGGACCAGCTGGGCACCTTCATCTATCTGGCGCCCGATGGCAGTCCGCGGGTGCACAGCCGCATGTTCAGCGAGCGCGCCATTCGTCAGGCGGGCGCGGACGCAGAACCCGAAGCACCGTCCGGCAAGGTCGCGGCCTCCCGGCTCAGCGCGACGCTGGTTGACGAACTCGCGACCCAGCGGCGGCAGATCCTGGCGTCCCATGTCGCCTCGGACGCGGGGTTCGCGCTCGACCTCGCGATATTCCTGATCGCGCACCGGACCGTGTTCGCCAGCGGCTATGTCCGGGACCACTCGACGCTGCAAGCGGCCGCCGCGAGCTTCCCGATCGTCGGCTTCCGCGACGAAGGCAGCGCGGCCAGCAACGTCCTGGCCGAACAGCGCCAGGGGCTCGATGTGAGCTGGGCAGGCGGGAACACGCTGTCGTCGCGTTTCGATGCCTTCCGGCAACTGGATGAACAGGCGCGCGCCGATTGGCTTGCCCATGTCGTGGCGCAGACGCTCGAACCGACGCTCAACGTCGACGATGGCGGGCGCCGCAACGGCTTCCACGATCATCTCGGACGTCTGCTCGACATTGATGTCGCGCAATGGTGGCGGCCCGATGCCCAGAACTTTTTCGGACGCGTGAAGAAGGACGTCATGCTCGAAGCGCTTGAAGAGATCGGCGGGCCAGTACTGCGCGGCCGCTACAAGGACGCCAAGAAGGGTGACCTTGCCAATGCCTGCGCGGCGCTCTGTTCCGGGCAGGGCATCGTCGAGGCCGAAGTCCGGGAAAAGGCGCTCTGCTGGCTGCCCGATGAGATGCGGTTTGGCGCGGTGGAGAAGCCCGAAAGCTTCCGTAGCTATTCCGCCTTCCTCAGCGACGAAGACGACAGCGACGGCGGGGCAGGGGAGATCGCCCCCGATGGCGATGCTGATGACCTCGACGAGGCGGCCTGAGACCAACGCGTAATGGCCGGCGGCGCTCTTGCGTCGCCCGCAGTCCTTCATCGGCGGCGCTGGCCGCCGCTCTTTCGTGGAGTATCCACCATGACTCGATCATCGGGCCGGCCCTCGCCGGCCGAGACCATCACGTGCGCCATCATCGACCGGCTCGAGGCCGGTGTGCGACCCTGGGTGCGGCCCTGGCGTTCGTGTGCGGCGCAGGGGCGTCCGCTGCGGGCCAATGGCGAGCCGTATCGCGGCATGAACACCTTTTGGCTGTGGCTGGCTGCCGAGCAATGCGGCTATCGGTCACGGCATTGGATGACCTACCGCCAGGCGCAGACCCTTGGCGGGCAGGTCCGTGCCGGTGAGCAGGCGCAATTTGCAATCTTCTACAAGGCCTATTCGAAGAAGGTCGATTCCAGCGAACGTCCCGGCGAGCTGGTCGATGAGCATCGCCGGGTGATGCGGTCCTATGCGGTCTTCAATGCAGACCAGATCGACGCGCTGCCGTCCGATTTCTATCCAGAACCGCTATCGCTCGTCCCACCGGGCGACCGGCTCGGTGCGCGGGCACAACGCTTCGTCGATCGCCTGCCGGCGCGGCTGCGGACTGGAGGCGATCGCGCCTATTATAACCTGCGCGCAGACCTCATCACGATGCCGCCCGTCGAACAGTTCGACACGCGTGCTGCATGGGCGGCCACGCTCGCGCATGAGGCTGGTCATTGGACGGGTCATCCAGACCGGCTTGCCCGATCCTTCGGCAAGCGCTTCGGCGATCAGGCCTATGCGTTCGAGGAGTTGGTGGCTGAACTGTCGGCAGCGCTGGTTGGCGCCGATGTGGGTCTCCCAACCACCCATCTCGACGATCATGCGGCCTATATCGGTTCCTGGTACGCCTTATGCGCAGCTGGGCATAAAGCATACCAGCCATTGGCAAATTCCACGGCCTCGTTCCAGTCATAGCCATGATCCGTGCGGCCGATCAGAATAGCCTGATCAAGTCGCGTGCCGCCACCCCGTGCCACCTTCGCTTGCGTGAAGGCGAAATTGCGGGCCTGCCGTTCGCATTCGGTTTGACGCGCAATCGCGTTCGTAACTGGCCGCATGGCGACCACCCGTTCGCGCGTCCGGGTCATGCGCAAATCCAGAGGGGCGTCGTTCGGGAGGTCGGGATAGGCACGCCAAGCGGCAGCGATCATTTCCGCATGCTCGGCGGTTCGGCCTCGGCTGATCCAACAGGCGGGATCGGATGCGATGAAGCTTTTGGTGTCCATGGGTGGCGTTCCTGATTGTCGCATGCGCCAGCAGGCTGGTCGCGGCAGCCCCATCATCCGTAGGATGGGAAGGCGTTGGCGGACCGGCGCCGTCAAACGGCGAGACGCGGCTTGGCGCAGCAGGGCAGCTTGAGGTCGCGGCAAACCCGGTCAGCCAATCGGTCCGGGGTGAGCAGCTCCTGAACCGAAGCCCAGTGGTTGCGTTCTCCTATGTGATCGTCGCGGCCCCGCACGCGACGAAAGCAGATTTCATGGCCAGGGCCAAAAGGAGAGATCGACAATTGCATCCACAGATTTTGGCCATGCAGGGTGATGTCGCCCGATACCGCCGGCCCCGCCGGGTTGGAACGAATGCTGTAGGCCCCCGGTGCAAGCCCCAACGCATCGGCAAAGCGAAGCAGAGCGCGGCGCCCTTCGGCGTGAAAGGTGCGTTTGGCCGGCGCGTCATACGCGACGCCGCGCTGACAAAGGACGGGCAATGTCGGGCTGCCGCGAATGGCGGCGATCTCCGTCATGCACGCCTGCCGCATCTCGGCCTCGGAGGCCTTGCTCGCGCACACGGTGCTGAAATGGCGGGCCAACAGAATGACGGCAGGATCGCACTCAATGTCTTTGCCCGCGTTGCGACAATCGGTGATCGCCGCTTCAAGCACGTGAAGTGTTGCGGCGATGGTCGTGCATCCGCTCGGATCAAGGGCCTGGGCGTGGCGAAAGGCAACATCGTAGCTCATGATGGGGTCTCCGGCTTCAAGCGCAGGGCGCGCTCCTTCCACCTCGATCCCCCTCCTCTTTGCCGATCTGGGCCAGCAGCCGTTTTTCTGCGGTTCATACCCCATCGGCAGTATGGCTTGCGCGGGCGATCGACATTAGCATCGCCGCGTCGCGCCGGGGGGCCAATGCCGTGGTTATGAATTTGATCGATTTGATACAGGCTGGGACGATCGACGTGCGATTGCCCAGCGTATCCCCCTTGGCCTCCGACGATGATCGCTCCGCCGCGCTCAATTCAACCGGCGTGCTGACGGTGATCGGCGGGGCGTTTCAGGTCGATCGCTTGGCCGCAGCGCTGATCGCCACCACCGGCAAATGCACATCGCTGGAAGGGCAGGTCACGCAACAGGTCGAAACGCGCCATGTGCTGGCGCAACCCTGGAACTACAATCGCATGGTCAGCGCCATCACGGCGCGGCGCGAGGAAAGGCCCGCGGGTCCCATCGAGGTGATGCGCGTCAGCGGCGCACGACTGCCAACACTCTATATCGTCCTTGCCGGTGAACATGAGGTGTTTGCGGCGCGACAGGCCGGCGATGAGCAAATCCCGGTTCAGATCCTGGGTGACTATCAGTGCGACTTCCAGAATCACTTCATTCAGTCGGGCCATCTCATGGACTTTTCGTCCGGAGAGCTCACCCCTGTCTCGCCTGAGGAACCATGGTCCGGCGCAGCCGAGTGGGAGGATGCGAAGCTCGCTCCTGACGTCATGCAGATCATCCAGGCGTTGGGCGTGCGCGTGATCGCCTCGGATCGTTCAGACCAGGATAAACGGGAGCGCGCGAACGGACATGATAATGACGGCTGACATCATGCCGCTGCGCGGATAGCCGTTCCTCCGAACGCATCCCTGCGACTATGGTAGATCTCGGCCGCCCATGTTTGGATCCAAGGCTCGACCAGCGCATCATGGTCGAGTTCACCCTGTTCGATCAAGGATTGGATCTCGCCCCGCGCCTGCGCGATCGCCGCTTCCCACCCATCGGCCGGCAGGGCATCCGTGATATTGGGAGCGTTTATGGGCAGAGCTTTTGGCGCATCGCCAAGCCGCTCGGCCTGACGGCCCAGCCAGGTCTCAAGATGGTCCGCAACGAAGCGGTCGGTCTTTGAGATGCCCCGGCTCAGGGCCTCGCGACGCGCGCTGGTGCCATAGGCCTGGCTGTCAATCGAGCGGATCCGCTTCCCGAACGGAAGCAGATAGGGAATGGCCGGGCCTTTGACGCCGAACAGATGGAGGCGGGTTGACGGCGGCAAGATCCGGTCGAGATGCTCGACCACCGCGATCAACCCTTCAGGTCCGGCGACCTCGCGACGGCACATGCTGCCGACACCGATAAGCGGCGCACGCTCGATCAATCCCCATAGCGCGTCGAGGCAGCGCTCATAATCGCAGGGTCGACGGCCCTGGATCACCGGCATCATGGTCGACAAGATACCATGATCATCGGCGCGGCGGCAGCATTCGAAATTGGCCGCGATGGTGCGTGACAGCCGTTCAAGCACCTGTGCGCGGTCAGCGGCAATTTCCTGTTCCACGCAATAGTCGGCGCTGGCCCACCATCGGAATGGAAAGGCGGCGGCAAGCGCCACATAATGGGCGATCGACCAGGGGAATGCTCCATAGCGCGCCGTCGCGACGAAACCCGCGCTGTCGAGATGAAGCGATGCCAGCGGACGAGCGTTGGCGAGCTGCCCGGTTCTCCATCTCGTCCAATCGCGCCATCCCTTGCTCGCGGAATATCTGGAAAGGCAGTTGGCCGAAATAAGCGCCGGTTGCCGTAGCGCAACCACGCGGTCGAGGATCGGCCCCTTGCCCAGATGCGGCAACCCGACGATGATCTCCATCGTCACGGCAACGGTTCGGCGCCGATCGCCGTGAAGCTGTTGACGATCTGGCAGCTGTCATAGCGCTCGGCATCGACCAGGGCACGATGGTCGATCATCTCATAGGTCGCATGTCCCAGATGATCGACGCTAAGCACCCGTCGGCCGATGACCCCGGTCTTCCCCTCCGGCACCCAATCGGCATGAGAGCCGAAGGCGGCGACCACCACGACCTCGCCGATCACGGCTTCATAGGCCGCGATCGCGCGCAGCACATGACTGTCGCGGGGCGTGACTGGCTTGCCAGTAAAGTCACTGTAGGCCTGCGGCCGCCAGGATCGAACGGTGTCGTGCGCCAGCAGGATTGCCGCGCCCATGGCCGGCCGATCGACCCGGCGCAGTTCGGCCTCGAAACCCAGATAGACGAGCGCCCAGTTAACGTCCTCCTCGTAGAAGGGCTCGTCGCGCCGGAGCGCATCGGGCATCGCCGCCTGCCGCTGCTCCGACAAGAGGATGCCACCGTGGCTCGGGGTCGACACATGCCAGATGCCGGGCGCGATCTGATCGGCGCTCTGGATGGCGCCCCAAATGCTCATGGTCGGCTGGGCTGAGGGTAGGAAGATCGTCATGTTGTACTCCTTTTTGCTTCACGGCTTCGCTCCCCCTCTCCTTCTGCCGGTCGAACCAAGCTTGACCCGGCGAATTGTTCTCTATATGTTCTTTTCCGAGGAGATGTGCCCATGAGCCTTGAGAAAGACATTCGCCGCCATTTTGATCTCGACATTGGCCTGCGCGATGCCGCGCTCGACGCGGAAAATCGGCCGACGCGCCGGATGATCGCCAACGCCTGCATCAACATGCCGGTGGAGGACGCCTATTATTCGGTGCGGGAACTGCGGGAAGCCGCGCAGTGGGTCCTTGATGGCGCCGCAGCGGGAAAGCGGAAGCTGATGTCGATCCTGTCGAACGACAATTGCGACGATTTCCAGCGCTGCATCTATTTCTGCCTGGCGGGCCGCGGGGTGATCGAGATGCTCGACGATCTCGAATGGCTCGAAACTCTCCTCGAACCGCGCGGGCGGGTCGCGGGTGAACAGATGCGCCTGAAGATCCCGACGATGCCGGTCAAACGGCCCTATGTCGCCGATGAACCGGACGGACCAATGATCGGAATGGCCGAGGATTTCCGACAGGGTCCATCCTGGTGGATGGACGAGGCGTTGCGCCGCTAGGCGTCACTTTCAGGCTGCGGGGTCGATCCGGCCTCGCAGCTTCCCGCCGGAACTCTGCATCGGATCCAGCAGGTTCAATCAGCCGATCAAGCGGCTTAATCCTTCGCCTTCTCCGGCTCTTCCCGGCGGCGCAACTCATTCTCGACCGCCTCGCGGACAAATAGCGCGAAGCGTCGGTTGCCGACCAGCGCATCGATACGGCTGATCGTCTCTTCCGATAGCCTGACCGTAGTCGGCTTCATTCCAAGCGGCCTTCGTCCCATTGCTTCGTCGCTAACGGTCATATCTGCAATCTCCAAGCCAAAGCTATTGACGCCACCGTTTATTTACATATACGACGTCGTTTATGCAATAAACGGTGGCGTATATTGCCATTCGGCCAATCCGCTGGTTGGCCCATCGCAATGGAATCGCCGCGAATCATGTGGAAAGCGCCGGGACCGTGCCCTGTCCATCCCGGCTTCTCCGCAAGGACCGCATCGGATGCGGAAAAGGAGGCGCATATGGATGAGTTTGATCCCCGCCCGTCACGCCGCGATCTTTTGCGGGCACTCACGGCCGCCCCGGTTGTGGCAGTCGTATCGCCCGCAAGCGATGCGCTGGCCGTGCTGCACACGCAGTATGAAGACCAGCCAGCCACCCTTGCGCGGACCAGGGAGGGCCGAAGTCTGAGCCGGTTCCGCTATCATAATGCAGAGTCCTTCTTGTGGGGATTGAACCAGGGCATCTGCGGCAATGACGTCGGCGAAATGCTGTATCGATCCGGCATTGTCGTCCAACTGGGCCTGTCCTCCTACTTGCTCGACATCGGCTTTTCCGACGAATGGAATGCGCGGCACATCCGTCTCGATGTCGCCAAGTCGCTTGCCTATGCCAACGCAACCGGCTTCGGGCATGGCTGCCCGGACATGGCGCGGTTAGCAGCCGTCCTTTCGCCATATTGGAAGTGGGGCCATGCCCATCGATTTGAAGCGCGACCGGACGATGGCGGCTTCACGACAAGCAAGGTTGCACCATTGCTTCGCACGCTGCTCGACCATGTCCATGATGTGACCGGCCATCGCCGCCCGAATGGTTGGCGGCGCGAACAGCGTGAGGTGCAGGCATGATGCCGCACACCCACCGGACATCAGCAATCTCCCCATTACCCCGGGAGACTGCCAAGACCCGACCTGACGCGGCGAGGCTGGTGGCCATCGACGCCGCCGTGAACGATCTGCCCGCGCTGATGGGCGAGATTTTCCTGCTGTGCCGAGATGATGATCTGTCCTTCGCGGAAATTGCGGGCCGCCTGTCCATCGATGCTTTAGCCGTCCAGGCGTGCCTCGCCGAAGCGCTGGCCATGGTCGCGACGGTGATGGACGGGGAGAAGCCCAGTCGCTCGCAAAACGCAAATATCGAGCCTGCGGAACGGGCGCTGCGACAGCGGCACCGCGCCTATTGCGAGCAGGCGTTGCGCATCCGGGGAAGGCGGGAAATCATAGCATGGGGCGATGCTGAAGATGACGACCTGCTCGTGAGGCAGGCGGTTCTGGCGACGATGCCAGTGCAGGTCCGCGAGGCTTTTCTGTTGAACCGGCTCGAGGGACTGAGCTATGCAGACATCGCTCGACGCCAGCGGACCTTCAAATGGATCGTCAGGCGTCGAATGTTGCGCGCCATTCGAGCCATTGCTCAAAGCCCGCTCTCCTATGCCGACTGGCTGAAGGAACAAGGGCGTCGCCTCACGACACCATCTGCAATTCAACATGATCATCCTGCGACGGTGCCGTCGAAACCCTGAAGGGTTGGAGCGCATCTCCGGTTCGGATGACGCTCACGGGGCAGAAGCCCTGATCGAAGATCCGCGATGCGATGCGCTCCGCATTTTCGCGGCTGCACAGGGCGCGGCGCTTGGGCGAGATGGGTTCATCCTTGGCGAACATGACATTCCCTCATCGGTGCAACAGGATAGACGGCCTCCCCTTCATCCGAAGACCGTCTTATGGACCCGGGTCGTCGGCACGATGAGCCAGTGCCGATCCATGAAGTGGTTGATATGGCAAAGGCTGCCACCTTGGGCGTCGCGGAAGCGCATGGTGCGGCCACGCTTTTCGACGATGAATTGATCGCGTGTCTCTCCGTCGGTGAACCGCAATGGGGATGCCAAGCGCACCCGGTCGCCGCTGCGGAGGGCACGGGAGCGAAGACGCAATCGGGCAAGGCAACGCCGGCGCCAATCGAGCGCATATTCGCTGTCAGTCGTCGTCAGCAGGCCCAGAATATCGGCGGGGCATTCTGCTTCGTGCGGCCCTGCGGATTCGCTCATATCCTTATATCCGAAATTCTCACCGCTTGGGCTGCGGGGACTCCATTTAACGAGACAGACGACAGCGAAGACCTCACCCGGAATACCGTTGGTGATGGACTGCACCGCTGCATAATAGACGC
Source organism: Sphingobium sp. 22B (assembly GCF_001580035.1). NCBI lineage: Bacteria > Pseudomonadati > Pseudomonadota > Alphaproteobacteria > Sphingomonadales > Sphingobiaceae > Sphingobium > Sphingobium sp. 22B. The sequence continues at coordinate 10,386 of NZ_LTAB01000004.1, read as the reverse complement.
GGTTCCCTGGACAGGAAGAAGCCAGAACCCGAAGACCCTGCGTCGTGCCATCTTCCAATTCACGTTCATAGGTGAGTTGAGCATCCAGATAGGCGCTCGCGGTCTTGTAACCGCCCATCGAGCTGAACGGCATGGTGAGCCATCCCATGGCTTATCTCCTGTGTTGAATGTTAGCCGGTCAGGGCCAGTCATAGGTCGGAAGGTTGGCAATCGGCTCGCAGTCGCGGTCGAACTGATCCAGGTTATCCCGATGCCCTCGGCAAAAGCGAGGCATTCCTGCAGCCGCTTTGGCATCAGTTCACGGCTGGTCGACTTGACCCAGATGAACCAACCATATTCCGACCAGCGTTCGGCACGAGATGACTTTGCCATAGGCCTGGATCGGATTTCTGACCGGGAGGATGGACGACTTCGACATGACGGTCCAAGGCCTCGGCGACAGCTGGCGTAACATGGGCCGTCGAGAGGTGAAGCATTTTCGAGATTTCCAGGGCCATGATGTGTCTCCCGATCAGGCGGCCAGCGCGGCCGGGTGGTCCGCAGCGGCAGGCATAGGTTTATTGACCTCATCTGTGCTTTCGCTGAATTGTCGCAGATAGGTAAAGGCCTGCTCGGCCTTGGACGCCGCGTGGATGATCGCGGTCGTGTCCGCTTTCAAAACGGAAATCCATTGACCTACGTAGCTTGCATGACTATCATGCAGTTCATGGGGCAGTCCAAGATCAGCACAAATCAGACCTGAACCTATTTCGGCGACGAGTTCTTCGAAGCAATAAGCCTTGTCGCCAAATCTCTTGCCGAATACTCTTGCCAGGCGTGACGCGGAACCGGACCAGTGCAGGCTTTCATGCGCGCGAACACTGGCATAATAATCCATCGACTTGAATGATCGCGGAGCGGGCAGCTGAATATAATCCCGTGACGGATTATAATAGGCTTCATTGCCGCCATGGCGGACATCAGCGGGTATGGCGTTGAAGAAGCGATCGATCTCAGCCTGCCGTGCCGATGGGTCGATAGGTGTGTCCGGCAGGACCGGTGGATAGTAGAAGTCGGGCAGGCCATCGACCTGATCGCAATTATAAACGACATAGTGGCGCAGGAAGCGAAACTTGCGATCACGTTCCTCTCCGGTCGCTGGATCATTCTTCCTTTTGGTAAAGGCCGAATAATAGACGGAGAGCGAACCGGACTCACCGGACCGCACATTGCCACCAAGCTCCTCGGCTTGCCGGCGGGTCATCCAGAAGCGCGAGCGATAGCCGCAGGCGTCAGCAATCGCCCAGAGATAAAGATTATTGATGCCGGTGTACGGCGTGCCGCAATGGCGCAGCGGCCGGCCACCGGCGCCAGTGACAGCCCAGGGCCGTTTCCAGGGCGCCACACCTTCTTCCAGCTTGCGGATAATGAGCGCGGTGATTTCTGCCGCGACCTCGCGGCTTGTCTTCTTGGACGCCATGGCCGTTCCCCTAAGGTGCGAGGCGTGGACCCGCCGACGGGTCGATCGTGCCGGCGGGTCGTCGGGAGAGAAGGGGCGATCGATCAGGCCGCTTCAGCCGCGTCATCCACCGCTTCTTCTTCGGCGGTCTCATCGACCGCATCGTCTTGTCCGGTTTCGTCGTTCCGTTCGCCGGCCTCGGGGTCCTGAGCCTCGACCGATTCCGCTGGCTCGACGCTGTCGGCAGCGGTGTCGCGGAAGCGCATGATGTCCGGAACCCAGGCGAGAGCCGCTTCCTTCACCTCCGGTTCGACGATCGACTCGCCGGCGAACAGTTTATGGCAGCTCGCGGAGATCTCCGGCTTCTTGAGCGTCGCATGCCGCGCCATGACGGCCGGTCCCCCAACCTCATTGAGCAGCGCCAGCGTCGAGGCCTTGGGAATGCGATCGAAATAATTTTCCGACGTCGGCCGCCACCAATGGGCGGAGTCGATTTCGAGTATGGTACCGAGCCGATCGTGGAGAGGCACCTGCTCGTTGCGATATCCGGCCTTGGCCTCCAGCGACATCGCCACCGCGAAAGCAAGCCATGCCGCCTTGCTATCATCATCCAGGGCGCGGAATGCCTCGAAGCGATCGATGACCGACTTGTGATCCTTCCATGCGACATTGAGGCCATCATGGGCCTCGGCAAGATAATCGCGGGCATGGGAAGCAGGCACCGCACCCGAAACAGGATCCTGCGGCTTGCCGGCCCGGATAGTGGAGCCGACCGGGTCCGAGCCGTAACCGCGCTCGTCGACCATGCAGAAGATTGCATAGTCGAGCGCAAGCGCTGGTTCAGCCAGGAGGGCCGCTGCCAATATGTCGCGGCGCTGCATCGCGAGTTCATCATAGAGACGGGCGCTGAGTGGCTTGCCGCCGGGCGCGACATTTTCCGGCGGAAGGCTGGGCGCTGGGGAGGCACCGCCCCCGCCCGAGAGGCTGGTTCCCTCGCTGCCATTGCCAGTGCCCCTCCCCTCCTCGGCCTCGGTACGGATGGGCTGCTCGCTATAATAGCAGCTGTCGAGCTTCATCGCGCCGTCGGGCTGGAGGGTGAGGAAAAGGCCGACCAACGGCTTATAAGCGTCGGGCAGGATGGGAGCGCGATTGTCGATTTCCTGCCATTCGGCAAAGAGCGCGTCATCTTCGCTGTTGAGCGTATCGTAGGCTTCTTCGGCCAAATCCTCATCTTCGAGCTCGGTTTCGATCTCCTCGCGGCGCACCTCGATCGCCTGAAGACGCTCGGCCTGTTCCAGGGTCAGCTCGGGCTGCGGGAGATGGACGCGGTACAGTCCATGCGCCGCGCTATGGGTATAGCTGCTGGCAATCGGGCGGATCCAGGCAAGGCCGCTCTCTTCGCCCAGGCGCGCGGCTTCCGCTTCCATGATCTCGCCGGCGAGACGGTGGGCGATTTCCGGGTCGATCCAGCGATCGCCATTTTCGCTGAAGAGATCGCGGTCGATCCGTCCGCCTTCCGCCTCGTAGCGCTCGTGCCCGACGAGAATGGCGATCGCGTCGCTGGCGTTCATCGTCTCGTTGCTGATGGCACGGCGGATGGTATCGGCCGAGGTGTAGGAAATATTGTAACTGTCCCAGACGAGCAGTTGCTTGTCGCGATTTTCGGTCGAAGCGAAGGCCTTAGCCATATCGAGCGTAATCTCGCCTTCGCTGAGCGCGGTGAAGATTGGTTCGGCAAGCGAGGCGAGCCGCAGCCGGCCTTCCACGAAGCGCCGGGTGACACCGAAGCGTTTCGCGACCCCGTCGATATCGCCGCTCGTGCCGATGAAATGCTGGAAGGCCCGGCATTCTTCGGCTGGCGTCATCCGCAACTGCTGGAAATTGGCAGCGGTCGAGGTTTCGGTGAGTGTCGCTTCGTCGCCCTGGAGAACCTTCACTGGCACATCATAGGCGCCCGCATCAATGTCACCCTGTTCGGCGAGCAGCATGAGCGCGCGCAGCCGGCGGCCGCCGTCGAACACCTCAAAGGTGCCGCGTGGCTTCTTCGCCGGCGTGACCAGCAGATTCTGGAGAACGCCGCGCGCGTCAATATCGGCGGCCAATTGCGGGATCTGAAGCTGATCATCGGGCCGCTTGCGGACGTTGATGGGGGAAAGGCGGAGCTTGGAGAGCTTGATGGAATCGATCACGGGGGTAACTCCTTCTGGCGTCCGGTTCAGCCCGGACACCCTCCCCGCTCCCCCTTCCCTTTCATCGCATCAGGTTGGTTCGAGGATTTTCCCCAGGATCAACTCCGCTTCGGCCACCGGCAAAAAGACCCGAGTCCGAAACTGGATGATTTCAGTGAAGGCGCCCAACGATTTAAGCCAAGGCAACTGGGCCGCCGGCGCCCCGACCAGTTCGATACGCGGCTTGCCGTTCACGATCGCCCGCTTGACGGTGATCGCGAAGGGACGGACAAGGTCGACGCTCCGGCCCGACAGAACCGATTTCGCAATCTGGTCCGCCGGGAGATTGTCGGCACGATCCACGCCTAGCTTGGTGTAGAGGTGGGCGACATGTTCATCATAGACCATGCGGCCCAGCCAAGAGCGGCCATCGGCCGTGGCAATGCGGTTGACGATCAGATGATCGCTCGGAAGCGCTGACCAGATGGGCAGCAGCAATCCGGTCGCTATCCGGATGGTCTCGCGTTCCAGCGTCTGCGCAGCTTCATCGGCCTCGGCCGCCCAGCGCTCGGCAAAATCCTCGCGCAAGATGGGTTTCCAGGCGGTTTCAAACATGTCCGCTACGCGCTGATATTCCCGCCGGGTGGGCCGCATCAGCTCGACGCGGGGAATGGGCGTACCGTCATTCTCTTCCATCAGGGAGCGTGCCTGCACCTGTAGCGCCACCTTGCCGGACTTGCCGTTGATCAGAAACTCCGACGCATCATCGGCATCGGCGATCCGAAGGATGCGTTCCAGCGATACGGGCGTTCGGCGTCGGGCAACCTCGATGGTGATAAGATGCGAGGTGGCGCCGCTGAGCGGATCGGTGCGCAGCACGGTATCATCAAGGATGGTCGCATCATCAACCAACATGGTTTCGACGCCGACATCGAGCCGCCCCGCTTCGCGCGCAGCCGTGACACGGGTTTCGACCAGCGTCAGGAACTCGTCGAAAATCCGGTTCTGAAGATCGATGGGGAGCGCGAGCAAGCGATTGAGCCAGCGCTGGATCGGCGGCAGGTCCTCCTTCAATATGCCGTCCTTGTCGGTCAGTTCGAGCCCGGTCAGCTCCTCGAACTCGGTAAAGCTGACGCTCTGAAGTTTGCCGTTCACGAGCAGGTGGAACCAGCTGGTCAGCGCGGCACAGGCATATTCGCTCTCCAGATTGTCGGCAGGGTCGAACAAGTTTTGGCCGCCGGTCTGGCGCTGGCCGCGCGTGAGCGCACCCAGGCTATCGAGCCGCCGGGCGATCGTGCTGGTGAAGCGCAACTCGCCCTTGCAGTCGGTCGTGACCGGCCGGAACAGCGGGGAGCTGGCCTGGTGGGTACGGTGGGTTCGGCCGAGGCCTTGGATCGCCCGGTCAGCGCGCCACCCCGGTTCGAGCAGGAAATGAACGCGCTGCTCCTGGTTCACCACGTCGAGCGAAGCATGATAGGAGCGGCCGGTGCCGCCGGCGTCGGAAAAGACCAGGATGCGCTTGGTTCCAGCCATGAATGCCGCAGCGTCGGCCTGGGACGAGCGGGTGGATCGGCTTTCCAGCTTCTGCGCGCCACCGCCGGTCGATACCAGCCTTTTGGTCCGCCCGGTGACCTCGGCGACATGGTCATGGCCGAAATGCTCCAGCAGCCCATCGAGCGCGGCCGCGATCGGCGGTAGCGCGCAGATATGCTCTATGAGCCCGGCGCGCGCCGCTTCGGCCTGTGGGTTATAGACAGGATTACCATGATCATCGGTCATCGGCTCCGATCGGGCGGTGCCAGTATCGTCGGTGAAGACCCGCATTTGGCGCGTTGGAAAGGCGCGTTCGAGATAATCCACCATGAAATCGACCGGAGACAAGTCCAAACTAAGCTCCGCCCGCTCATCAGGACTGAGCGCTCCAAGGCGACGATCGAGAATGGACTCTGCCGTGGTCACAAGCTGCAGCACCACCGATTGACCCTCGCGCAAATGGTGATCGACCGCAGCGATCACTGTCGGCAATTTCATCGAGAGAAGCACTTGGCCGAAGAAGCGCTGCACCGTGCTGTGCAGGCGCGACCGCGCCGCGGCATTGGCGCCGCTATTGAGGGTCGTGTTCTCAAGGCCATCGACAACGCCGGTCTGTTCAAGCGCCGCCTCCATATTGCGATGAATGACCGACCACGCCGAACTATAGATGTCGTAGATCTCGATCTGTGCCGGGGTCAGGCTGTGCTTGAGCACATCATATTCAACGCCGGCGAAGCTCAGCGCCCGGCAAAGGTAGAGGCCCATGGCCTTCAAATCACGCGCCACCAATTCCATGGCCGCAATGCCGCCCTGACGGATGTCGGTGATGAACCGTTCCCGATCGGCGAAGGCCGTTTCTGGTCCCCACAGCCCCAGGCGCACCGCATAAGCAAGATTGTTGACCTCGGAGGCGCCGGTGGCCGACGCATAGAGGACGCGAGCGAGCGGAAGATGGTTCTGGAGCCGGACGCCGCAGATACCCTGTTGCGATCCAGCCTTGGCGCCAAGAGCCCCTTCCCCGCCTGCCACGCCGCCCATCTCATGGGCTTCGTCGAAGGCTATCACGCCTTCGAAATCAGCCCCTGCCCACTCAATGATCTGCCGCAAGCGGCTATGATCGGATCGCATCGAGCGGAGGGTCGGATAGGTGACGAACAACACCCCGTCCTGGAGCGTGATGGGCTCGTCGATCTTCCAGTTGTTGATCGGCTGGATATCGGCTGCGACGCCACCGAGCGCAGTCCAGTCGCGGCGCGCGTCTTCGAGCAGCGGCTCATTCTTGGTAACCCAGATGTTGCGGCGACGGCCGGCGAGCCAATTGTCGAGGATGCAGGCGGCGACCTGCCTCCCCTTCCCTGCCCCGGTGCCGTCGCCCAGGAAAAAGCCCTTGCGATAACGGTCGCCATCTTCGGCTATGACAAGGCCAACGCCCTCCTTGTCAGGCCTGGAGCGTCCCGGCTGGAATTGCGACCAGGCGTGGCCGGCATAGACGACGGTTTCGAGCTGGGATGCGGAGAGCAGCCGTTCCGTGACGGTCCGTTCGGGCAAATGCGGGACGTAGCTTGGGATGGGCGCCGGGATCGACCCCATGGCGATCGACTCCACCAGTGCGGTCGGATGTTCGCCGGCGGATGTGAAAGCTATACGGCTGGGCCGATAGGGAAGATAGATGCCGGTCTGTTCGAGCAGCGGCGCCGGGATATCGAGCGGCGTGTAATCGACCGGCAGGACATCATTTTTCACCGGCGCATGCCAGGGTCGTGGCGCGGGCTTGGTGCTTTTGACCGCGCGGAACAGGGAGATGCCCGCGCTACGTTTGGGCGCGGGGGCCGTGACGGTCCGAACCTCCGAGCGCGCAGCAACCGTGCAGCAATCTAGGAAATCCGCAACGGAGGCCCGCTGGATCGTCGATGGAACTGTGCCGCCCGGCACTTTGTCGATCACGAACAACCTGACGGCGATCGATGTGCCATGCTTGGTGTAGCATTTTTCCAAGCGCAGCGAGGTTCGCACGCTTGTATCGCGCAGGGTGGTTTCGAACTGGTCGCGCATCCGACCGTTGTTGCTGAACCAGTCGGGCATGATAGTGACGAGTCTTCCACCTGGGCGAAGCATCCTGAGCGCGGCCTGGAGATGACGAACGGCGGCATAGTCATCGGCACCGCGTCCAAACGAGCGCGCGAAAGGCGGATTCATGAGAACGAGCGTCGGCCGCTCGATTGATGCGAGGGTGGAATTGAGCGTCGCCCCGTCATGGCCGGTGATGCTGGCATGAGGGAATGCGGAGGCGAGCCGCGCGCGGCGGGCTGGATCCAGTTCGTTGAGGTGCAACGATTCATGTGGACCGCACTGGGCGATCAGTAGGCCGTTGCCCGCGCTGGGTTCCAGGATGATGTCATCGTGCTGCACATCTGCGAGCACCACAGCCAGCGCAGCGATATCGACGGGGGTGGAGAATTGCTGCCAGGCAATCTGTTGCTCGCTGCGCACCGTCTGGGTGGGCAAGCGGTCAACCAAGGTGATGGCGGCTCGCACCTCGGTCAGCGATGATGGCGGCGTCGGTTGCCGCACCAGATGCAGCGCCAGCGCATGTTCAAGGATCTCGAAGCTGTCGCGCTGGGTCCAGCGGCCGTCGGCATCGCTTCCGCCGAAGGCCTGCACCATGGCATCATTGAGGTGGCGACGTGTTATCGGTTCATTGCCGTCAAGATGGCGACAAAGCAAGTCAGCGGCCTCGCGGTCGGCGCGGGCGGTTGCCTCGAACAGGTCGGTCATGAAGATCTCCGAAGGTTGGCTGCCCTCCTGGCAGCTGCACCTTCTCCCGATCCCCCTCCCCTTTCCTGTCCCGGACCGTATCAGCCAGGAAGGTTCGCCCCCTGCTCCATGCGGGCGGCGAGAAGCTCGGCCCAATCACCGAAATTCACGGACGGCGGAGCATGGTGGATAGCGAGACGCGGCCGAGCATAGCGCTGAGCGGCCACGTTGGCGGCACGGAGGCCCTCAGGATCATTATCGTGGGCGAGCATCAGGATCTCGACATGATCAGGGATGATCAGCTGATCAAATCGGCGCGCGCCGAGGGACGCCCAGCAGGGAATGTTGCGCAGCAATGTGAAGGCGCGGGCGTCTTCGAAGCCTTCGGCAATCCCCAGAATCCGGCGAGGATATCCACCCTGCCACGCACCGTGCCGGGGCGTTCCCAGCATCGCCTTGTGTGTGTAGTCAGCCGTTTCCGGGTCGAGGAATATTCGCTGAATCGCCGTCAGTTGCCGTCGCTCGCGAACTGCGACCAGCAAAGCGGGTAGGAACTGGGTGTGAGGTTTGGGCAAATAGGGACAGCGCGGATGATAGCGGACATCCGGCGGAATCGTGGTGAAGTGACGCCGCGCCAGATGGCGTTCGCCAAGCGTGTTACGAACGTCCACGGCCTCGTTCCAGACGCGAACGGCGTTGCCGGTGCCAGCCCGGCTTGTCGTTTCAGGTGGCGTTCCGCGCTGGGTGATGCGAACCCGGGTCAATTCTCGAAGAACGTCCTCACGGGTGCAGCCGGCAAAGCAGGTGACCAATATACCCCGATCGCCCTGCCGAAGGGATAGACTCGGATCATTGTCGGCATGGGCCGGGCACCGGCACATGGCAATGGGACCGTGCCACCTGCCACCAAGGGCCTGGACCAGATCGACGAGTTCCTGGGATGGTTTGTGCGCAATGAGGGACATAAGCATTTCTCCTGCTCATGCCCCTCCCCCTCTTCTCTCTTCAGAGGTGGCCTGGCAAAACTGGACAGTGAGCTAAGTGGATTTTCTGCCTGACGGCGGCCAGGATGGCCGCGAGACAGGAGCAGAGATGAGCAAACGGTCAGAGGTGGCCTGGCAAAACTGGACAGTGAGCTAAGTGGATTTTCTGCCTGACGGCGGCCAGGATGGCCGCGAGACAGGAGCAGAGATGAGCAAACGACCCCGCCGGAACCACAGCCCGGCTTTCAAGGCGAAGGTGGCATTGGCTGCCGTGAAGGGCGAGAAGACGCTGGCCGAGTTGGCGCAGCAATTTGACGTGCATCCGAACCAGATCACGACGTGGCGTAGCCAGTTGCTGGAGGGCGCAGCAGGCGTGTTTGGTTCGGGCAACGCGTCGGAAACGGGCGAACCGCCGGTCGACGTGAAGACGCTGCACGCCAAGATCGGCGAGTTGACGCTGGCGAATGATTTTTTGGCCGGCGCGCTCGGGAAGGCCGGTCTGTTGCCGAGCGCAAAACGATGATCGACCGTTCGCACAGTTTGCCGCTGGCCCGGCAGGCGCGGGAACTGGGGATCAGCCGGGGGAGCGTCTATTACCTGCCCAGGCCGGTCTCGGCGGCGGATCTAACGATCATGCGGCGCATCGACGAGTTGCACCTCGAATTTCCATTCGCAGGCAGTCGGATGCTGCGCGATCTGCTGCGGCAGGAAGGCATCGGGATCGGCCGCCAGCATGTCGCCACGCTGATGAAGAAGATGGCGATCGAGGCGATTTACCGTCGCCCGAACACATCGAAGCCGATGCCAGGGCACAAGATCTACCCCTACCTGCTGCGCAAACTGCCGATTGTGCGGCCCAACCAGGTCTGGGCGACGGACATCAGCTACATCCCGATGGCGAGGGGGTTCGTCTATCTCGTGGCCATCGTCGATTGGTTCAGCCGGAAGGTCCTGGCTTGGCGGGTGTCGATCACGATGGAGGCCGACTTCTGTGTCGAAGCATTGGAGGAAGCGCTCGCGCGCTTCGGAAAACCGGAGATTTTCAACACCGACCAAGGCAGTCAGTTCACTTCGCTCGCCTTCACCAGCGTGCTGCACCGGGAGGAAATCGCCATCAGCATGGACGGACGGGGCGCATGGCGCGACAATGTGGTGGTCGAGCGCCTGTGGCGCTCGGTGAAATACGAGGAGGTTTACCTCCGCGCCTACGCCGCGGTCAGCGAAGCCCGGGTATCGATCGGTCGTTATCTGAACTTTTACAACGCAAGGAGGCCGCATTCGAGCCTTGGTGCCCGGACCCCGGACCAGGCATATTTTGACAACCTGCCGCTGGCGATGGCAGCATGAGCCAAAGGCCAGCGAAGCTAATTTGGCCGCCGATATGGGGCGTCACTCCGGTCGGGCTACGCCCTCCCTACATGACGCCCCATATCGGCAGTGCGAGCAAAGAACCGGCAGACGATCCACTTATCAAGTGCCGATCCCTGTTCAGACCAACCCGGCCACCTCT